>CAIJGS010000040.1 GCA_903820285.1 uncultured Verrucomicrobia subdivision 3 bacterium | reverse complement strand
GGGCGGTGATGGCGTGGGCCAGGGCGTTGGCGAGCTCGCCGTCGGTGAAGCCGGGGAGTTCGGCGGTGTTGGCGGCGAATTCGCGGGCGTCTTCCAAGAGTTCCTGGGTGGTGAGCCAGTCGAGGAAGCCACCGTTGTTCCATTCGGAGAGGTTTTGGGGGCTGATGGGGACGCCGTTGAAATGTTCGGCGAGGATGGCCTGGACTTCGGGGAGGGTGTTTAACCACTTTATGAGGTCCACGCCGGATTCACCGTTGTGGAGGCGCAGGTTGAGCTGGTTGCGGAGGTGATGCGGGAGGCGGGCGATTTTGCCGGTGCGTTTCATGGGATTAGGTGGTTAATGATAAAAACAGGGAAACATCCGACAACCAACAGTCCGTGCGGACGGCCACCACGCCCAACATCCAATGACCGAGGAAGAGGCGCGTGGAGCGGTGGCGGGCGTTTGGCTGGCGCTGGTTGGCTGGGTTGGAATGTGTATTTTCACTTGGCTCATCATGGCTTGGCGAGGTGGACATTAGCGGTCCAAGGTTCGTTTTGGCCGGCGGTAAATGGCCGGGTGTTAATCAAAACCGCGTGACGCTGGACGCAATTATTTTTAACCGCAGATGCACGCAGATGGGGAGGGAGCGTGGGGGCGCGGTTGGAGTATTGCGAGTGGAGAAGGGTAAATGGCTTCATTTGGTGGCTGATTCTGACTCCGGGGGTGTTCGGAGGGGGTGGGCACGGACAAAAACGGGCAATACTTGGGAACGCCTGCTTCACGTCCAAATCACCAGTGGAACGCCTCAATATTTTGGAATTGGGGGGGAACAACGGTGGAAAATGTCGACTGGAGGGCATCAACGGTGCAAAATAGGCACCAAGTCCCCGGTTGACATATGAGCAGAATACCCAATTCATTTTTTAAGGCACTCGGATTGTCCATGTTATTTGAGGTCGCGCTGGCGGGCGCCTGGCCAGCCGGGAATGCCATGGCGGGGGATTTGTTGGACAATGGGTTTGCCGCTCCGCCGGCCTCGGCGCGGCCGTGGGTTTATTGGTATTTCATGGATGGCAATCTGACGCGCGAGGGGATGACGGCGGATTTGGCGGCGATGCAGGCGGCGGGGATCGGCGGCGGGATTTTTCTGGAAGTGGATCTGGGGCTGCCGCGCGGGCCGGTGAAATTCATGAGCCCGGAGTGGCAGGATTTGGTGGTGGCCGCCGTGCACGAGGCGGAGCAGCGGAATTTGCAAATCGCGCTCGGGTCCGGTCCGGGCTGGTGCGGCACGGGCGGTCCGTGGATTACGCCGGACCTGGCAATGCAGGTTCTGGTGGCCAGCGCCACGAATGTCACGGGACCGGCGAACTTTTCCGGCGGGCTGGCGCAGCCAGCGCCGCGCAAACCGTTTTTCGGCGAGGGCACCCTGACGCCGGAGCTCAAAAAGCAATGGCGGGAGTTTTACCGGGACGAGGCGGTGCTGGCCTTTCCCACGCCGACGGGGACGAACCGGATTCCCGATCTGGATGAAAAGGCGCTCTATTATCGCGCCCCGTTTTCCTCGCAGCCGGGGGTAAAGGCATTTCTGACGGCGTCGCATGATGAGACGCCATTGGCTCCGGCGGAGTGCATTGCGACCGGGGAGGTGCGGGATTTGACGCGCCGGCTTTCCGCCGATGGCCGGCTGGATTGGCAGGTGCCGCCGGGGAACTGGACGATTCTGCGGCTGGGCCGCACGCTCACGGGGCAGACGACGCGGCCCTCGCCGTTGCCCGGTCTGGGGTTCGAGACCAGCAAGTTTGATCGCGCGGCGTTGGACACACATTTTGCCGATTACGTGCAGAAATTGCTGGATAAAATCGGACCGCGAACCAATCCCGCCGCCGGGCTGACGATGTTGCATTTTGACAGCTGGGAGATGAGCTCGCAGAACTGGTCGCCGCAATTTCGCGCCGAATTCCGTCACCGCCGGGGCTACGATCCGCTGCCGTATTTGCCGGTGCTGGCAGGCAAGCTGGTGGGCAGTCGCGACATGTCAGAGCGCTTTCTGTGGGATCTGCGGCACACGGCGCAGGAACTGACCGTGGACAATCATGTGGGGCATCTGGCCGAACTGGCCCATCGGCATGGACTGACCTTTTCGCTCGAGCCTTACGATTTGAATCCGGCTGGCGACCTGACGCTGGGCCGGGTGGCGGATGTGCCGCAATGCGAGTTCTGGCATCTCGGTTACGACACGGCGTTCAGCGTGATTGAAGCTGCGTCGATTGCACACACCTGTGGCCGGCCGATGGTGGCGGCCGAAGCCTTTACGAGCGAGCCTGGGGAAGATTGGAAGGCGGACCCGGCGGCGCTCAAACAGCAGGGTGACTGGGCATTCTGCCAGGGTGTGAACCGGCTCGACTTTCACCGCTTTCAGGCGCAGCCCGAGACTGGCCGTTGGCCGGGCATGACGATGGGGCCTTACGGCGTGCATTGGGATCGCACCGAGACCTGGTGGGACATGGTGCCGGCTTATCACGAATACCTGGCGCGCTGCCAGTTTCTGCTGCAACGCGGGGTGACCGTGGCGGATGTCTGCTTCCTGGCGGCGGAGGGCGCGCCGTTTGTATTTCGTCCACCGCCCTCCGCCATGGCCGGGACGCCGGCGGATCATTTGGGCTACAATTTTGACGGCTGCGCGCCGGAAACATTGCGCGAACGCGCCACGGTGAAAAACGGCAACCTGGTTTTTCCCGGTGGCACGACGTACCGGGTGCTGGTGCTGCCGGACCGGACGACCATGACGCCGGGTTTGTTGCGCAAAGTGGAACAGCTTGTGCGTGCCGGGGCGACGGTCTTTGGGCCGCCGCCCGTAACCTCGCCCAGTCTGGAAAATTATCCCAAAGGCGATACCGAAGTGCGTCAAATCGCGCGTGATATCTGGGGAGATTGCGATGGCAAAACGGTGACTGAACACCGGCTGGGCAAAGGCCGCGTGGTCTGGCGGACTTCGGAGCGGCAGCCGATGGATCAATACGGCGATTTTGCCCTGGTGACCAATCTGCTGGCGGGCATGGATACACCGCCGGATTTTACGGCCGACGGGCCGATCCGATTCACTCACCGGCACGATGGGGAAGCCGAGATTTACTTTCTGGCCAATCGGGAAGACCGAACGGAGACGGCCAATTGCACATTCCGGGTGAGCGGACGCCAGCCGGAATTGTTTGATCCAATGACGGGTGAGACGCGCGATTTGCCGCAGTTCACCGGGCAGGACGGTCGCACCACGGTGCCGATGCGGTTTGAGCCGGAGCAATCGTGCTTTGTGATTTTTCGGAAGGCCATCGCGCCCCAGCCGGTTGCAAAGGGCGACAATTTTCCCGAACTGATCGGGCTGCCAGCGGTGGGAGCGTCACCAGGCCGGTTGCACATTAACAAGGCAGTTTATGCCGCCATCGATGGGGCTGCCGAAATGGATGTGACGGCCATGGTTGCGGCGCAAGTGCATGACGGGCGGCTTGGTTTGGTCGTGACCAGCGAGCAGTTTGGCCGGGACCCCGCCTATGGCCATGTTAAGGAGCTACGGGTGGAATATTCGGAGGCGGGCAACAACATCACTAATCGCACGCCGGAAAATGATTGGCTGGTGCGGGGCGGCGGTCAGCTGGTGACCGGTCCGTGGGAGGTCAGTTTTGATCCGCACTGGGGCGGGCCGGCGGCGGTGACGTTTGATTCGCTGGCGGATTGGACGAAGCGGGCGGAGCCAGGGATTAAATTTTACTCCGGCAAGGCGGTCTATCGGAAAACCATTTCCGTGGCACCGGGCACGATTACCCCGGGCGGCAAATACTATCTGGACCTGGGGGTGGTGAAGAATCTGGCGCGGGTGCGGCTGAACGGCCGCGATCTCGGCGTGGTGTGGTGTTATCCCTGGCGCGTCAATATCAGTGAGGCCATTCGGGCAGGGGACAATCAACTGGAAATCGAGGTGGCCAATCTTTGGCCCAACCGGCTGATTGGCGACCAGTCGTTGCCGGCGGAAAAACGGTTCACGTGGGCCAGTGTTAACCGCTACACCAGCCATTCGCCTTTGCTTCCATCCGGGTTGCTGGGGCCGGTGAGCATTCTGACCACTGATCATGAATAATCCGTTTACCCAATGCCTTGAACTGCGGTCTGAACGGCCAATCTTACCATGAAACTCAATCAAACCATCGGCTGGTTGCTGGTAACCTTCTGCCTGTTTGCCAACGGAGCTTCGACCGGCCGAAGCCAGGCAACACCGCCAGCCGTCACCGCCCCGGCGGCGGCGGACCCGCAGACCTATCTGGCGGGAATCACCGCCGAACTGTTCGCCAGCTGGCCGAAGAATCATACCGTCAACATTGTTTGCCACGGGCATAGCGTACCGGCGGGTTATTTCAAAACGCCCGCCGTGCATACGTTTGACGCCTATCCGCACTTGTTGCATCAGGGGTTGTGTGACCGGTATCCGCATGCGGTCATCAATGTGATTGTGACGGCCATTGGCGGCGAAGATTCGGAGCAGGGGGCGGCCCGGTTTGCCACCGACGTGCTCCCGCTGCGCCCCGAAGTGGTGACCATTGATTATGCCTTGAACGACCGGCGCATTGGGCTGGCGCGTTCCGAAAAGGCCTGGCGAACGATGATTGAAGCCGCGATGAAGCAGGGCATCAAGGTGATCCTGCTTACGCCCACGGGCGATCTTTCGGCCCGGCTGGATGACCCGCAGGATCTGCTCAACCAGCACGCGGCACTGATCCGGCGTCTCGCGGCGGAATATCACGTCGGCCTGGTGGACAGCCTGGCGCAATTTCAAAACTATGTCCACGCGGGCGGTCAACTGGGGGATATCATGGCACAGGTGAATCATCCCAACCGGAAGGGGCATGAATTGGTGGCGGCGGAACTGCTGAAATGGTTTCCGGTCAAATAGTTCATGAGCAATGGCTGGATTGGCTGGCTGAAATCGGGGCGGTGAAATTCTGAACTCTGGTCAGGATTGAATTTTTAAAGGCAACGCCTGCCAGGCCGTTCGGGCATTTATGGCCACGTACGCTAAAGAGTCAAATAATGGCGCAATACTATTGACCGACCCCTTCATGTGCTATTTTGTTTGTTGCATAATTAATTTCCTTGCCAGCGAGAGTCGAGGTTGGGGATAACTACTCGCTTGGAATATTTTCATTCGCGATTTCACGCTATCCCATCATTTTCAAAAACTCCCAAACCAGCATTGACGCCCCGGCCTTTCCTGCGGAAAATTGGGGATGGCCAAACCTGAATTAAAAATTGAGAAAATTGTCACCGGCACCGGCGCCGCCCCGAAAAAGGGCGACACGGTGACGGTTCATTACACGGGCACCTTTACCGATGGCGGCAAGTTCGACAGCTCGGTGGATCGCGATGAGCCGTTTGCGTTCGTGCTTGGCGCGGGCCAGGTGATCACGGGCTGGGATGTCGGCGTGGCGACGATGAAAATTGGCGACAAGGTTAAGATGACGATTCCGCCGGAGCTGGCCTATGGTCGCGACGGGTATCCGGGCGCGATCCCGCCGAATGCCACGCTGATTTTTGAAGTGGAATTGCTGGCGATCAACTGACCGGTCGGTCCGCTGCCTGTGTCGCTGCCGACGTATTTGCGGGCCACCCCGGGTGGCACCTTGCTGGCGATCAAGCTCCAGCCCCGCGCTTCCGCGAATGAAATCGGCGAGGCGCTGGGCGATGAGCTGAAGATCAAGGTGACGGCGCCGCCGGTGGATTCGGCGGCGAACGAGTCGCTGGTGAAATTTCTGGCCGGGCACCTGGGCTGCGCGAAGAATCGCGTGGAACTGTTGCGCGGGCAGACTTCGCGGCATAAGACGGTGAAGTTGCATGGGTTCACGGTGGAAGAGGTCGCTTCGCTATTATAGGCAGGGGGAACATCCACCAACCAACATCGTATGCCCAACAGCCATTGAAAAAGGCTGAAGGCTGAACGCTAAAGAGCACTGGGGGATTGAACAGGAGATAACAAAGGCAACGAAGAATCTTCGTTTTCTTAGTTCCCTTCTGTTTAAAAAATCCAAAACTTTGTCACCTGCTCGCCTTTTGGGGCCACTCATGCGACGATATGATGACATCCAAAAGAATGAGTGTGGTGACTGACAATGACGCCGAGCTGGTGCGCGATACTCTGGCGGGGAAGCGCGAGGCGTTCGAGCGGATTGTTTCGCGGTATCAATCGTTGATCTGTTCGCTCGCGTACAGTGCGACGGGCAGTCTGGGCGAGAGCGAGGATCTGGCCCAGGAAACGTTTATCACGGCGTGGAATCATTTGGGCCATTTGCGGGAACGGCACAAGCTGCGCTCGTGGCTCTGCGGCATTGCCCGCAATCGGATCAACAATTTCCTGCGGCGCGAGGGTCGCGAACCGGCCCGCGAGGCGGAATCGCTCGACGATGCGCCGGAATCCCATTCGGCGGAACCGTTGCCGGTGGAGTATACGATTTCGCAGGAGGAACAGGCCATTCTCTGGCGTTCGCTGGAGAAGATTCCGGAAATCTACCGGGAACCGCTGGTGCTGTTTTATCGGGAACAAAAATCGATTGAGGCGGTCGCAGAAAGTCTGGAGCTGAGCGAGGACGCGGTGAAGCAACGGCTTTCGCGGGGGCGGAAATTATTGCACGAGCAGGTGCGGCTGTTTGTGGAAGGCGCGCTGGAGCGGACGAATCCGGGCAAGGCGTTCACGGTGGGTGTGCTGGCGGCGCTGCCGGCGCTGAGTTTTTCGGCGAAGGCGGCCACGGTGGGCGCAGCGGTGAAGGGCGGGTCCACGGCGAAAGCGGCGGGGATCATGGGCGTGTTCGGCGTTTTGCTGGGGCCGGTGATGGTTTTTCTGCCGAATTATCTGGGTTACCGGATGAGTCTGGCGGGTGCGCAATCCGAGGCGGAGCGGCAGGGGATCAAGGCGCTCTACCGCAAAATCGCGCTCATTACTTTGGGTGTATGCATTCCCTTTGCGGCGGTGATGCTGTGGTGCACCCGTCATCAGGCGGACCGATCCTATTTGTCCGGCGTGTTTGCCACGGCCATTGTGCTGACGATTTTTCCGGTCATACTGTATCTGGGATTGAAATCCCGGCGGCAGGCCCATGCCTATCTGGCCCAAAAGCTGGCCAACGAACATGGCGGGAATTTGCCGCCGGTGGCGTGGGAATATCGCAGTCCGCTTGCCTTGCTGGGGCTGCCGCTGGTGCATATCCGGGTGGGGGACCGCTTTGCCATGCTGCGGCCACCGGTCAAAGCGTGGATTGCTGTGGGGGCGCGTGCCATCGGGGGACTGTTTGCCATGGGGACTTTGGCGATTGCGCCGGTGAGTCTGGGGGCGATTTCGGTGGGCGTGCTGTCCATCGGCGGGCTCGCGCTGGGCGGTTGTGTGCTGGGCGGGATTGCGGTGGGGGTCTGGGGATTGTTTGGCGGGCTGATCATCGGGTGGCAGGCCTTTGGTGGGTGCCTGACCTTTGCCTGGAACGCGGCGGCGGGAGATTTTGCGCTGGCACACGGCTTTGCCCTGGGCGAGTACGCCGTGGCGGCGCAGGCCAATACGGAGCTTGCCCGGCAGGTAATCGAAGCCAATCCGTTACTGCACTGGTCGCAGGCGGTGAACCGGCACTGGCACTGGATCAATCTGCTGTGGATGATTCCGTTCTTTATTCTCTGGCTGGTCAGCCGGCGCAAAGGGGGATCATCTAAGGTGGCTTGACACAGCTTTGGAAAAGAAGGCGGCCGCCTGCGCAAGCATGGCAGAATACAATTCCCGACCTCAAAAGGGTTTGCGTGGTTGGGGGCTTAAAAGGTGGATCATCTCGGTTTCACATGCGTCTGAATCTGGCCGGCCGCGACTAGAAGGACGATGGTTGACGGCAGCGGTCGTGATCGGCAAAGCGAGGGGTGTTTGGGGCGCAAGCGGCTGTAATCTTTGCAGGCCGACCCGCGAGGCCGGGGGCGGGAAGAATTTTCTCAAAAATATTTCAAAGGATATAATGGCTGACGGTGTCTATTCCTGCTAACTGTCGTCCGCTTAATCATTATCGATTAATGGGATTGAACTTTTTTTTGCATCAGTGGTCAAAAGATCTCGTAACGAATGCCGGAAAAAGTGGTAGTAGCCGATGAGATGATGAGTGGCGGGCCGATTAGTTTCGTCAGACGGCAGGTGATTATTGATGGATAAATGCGGTCGCGGAACGTTTTTTATGGTGTTGCACCGGCGCTCGGGGTTACTGTGCGTCGAATCAACCGCGCAACTATGTATGGTTGACGGGGTTCAAGCTTGGGATTATTCATGGCAATCAATCAGGCAGGTATGGAAGTGGATACGGACTTTGCTCCAAAAATTCAACAATTGGAGCCGGTTCAAGGTTCCGGCGTCGCCGCATCCAAGTTTCCGGTTTCGCCCGAGCTGCTGCGCGCGCTGCCGGCCGACTTCGTCAAGCTTCACAAAGTTCTCCCGCTCAAGATTCAGGATGGCTGTCTGCATATTGCCACGGCCACGCCGGGGAATGCCCGGGTGATTGATGACATCCGCCTGCTGACGGGTTTGGAAGTGGTGGAAGAGGTTTTTCCCGCCGAGGAAATTGTTGAAACGGTCACGGAACGCTATCAGGTGACGGTTGAGAAGATGCTCGAGAAGATGGCGGCAGGCCGGGCGGTGGGCGGGGAAGGCAAGACGCTCCATGACATCGAGGTGATGGCCAATGAGCCCACGGTGGTGAATCTGGTGAACCTGATTGTTTCCACCGCCATCCAGGAGCGGGCGAGCGACATTCATATCGTGCCGTTTGAGAATTTTTTACAGTTACGTTACCGCATTGACGGTTTGTTGCAGGAGACCGCGCCGCCGCCGAGGCAGTTGCACGCGGCGATTGTCTCGCGCATCAAGATCATGGCGGACATGAACATTGCGGAACGGTTCATGCCGCAGGACGGGCACATCCAGATTCATCATCGCGGGGCGCGGGTGGATATCCGGGTGGGCACCATGCCCACGATTTATGGCGAAAGCCTGGTGATGCGTCTGCTGGAAAAGAGTAATCGCGTACAGACGCTCGAAGAACTGGGACTGGATCCGGCTCGTGCCACGACGCTATCCAGGTTGGTGGCGAAGCCGCATGGGTTGTTTCTCACCACGGGGCCGACGGGCAGCGGCAAGACGACGACACTGTATTCGATTCTGCAAAGCATCTACCGGCCGGAACTGAAAATCCTGACGATTGAAGATCCGGTGGAATATGAAATGCCGGGCGTGGCGCAGATTCCAGTGCGGCCGACGCGCAATTTCACCTTTGCCACGGGTTTGCGGGCGATTTTGCGGCAGGACCCGGATGTGGTGATGGTGGGGGAAATCCGCGATTCGGAGACCGCGGAAATCGCGATTCGCGCGGCATTGACCGGCCATCAGGTGTTCAGCACGCTGCATACAAATGATGCCACCGGGGCAGTCACGCGGCTCGTGGACATGGGCATCGAGCCGTTTCTGGTTTCCTCTTCGCTCGAAGGGGTGCTGGCCCAGCGGCTGGTGCGCCGGATCTGTTCGCACTGCCGGGTAGCCAGTCCGGCCGCGCCGGCGTTGCGCCATCAATTGGAAGCCATCAGCGGTGGGCAGATCAGCACCGAATTATTTCAGGGCACCGGATGTGATGAGTGTCGCGGGACAGGCTATCGCGGTCGCGTGGGCATTTTTGAACTGCTGGCGATCAACAACGAATTGCGTGATTTGATCCTGCAAAAGCGGTCGAACGCCGAGTTAAAGGCCGCGGCGCAAAAGACCATGGTCACGATGCACCAGGACGCGCTGGAAAAGGCAGCCGCCGGCATGACAACACTGGAGGAAATCCTGCGCGTGTCCTCGGGTGATTTATTGGAATGAACGCGTTTCGTTACCAGGCGATTGAGAGCAGTGGAACGGCCGTTCAAGGAGTGATCGAGGCCGAGGACCGCCGTTCGGCATTGCAACAGCTGGGCAGCCGAGGGCTGTGTCCCTCGTTGCTGGAACCGGTGGCGGGCCGGGCCAAGGCCACGGAGGTGGCCGCAGCCCAGCCGGCTGCGCCGGAAGCGCCCGCCGAAGGCCGGGTCAAACGCAAGGAAGTGACGGCATTCACGCGGGAAATGGGCGCACTGCTGGCGGCGGCCATTCCGATTCCGCAGGCGCTGGAGAGTCTGGGGGAAGGCGAGGAAAGCGGAGCCTTCCGGGCGGTGATGCGGCAGATTGGCGAGGCGGTCAACAAGGGTGAACTGTTTTCCGCCGCGTTGGAGGCGCATCCGAAGGTTTTCAGTCGGCTGTATATCAGCATGATTCGCGTGGGTGAAGAGGCGGGGTTACTCCCGAAGGTTATGAACGATCTGGCGGATTTGCTCGAGCATGAGGATGAAGTGCGCGGCGAGGTGGTCACGGCGGTGTCGTACCCGGTGTTTGTACTGGGTTTTGGGCTGGTGACGGTCACGATTCTGCTAACGGTGGTGTTGCCGCGCCTGTTCAGCATGTTGCAAGAAATGAGCCATGAACTGCCGCTGCCAACGGTCATTTTGCTGGGAGTAAGCCATCTGCTGGCGGAACATTGGCTGATTATTCTAGTCGGAGTCATTGGTGCGGTGGCTGGCATCTGGAAATATCTATCAACCGAGGCCGGAGCGGAGCTCTGGGATAAAGCGAAATTGCGGCTGCCGCTCATCGGGCCCGTCTGTCAGGCGGCAGCATTGGGCCGCTTTGCGCGGACGCTGGGGACGCTGGTACGCAGCGGCGTTTCACTGTTGCCGGCGCTGAAGATTGTGGAGCAGACCATCGGCAACCGGATGCTGGCAGCGCAGATTGCGCGGGTGGCGGAAGAGACGCGCGGCGGCGATTCGCTGGCGGCACCGCTGCGGGCGCTGGGCGTTTTTCCGCGTGCGGTGGTGCAGATGATCGCCGTGGGCGAGGAGAGTGGCCGGCTGGATGAAATGCTGCTGAAGGTGGCGGACATCGAAGAACGGCATATGCGCGCGCGGACGAAGACCTTGATTTCCCTGATCGCGCCGGCACTGATTCTGGCGGTGGGGCTGATTGTCGGCTTCATGGTTATCGCCATACTCCTGCCCATCTTCAAGATGAGCCATGCCATCCACTGATTTCACTGATTTTTACCCGAACCAAGTCATATGAATACGAAAGCAATCCTCCCCAATTATGCCCGCCGCGGTGAACGCGGTTTCACCCTGATCGAAATCATGGTGGTGGTGATCATCATCGGCATCCTCGCGGTGTCCATCATTCCCCAGTTCATGAGCACCACGACTGACGCGAAAATCAGCGCGGCCAAGGCGAACATTGCCGAGCTGGAATCGGCCGTAAACCGGTTCTATGTCCACATGGACCGCTATCCCACGACGGACGAGGGGCTGAAAGTTTTGGTGACCGCGCCGGCGGACGGTGACAAAAACTGGCGCGGGCCGTACATCTCCCAGTTGCGGGATGATCCTTGGAACAACCCGTTCCAATACAAATCTCCGGGCACGCATCATCCGACGAGCTTTGACATCTGGTCGCAGGGGGCCGCCAACACGGCAACCACCGATGGCGGCAGCACGGAAATTGGCAACTGGTAAGCCATGCGTTTCACCGGTCACAGCCAGCGCCTTCGCCGCGCCTTCACCCTCATGGAAATGATGGTGGTGGTGCTGCTGATTGCCGTGCTGACCGCGCTGATCGTCCCGGAAATGAAGGGCACGTTCGAGGATGCGCTGCTGCGGTCCACGAGCCGGAAATTGCTGGATGCGTTTGCGCTGGCGTCGAGCCGCGCCATTACGCTTAACCAGGATTGCCGCGTGAAGCTGGATCTCGCGGAAGGTCGCTTTGTGGTGGAGCGGCGGGTGATGGTGGCGGGGCGCGAAAGTTTTGTGCCGTTGAAAGATGTGGATGGCAGCGAAGGCAAGCTGGATAAGCGGATTGCCATTCAATTCACCTCCCCGGAGGAATTGACCGCCGGTGATGACAGTCAGGCCGCGCCGGCCGCGCCGGCCAGTGACCCCGTTACCCCGGCCAGCGCGGACAGTGAGAACAGTGTGGCTTTTTATTCGGATGGCACGGCGGATCTGGCGGAGATCCAGTTGCGCGACCGGTCGGGTTTTTTGCTGAAACTGCGGCTGAATCCGGTCACCGCGCGGGCCTGGATTATCGAGCCGAAACCCGAGACGACGACCCCATAAGGCAAGGCAAATGGGCAGGCCCCGGCATAACGCAGGATTTTCGCTGATTGAAGTGATGGTGGCGGTGCTGATTCTGGGCATCGCGCTGGCGGGGCTGACGCATGGCATCACCACGGCGCTGGAGTCGAGCAAGGAATCGCAGTGGCAGACCACGGCGGCGCTGTTTGCGAGTGGCCAGATTGAGACCTTGCGGGCCGAGGGCGATTTGGAAAATGGCGAGACGACGGGCGATTGCGGCACGGATTTGCCGGCGTATCGCTGGAAACAGACGGTGACGGACACGGACATCACCGGCCTGCACGAGGTCTCGGTGGTGGTGGAAAACACGGCCACGGGCCAGATGATTTACGAATTGAAAACAATGCTGTTCGAAACGGGCGACGACAGTACGACGGCCAAAAGCAGCACCAAAGACAAGTCCAAGAAGAAGAAAAGCGGCACTCAATGAGAATCGGTGACAAATCACGGAATGAAAGTGGCGGCAGGCCTTTGGCCGCCGCAGCTTTCACGTTGATTGAGATCATGATCAGCGCGGCCCTGATGTCGCTGATTCTGGTGGCCGCGTATCTGTGCCTGAACGCGGGGCTGGTTAGCAAAAAGATGATTGAGCCGCGGGCCGACCTGCTGCAAAACGCCCGCGTGGCAGTGGCGCTGATTTCGGCCGATCTGCGCGGGGCCTGCCCGCTGTCCAAGGATTATGCCTTTCTGGGCACGCAACGGACGATTGATCAGGTGGAGGCGGACAACCTGGATTTTGCCACGCATAATTATACGCCCCGGCATGCCCGGGAAGGCGATCTATGCGACGTGAGTTATTACGTGGAGAAGAATGAGGAGACGGGCCGGTACAGCCTTTGGCGGCGGCGGAATCCCACATTGGCTCCCGACCCGCTGTCCGGCGGCGGCAAGGAACAGATTGCGCGGGACATCATGGGCGTCCGGTTCGAATACTCGGACGGGGTGGACTGGTACGACACGTGGGGCGATGTCAAAGGCCAGGAAAAAGCCGCGAATTCCCAGAAGGATCAGCCCAACCTGACGGGCATGCCCGAGGCCGTGCGCATCACCTTGCTGCTGGATTCCAATCCCAAATCCCAGACGAATTCCGCGACGGGCGAAAGGACCATTGAACCGCCGGTGGTTTTCAAAACAGTGGCACGGTTGAATCTGGCCGAAGTGGCAAATAATGACAATGCCAATGCTTCCGCCCCGAGTGATGGCAGTGGGACGGGCGGGGCGACGCCGGATGGAGGGTCCAACTGAGATGAGGAATCGCGCTTCCATCCTGATCGGTCTGCTGTGGTGTGTGGCATTGCTGTCGCTGGTCGTGGTGGGCGTGCTGTATACGGCGCGGATGGATCTGATGGTTGGCAAAAATTACGCGGACAAAATACAAGCCCGATATCTGGCGCTGGCGGGCGTGGAGAAGGCAAAGGCGCTGCTTTACAAAAATGCGCAGGACCGCAGTCATTCCCGGAAAAATCACAGCGGGGAGTTTTATGATTCCGCCGCTGATTTCAAGGAAGTCGCCTTCGGGCGCGGCACCTATTCCATCATGCATCGCGGCCGTACCGATGAAGGCGGCGGCGTCATTTATGGCGTATCGGACGAGGAGAGCCGCATGAATTTGAACACGGTGGATTCGGACACGTTGCAAAAGATCAAGGGGCTGACCTCGGATAATGCCGCGGCCATTCTTGGCTGGAGGGGCCAGGGCAGTTCGGATCAGGAGAAGGACTATTATATGTCATTACGGCCGCCGTATATGCCCCGGCTGGGGGCGTTTCAAACCATTCGGGAATTGCTCATGGTGCGGACCATCTCGCCCGACCAGGTTTATGGCCGGGACAATCATCAGAATGGCTTGCTGGTGGCGGATGACAGCGAGGACGGTCCGCCGAAGTATCCGGATTCCGTAGCCACGGAGGATCTGGGCTGGGCGGGGATCCTGACGGTGGATTCCGCCGTGAAAAATGTCAATGCCGCCGGTGAAAGCCGGGTGAATGTGCAAAATGCGGATGAGACGACTCTGACGACGGTGCACGGCATTACACCGCAAATTGCCCATGCCATTGTGACATATCGCAGCAAGAACCGGTTTAGCAGTATTGCCGATCTGCTGGATGTGACTCCGCCGGACAATCAGAATGGCGGGATTCCGCGCGGGCAGGGGAACTCATCGGGCGACTCCTCAGGTGATGCTGCTGGCGGGTCGGTGGTGAATGTCAATTTACTGGCGGACATTGCGGATGATATCACAACGAGTGGGGACGGTCCCCAGCCGGGCGCGATCAACATTAACACTGCCAGTGCGGAAGTTCTGCAATGTCTGCCCGGCGTGGACGAAAACCTGGCGCAGGCCATCATTAGCTACCGGCGGTCCTCGGGATTTTTTGACAATGCTGCCGGGCTGTTCAAGGTGGATGGCATGACGCGGGATATTTTCAAGCAACTGGCACCGGTGGTTACGACCCGTTCGGAGACCTACCGCATACTGGTCGAGGGCAGAGTAAAATCGACCGGCGCGCGCCAGCGCATTCAGGAAATTGTGCGCATCAATCTGGACGGCGTGAAACTGCTTTCCTACCGAGAGGATGATCTATGAGGGAACTATTTAATTCACCGCCGGTATATGTCGAGCTGGGGCGGCGCTCGCTCAAGGTACTGCGGGACACCGGCGGTCTGGAACTGCCGCTGGAGCGCGGAGCGGATGGCAAAATCACCACGGCCAGCCGGGATCGGGCCGTGGCCGCATTGACCTCGTTTATCGGCCGGAAAAGCTGGCAGCCGGCGGTGCGGGCGGTCTGCGGAATTGGGGCCCAAGGCGTTTCGCTGCGGCGGCTCACGGTGCCGGCGGCGGCCCAAAATGATTTTGAGAGCGTGCTCCGCCTCCAGATTGAGAGCGAATTTCCCCTGTCACCGGACGGTCTGGCATGGGGCTGGCGGGTGATTTCCAGTGACGCCACGAAATGCGATGTGCTGGTGGCAGCCGTGCGCAAAGAGGTGACCGAGGAATATGCGGCGCTGTTGACGGCGGCGGGGCTGGCCCCGGAATTTACAGTGGCGGCGCTGGCGCGGTACACCCAGGTGCCGATGGTCGGCGCGGCGGTGGTGGTGCTGGAAGCAGGCGCGGACGCGCTGGAACTGGTGCTGTTCGAGGCGGGGCTGCCGGTAACGGTCCGCATCCTGCCGCCGGATGGCGCGGTAGAAAAAACCGTGTCCGAGTTGGGCACGCGGACGGTTTTCATTTCGGGACCGGGCACGGAGGCGGTTTCCGCCCGGCTGTCCGGCCTGGCGGATTGCCGGCGGCTGGAGGTGCCGGCCGGCGAGGGCAGCAGTGCCACGACGGTTGCCTTGAAGCAACTGGTGACTGCGGACAAAACCATTTTGCGGTTGCAGACCCGGGTCAAGCCCGCGCGCAAAGCCCTGCATTTCTCGTTCCAGGAAAATCGCGCAATACTCACCCGCATCGCGGTGCTCCTCGGGCTACTCCTGTTGCTGCCGTATGCCGAGGCGATTTTGTTCCGGCCGATGGTGGCCCGCAAGATTGCGGCCTTCAAGGCGGAGAAGGAACGGTTTGCGGCGGTGGTAAATCCGGAGCTGGATTTTCTGCAATCGTTTAAGCACAACCAGCCGCCATATCTGGATACCTTGTACGTCATTTCCAAGTCGGCGCCGCCGGGGTTGCACGTGGATTCGGTTTCGCTGAACCAGCACGGGGAAATGTCGCTCAAGGCATCCCTGCAAAATGCGCAGATGGTCATGGATTTCCGGAGCAAGCTGATTGATTCCGGCTTTTTCAGCACCATCAGCGTGGAGGAACAGACGCCCACGCCGGACCGGCAGAAGGTTAATTTCCGGATGAGTGCGCAATGGAAACCCGCCGGCGCACGCCCGGTGCAGAAGGTGGAGCTGCCCGCCACCGGCACGAACCAACCCAACCCCTCAACCCCCTGAACCATGGCCTTGACGCAAAGTGAAAAACGGACCATCCGCTATGCGACGGTGGGCATCGCGATTTATCTCGCCCTGTTTGGCGGCTGGAAAGCCTGGGGCTGGCTCGGCCAGAAGCGCACGGAATACAACCAGCTCATTACCCAGGGGCAGAAACTGAAAATTGAAGTGCAGCCCTTTGCCGACCAGTCAGCCGTGGTGAAGAAGCTGATGGATGATTTCCATTTTGATCCGGCGGCACTCACCACGAATTCATTGGTGGCAGATGCCACGGCGGCCATCCAGAAGGCGGCCATGAGCGGCGGCTTGCAGCCGGGACCCGTGCGGGAATCCGCCGGGCGGTCGGCGAACAAAGCCCTGGCCACGATTCAGTTTGAAGGGGCCGGGCAGGTGGCGTCGGTAATGGCGTTTCTGCAACGCCTGCCCACGCTGGGTTTTCCGCTGCTCGTGGATTCGGTGCAGATCAGCAGCGATCCCATGCGGCCCGGGATGATGAAATTAAACATTACGGTGATCGTGCTGGATTTTGACCAGTGGAAGAATCAGGAGGCCTCCCATGCGTGACCGGATTGAACAAGGGCTGCGAATCGTCGTCCTCATTTTAATGGGCCTGATCGCCTGGCAGATCAGCCAGGCGCTGTTTAAAGCCAATCCGCTGGCCAAGGCAACCATACCGGCCATTCCCACGCTGGTGACCAATACGCCGGCAGGTGATGCGAAAACGAACCAGCCGCCTACGGGCAGCAATGGGGTGCTCGCGGGAAAGCTGACCATCAATGGAGCAACCTTGGCGGGAAGTAATGGGACCAATGGGACCAAGGCGACGAATGCCATTTCGGCCGGAACCAATGCGGTGGCCGGGACGAATCAGGCTTCGGCTCCGGGGCCAACCAATGCATTGCTGGCGGGAAGCAATGGACCGGTGGTGCGGACGGTTACCAATGTGGAGACCGCAGCGGTGACGGCTTCGAACCAGCCGGGTCAAGCGGTGGTGGTCAAAACGACCGCCACTAACGGAGCCGGGCCCGAGGCGACACTCACGTCCACTCAAACGGTGGCTGTGGGCGGCACGAATCTGCTGGCGGCGGGAACGAATGGCCCGGGCACCAACGGGGTGGTTAAGAAATCCAAAAAACATGCCGTCGGCCCTGGCGGCATGATGATGGCGGGCGGCGGCGGCTTTCCCGGTGGGTTCCCGGGCGGTTTTCCCGGCATGGGCGGTCCGGGTGGCGCGGGGCCGAAACTGTCGCCAGAAGCACAGGCGCGCGTGGATAAAATCGTGAACAGCGAAATTTTCGCACCGGTGTTTCATCCCATGCCAATGGCCCTGATGGGCATTGCGGGGGACACGGCGTTTATCCGCGGTCCCGATGGTCAGACCGGGCTGGTGAAACCGGGGGATTCGCTGGGCGCGGTCAAGTTGGTGCGCATTGGCATCAATCGCGTGCTCGTGGATCAGGGCGGCGAGCAGAAAGAACTGATGATTTTTGACGGTTACGGCGGGGAAAGTCTTTTATCTACAACCAACGGAAGCTCCAAATGAAAGCAAAGAACAATCATATCGCGGGGACCAAAAAACTGTTGTCGGCCGGCCTGACAGCCGGGCTGGCGCTGGGCATTTCCGTGCCCGTCATGGCCCAAAGCATGCGGATGCGGAATTTTCCGCCCGGGTTTCCGGGTGGGATGGTGATGCCGGACAGCGGGTCGTCCTCTTCCTCGTCTGATTCCGGCTCCAAAAGCGCCGGCACCGGGCCGTGGGTGCCCTCCGAGACGCTCACGACCTCCACCAACGCTGCGGGCAAAACCAATGCCGTGGAGGACATCCAGTTGAGTTTTCAGGGGGCCAATGTGGACATGGTGGCGCAATGGCTCGGCCAGACCACCGGCAAGGCGGTGATCAAGCATCCGCGCGTGCAGTGCCAGATGACCATCATGAGTTCCAAAAAGATTCCGCCGCGCGAAGCCGTGAACATGGTGTATCGCGCGCTGGCGCTGGAAGGTTTTTCGGCGGTCGAATTGCGGGATTCCATCCTGATCGTGCCGGCGGGCGAGGAACCGAAGATGAGTCCGGAAGTGGTGTCCGGCTCGCTGACCAATCTGCCGGTGGGCCGGCAGCGGCTGGTAAAAGTATTTCCGCTGAGCCATATCCAGGCGGCGGATTTGAAGGACCGGATCAAGACCGCCGTTTCGGATACCGCCTCAGTGGACGTGGATGAGCGCATGAACCGGTTGGTGATTACGGATTACAATGACAACCTGCGCGTGGTCGGCGAATTGATCACTGCCCTGGACACGGACCGGCCCGAAGATGTGTCGGTGCGCGTGCTGCCATTGAAGAACATTTCGGCGGATCAATTGGCCAAGGAGATGGAACCGCTGTACCAGAAGATGGGCGGCAAATCCAATGGCAAAGGCACGCTGGATATCGCGGCCGATGACCGTTCGAACTCGCTCATCGTGCTGTCCAGCCAGGTGGACTTTGACGCGATCCAGCGGCTGGTGGAATCGCTGGATACCACCGATGCCCAGGAGAAGGCCACGCAAACCTTCATCCTCAAGAATGCCGATGCCGAGGATGTGGCCAAGCAGTTGCAATCCCTGAACCAGAATCAGGGCAATAACTCGTCTTCACGCTACATGTATTTCTTTGGCGGCCAGCCGGACGCCGGCAACGCCCATAAGACGAGCGTGGTCTCCGACCGCCGCCGCAACGCGGTGATTGTGCAGGCACCGCCGACGGACATGGCCAACGTCACCAAATTGATCAACGAACTGGATGAACCGGTGGCTGATGGCAGCCTGGAGCCGAAGATTTATCCGCTCAAGTATGTCAGCGCCACCGATATCGAAGACGTGCTTAATGAACTGTTTCTCAAGAAGACCCAGCAGCGGAATTATTGGGACTTTTTTAACGACGAAGGTGGCGACAATTCCACAGCGGACCACGATGTGGGCCGCCTGTATGGCAAGGTGCGCATCACGAGCGAGCCTTATTCCAATGCAATCATTGTGACCTCCAACTCCAAGGAGAACCTCGCGGTGATTGAAGACGTGCTCAAGCAGCTCGACCAGCCTTCCGAAGCCGGGGAGAGCACCTTGCGCGTGGGGTTGAAATACGCCAAGTCCGACACCGTGGCGAACAATCTGAACATCCTGTTTGCCCGCAACGGTTCGCCGGCCTTGCGCCCGGTGGCGCAGCAAAATCAAAATAATCCGCAGCAAAACAACGGTCAGCAGCAAGCCCCAGCCACCGCCTCCGAAACTGGTTTTGATCTGGAGCAGGAAGTGAAGGCGGATGGCTATTATCCCTGGCTGGGCGGCCAGCAGACTGACGGTTCCGGCCGATCCTCCTCCGGCGACAGCCGCTCGAGTTCCTCCCGGACGGAGAGCGATCTGGTGGGGCGCGTCCGTTGCGTGGCTGATTTGCGCGGCAATGCCCTGTTGGTTTCAGCCAACGTGCATTTCTTTCCCCAGGTGTTGAAATTGATTGAGGATCTCGACGCCGCCGCTGACAAGGTGACGATCGAGGCGCGCATCGTGCAGGTTTCGGCTGACTATCTGGACAAGCTCGGCGTCCGCTGGTCGCCCGACGGCAGCAAGGTGTTCTCCGGGGATGATTACGACAGTTCGCTCATGTCCAGCACCAGCGGCAGCTACCAGAAGGGCTTTGGCGGCACGACCACGGCCAATACGCCGCTGCCCAGCAGCTCCAGCAGCTCGGTGGTGGAAACGCTGGCCAGCCTGCGTTCCGGCCTGGTCACCAGTACGCTGAACATTGATTTTCTCGTTCAGTTCCTGAAAAAGAATGTGTCGGCCACCGTACTGGGTGAACCGAGCATTACCATTGATGACAACGAACTTGGCAAACTGTTCGTCGGTCAGCAGGTGCCGGTGCCGGACAACAACCAGGTGTCGTCCGTAGGTTCCACTTCCTACACGATCAAGTACAAGGATGTGGGCGTGATATTGGAAGTGACGCCGCACATCAATAGCGATGGCGAAGTGCAGTTGAAGATTCATGCGGAATCCTCGACCGTCAACAGCGGCGGCCAGGTGTTGAACGCAGATGTGTTTGATACGGATAATTTCCGCACGGAAGTGACGGCCAAGAACGGGCAGACGCTGCTCATTGGCGGCATCATCCAGAAACAGATCTCCGACACCATGCGCAAGACGCCTTTTCTCGGTGACATTCCCGGTCTGGGCTGGGCGTTTAAAAAGAAGGACAAGTCCACGCAGGAAGTGGAGCTGATTGTGCTGCTGAAGCCGACGGTAATTCATTCGGCCGAGGATGCTCATAGCATACAGGAACGGGTGGGCAAACAATCGCCGCTGCTGAAGGATTATCTGGATAAGCCGTAATTTGACGGAATACCGCTGCCGGAAATGAAGCCTTGCCTTGGAACATCAAGGCAAGGCGATCTTACCACGTCGCCTTGATCACCTTGATGGCGTTCAGCATGAATTGCACCGCGATGGAAGCCAGCAACAGTCCCATGATGCGCGTGCTGATGCGCAGGGCGATCGGGCTTAGGCGTTTCGCGCCGTGGGCGGCCATGCGCAGAATGCCGTAGCTCACGAGCGATACCAGTAGGATACAGCCGATCAGGGCCAGGTTTTGCCAAATGTCCACGGCCTGCGATTGCAGCAGAATGACCGTGGAAATCGCGCCCGGCCCGGAGAGCATGGGAATAGCCAACGGCGTCACCGCAATGTCGGTTTTTTCCGTGCCGGCCAAGGCTTCCTCTTTCGTTTCCTGCACCCGGGAGCGCTGGGCGCGCAACATATCGAGCGCCACCAGCAACAGTGTGATGCTTGCGGCCATTTGAAAGGCGGGCAGAGTAATGCCCAGCACTTTGAAAATCCACTGACCGGCGAAGCCGAAGGAGAGCAGCACTCCGGTCATCACCAGGCAGGCGATCTTGGCCATGCGCGTGCGTTCCGCCGGCGAGTCGTTGGGCGTCATCGCGATGAACGTTGGCACGGCGGCCAGCGGGTCTACGATCACGAACAGCGAACTCGCCGCAAGGAGGGTATAGGCGGCCAGACTCATGGGCCACATGGTGCCAAAACCGCGTCGGTCATGCCATGCACGATTTTCTTATCGGCGGGCACAATAGTTGCGAGCACGCCGCCGAGCTGCGGGCGGGCGGCATCGCCTTCGCCGGAGACAAAATAATACGGGCATAGCCGCACGCGGCCTTTCATGGGCACCACTTCGTTTTTTGCAAAATCAAACCACTTCGCCTCGACCTGCGCGGGTTTGTGAAAACGTTGCAGCACGCTGGGCGAGGTGGGGAAGCTGGCCAGCGCGGCATCCACGGCCGCGCTCCAGTCCGCCTGTGAAAGATCGCTGCCCAGAAAAACTCCGCGCGCGCCCCAGGCATTTTCCGAAAAGCCGGACACCTTCAGGATCAGATCGCGTTCCTTTTGCGACATGGCCTTGAGCTGCTGCCAGTCGGTGAGATTCAATTCGGGAATGGCCGCGTGCGGCGGGAGCGGGGCGGGATCCACCAGCCATGTGTAGGGCACGGCTTTCTTGAGTCGCGTCAGAAACGCTTCGCCC
This sequence comes from uncultured Verrucomicrobia subdivision 3 bacterium, assembly GCA_903820285.1. Classification (GTDB taxonomy): domain Bacteria; phylum Verrucomicrobiota; class Verrucomicrobiia; order Limisphaerales; family UBA11358; genus UBA11358. The sequence continues at coordinate 16,462 of CAIJGS010000040.1, read as the reverse complement.
AGTTCCTGCCGCCAGAAATGTTGCAGGTTGCGGTTCCACAGCAGGGCGAACAGCATTTTCTCCTCAAACAACGGTTTCGGTGGCGGAGTCACGCGGATTTCTTTTTCCGCCGCCCGCGCAAAAATGGTTTCGGCCGCCGGCACCTGGGCGAGGTCGAACAGTTCAAAAAAACGGTACACGGCATCGCCGGGCTGGAAATCCGTGAAGTTGCCGGACTGGACGTGGAACTTGGCCCCGCCCCGCGAATTCAACTGCTCCGCCAGCCAGGCCATTTCAGGCCGGTAGGTGGCGGCTTCTTCGGACACCACCAGGTGAACATCTTTTGCCGCGCCAAAAATGGAGGCAAATCCCTGAATCATGCCATCACCGCCGCCGATGACGCGGCTGGCGGCGCCGGCCACTTCGGGTTGCGAGTAGGTCTGATTGAGCCACGCGGTCAGGCCGATGCCGCCGGGGACGGAGTCCAGTTCGGTGATGGCATAGCCGGTTTCCGTCAGCAGGATGTCCGGGCGGATGACGCGCGGAACATCGCTTTTGAAGGCGGCCGAGCGTTGCCGCTCGATCAGGCTGGCGGGCTTGCCCTGATCCAGCCAGCGGGCGACCCATTCCGGCTGTTTGCCTTCGGCGCTTTTGCGGTAGAGCAGGTTGGCGGCGCGGTAAAATTGGAGGAGCACCCGCCCGAGGGAATCCAGTTCCGCCGCCATGGTTTCACCCAGCGCGAAGGGTTCCGGGGAAATCTTCCATTCGAGCCCGGCAAAAAGTCCGCCGGCCGGAATCTGGCGGCGGATATGGTTGGCGGCAATGTCGGGAGGCATGGTTGTGCTTGGCAAAGGAAAATCCTGGCGGCGTTAGCCGTCAGTTTTTGGCATCCACCTGAGGGGCGGAGTCGGCTTTCAGCTTGTGGCCGGGCCAATAAGGTTTGCGAAAGGCTTCCGTGAAATCGTAGCCCGTCTTGAAATCTTCGCGGGAATCATTTTCGGTTTTCGCCAGCAGCCCGGCTTCGATCATGTTAAAAACGAGTTCCCCGAAATCACTGCAATTTTTCACGCCCCATTCGTCCAGCACCGTAATGGCCATGGGACCATACTGCGCCAGCGCAAACTGGCGGATGCCGCTGAGCAGTTCCTGAACGGTGACGTGGTGGCCGAGCGCCTGCCGGGTGCCGCTGCGACTTTCCTTGGTGACGAGCTTTTGGGTGAAATCGAGGGCCTCGCGCAGAAAGTAATAGGCATCGCGATGGTAACGCTTGTCGGTTGCCAGCAACTTTTCCAGGACTTCGTCAAAGTTCGCTTCTTGCATATCAGGGTTTGGCCGGCTGACGGGCTTCAACTGGCGGATGGGCGGTGCGATAGGTGCGAACCGCCCAACCCGTCAGTAGCAAGCCGATAACAACGGTCAAAACCAGTTGTTCCTGTTTCGTCAACCACTTCACGCTGGCAATGTAGACGCACCCGGCCGGTTCGGCAAGTCGCGCCATGCATTGGCCTGGCCTTGAACGGCCTGGGCGTGGCTGAAAGAATGGTGGTTCAGTCCTTTGCCGGAACCAGTTGCAGGCGGCGGAGGTTCAGCGGTTCCCAGCCGGTGGCGACGGGTTTGACGGTGAGGGTGGTGATGCCGGCGGGCAGATCCAGGGTGCCGGTCAGTGGGATGGTTTTGAAACGGGTGTAGTCTTTCGTGTCCGGCGCGATGCCGGTGAGTTTTTGGGAGCCGACGCTGAGTTCGAACTGGCCGGAGCCGAGGGAGGCGATGTCGGCGGTGAGGTTGAACTTGCCGGCTTGGGTGAGCTTGAACGTCCATTGGGCGGTGTCGGCGGGATTGGTCCAATAGCCGATGTTGTCCTTGCCGCCGCCGTCTTCATATTTGAGGCCGCCATGGAGGTCGGCATCGCTGGCGAGGAGCTGGACGCTGCCGTCCGACTGCTGGCTGATGCTCGCGCTGGCGGTGACATCGGGAGTGCCTTTGATTTTGAGGATGATGGTGGAGGAGATGGGGTCGGGCGCGCTGGCGGGGAGCTTGATTTCGACGCCGTCGGCGGTGCCGGTGAATTTGAGTTTGGCGCCGGTGGCGAGGAGACGGGCGGATTTCACGGAGTTATTCAGGCCGGGCACGAGCAGGATGCCATTGGCGGGCCAGTTGAAGACGTGGAGATAGAGGGTGGTTTCATTACCCTCCAGCTTGGTGGTGCAGCGGCCCCAAGGGAGACGTTTGAAGGGGCTGGCGGTGGTGGCGTAAATGGCGTCGCCATTGACCTTCATCCAGGCGCCAACGGCTTTCAGACGTTCAATGCTCGGGTCGGGAATTTGGCCGAGGCTGGTGGGGCCGACGTTGAGGAGATAGTTGCCGCCTTTGCTGGCGATGTCGACGAGGTTGCGGATGATGGTTTCGGTGGACTTCCAGTTGTTGTCATTACTCTTGTAACCCCAAGTGTCATTCATGGTCATGCAGGATTCCCAGTCGCGGCCGGGGTAACCGGTGGCGGGGATGTATTGTTCCGGGGTCTCGGTATCGCCATTGTAGCCGCCGCCGAGGCGGTTGTTGTGGATGATGCCGGGCTTGAGCTTGAGGAGGGCGATGAGTTTGTCGGCTCGTTCCTTGTTCATATCGCAGGAGGTGTCCCACCAGAGGACGGCGGGGAATTCGCCATAGTTGGAGAGGAGTTCTTTCATCTGCGGGACGGCGATGCGGTCGATGTAGTCATCCATGTTCTGCTTCTGGGCGGGGTCCCAGGTGCCGGCGCATTCGGAGCCGCCGTTATTCCAGTCCTGGGCTTGCGAATAATAGAAGCCGAGTTTCATTCCGTATTTACGGCAGGCGGCGGCGAGCGGTTTGAGGACATCTTTACCGTAGGGCGTGGCCTGGACAATGTTCCAGGGGCTGGCCTTGGTTTCAAAGTTGGCGAAGCCGTCGTGATGTTTGGCGGTGATGACGATGTACTTCATGCCCGCTTCTTTGGCGAGGCGGACCCAGGCTTCGGCGTTGTAATTGGTGGGGTTGTAGTTCTGCGCGAATTTTTGATATTCGGACATGGGGATTTTGCCGGTGCACATGATCCATTCGCCGATGCCGGGAACGGGGTTGCCCTGGTAGAAGCCGGCGGGCACGGAGTAAACGCCCCAGTGGATGAACATGCCGAAGCGGGCCTCGCGCCACCAGTGCATGCGGGCATCGCGCTGGGCGGCGGTTTCATGGGCGTAGGGATCGGGCGATTCGGCGGCGAGGGCGGTACAGCGGAGAAGGGCGGCGGCGAGGAGCAGGGGCCAGAGGAGTTTGTGTCTCATAAAAGTGATGGGAAAATTTAGGATTTTGACAGGGGGGAGTCCAGCTTGAATGACGAGCGATGGGGAGGGCGCAGGCGTGGCTGGGCGGCGGGACTGGGAGACATGTCTCCCAGTTCAAAAGCGGCGACGTGTCGCCACACTCCACATGGGGGCGATTTTTTGGCGGGCGAGGGTGATACAGAAATCGTCGGGGTTGTTGAGTCGATCGGTCTGGAAGTTTCTTATGGTTTGCAACAATGCCATGGTTCAGGATAGTTGGGCGTTATCAGGATGCGAACAACATGCATTGCCAACGGTAATCTGGCGTTGACAATCATGGCGCACGCGGGAAAATGCGTAAGCATGACCAATGGTGCCAGTCCACTTCTACGCTGGAGAGCAGAGACCCAATTTGCTTTTGTTACTGGCTATATTTTTTAGGAGACCCCATATACATGGAAATTTCGTTACAGCCTTTGCGTATTCCAACCGGTTGGACTGTTGTTTGCAACGATGGTTTGTATGAAATTGACCCAGTTGCCGAAGCCATTCCAGATGGTTTGCATAGTTGTTATTTTCGAGAGGATATGCTTCTAATGGAAAACGCCCACTTCAAGCGAGTCCTTCATGTCGGCTGGTTCCCAGAGGGTGACTTGAAGTATGGAAAGTTTACCTTGGTGATGTTCGAGAGCAGTTATGACGATCCGATTTACAAGTTTCGGACACGTGACCGTTTGGAGCTTGTCACAGAGATTGAGCGAATTTTACTCGCGGTTACGGAGAAGCCCGTATGACCATGCTCACCAACCATTCGCATAGCTCAACTTAATTATGTTTATTGAGAGCCCAGCCGATGAGACTGAGGAGCAGTTCCGAGCATACGTGACGGAGCTGATCATTAATATTTACACGAGATTGCCGGACTGGTTGGAGTATCAGGTTGGTGGACGTTTCAAGTTGGGTGGCACATTTTATCGCCAGTTTATTTGCCCCGCTGGCAGTGTGAGCGTCTTTATTTACCAGCGAGCCACTCAGCAAGGTGGTATTTCACGCTCGATTGTTGAGCTTGGCGAGGCTCACGGTGAGCGACATTGCTGGGAGATTCATTCCGGCGTTGAGACAGAGATTGAGTATGAAGAATTACAAAAGGTTTAGTGCCCACCGTTCATCGCAATCCGTATGCGCCGTTCGTTTTACTGTCGCGGTTAACAGCGCGAGCCGGTGGCGGCATAGTTTTTTACCGAACGCCAATTGAGCGCTCCATGAAAAAGCCATTTTTGATTATTTTTGCCCTGGCACTGGTCTGTTTGATTTTTGTCGTCAGCCAACCGCCCCGAAAATGGAATAGCATTGGATCTGGTATGAGCCGGCAAGATGTTTACGCAAGTATTGGTCAGCCTGTTACTTCTCGCGAGCAGACGAAGGGGTTCGTTTTTTGGCGGAAAGATTTGCTAATCGGCCGGTGGGAATTTTCTGTAGCCTTTCACGATGATGACATGGTCGGAACTTTTGGCCGTCGTTGGCGATGGGATTGGTGGTAACCGCACAAAACGAGCGCTGATTTAGGAGCAACTTCCTTGGATCAAGAATTTTGACAGGGCACAGGCTAGCTTTAATGGAGAGGGCGCCAATGTGTGGAGTGCGCAGGCATGACTGCGCACTCCACATTGGGGGCTTACTTTGCCGCTGTCGTGATGGCGATGCGGGTTTCGTCGGGCCAGGTGTAGCCGAGGGGTTGGGCGGGGTGGTTTTCGGCGGCGATGGCGTCGAGGACGAGGCCGGGGTCGACCATCCGGATTTTCAGGGTGTGGGCGCCGGGTTGCGTAATGTTATGGTGACTGGTGGTGAGGGCGGCGTTGCGCAGGACGTTTTCCTGCCACTTGGGATCGTTTTCACTGAGGCTGGTCGGGAGGGCGACGATTTGCGGCGGGGCGTCGTCGAAGGCGATGGCGTAGCGTTGGGGTTGGCCGGTTTCGACGGAAAAGGTCGGGAGCGTGCGCAGGGTGACTGACCAGTCACCGGGGTGGCGGAGCCAGAGGCGATAGGTGAGGCAGGGCGATTCGGCGATGATTTTGGCGGGTTCGGTGCGGACGGCGGTGGTGACGGGGAAGACGCTCATGGCGGCGCCGTTGTAGCCGAGGCCGGGGATGGCGCGCCATTGGGCATCGCGGCCGGGAATGGCTTGGCTGACGTGGGTGGCTTGGAGGATGACGCGGTTGGCGGATTCCATGAAATCCGTATTGGCCACGATGTCGGCGGTGGCGGCGTGGAAAATATTCACGGGAATGAGATGGTTCTGGCCGGGAGCGAAGATGTGCAGTGTGCCATGGGCTTCGCCGGTTTGCGGGGCATGGGCCCAATCGATGGTGACTTGCACGCGGGCATCGGCGGCACCGCTGGCAGGGGTAAAGTGAATCCAAGGTTCATCGCTTTCGACGGACCATTTCATGGGGGCGGTGCCGGCGTTGAAAACATCCACGAAGGCGGTGGGCGACAGCGGGTAGGTGAATTCAGGCAGGGCAGGGCAGGGGGTATTGGTGTCACTGGCCAAATGAGCGGTGGGCGTGCCTTCGACCACGACGCCGAGGCGCGCGGGGCACCAGGGATAATCCGGTTGCGGCGGCAGAGACGGTGGATTGAAGGTGGCAAGCTTGCGGGGTTGGGCGGACATCATGCCGCGCCATTTGCCGGCGGCGAGGGTTTCGTTGTACGCCTTGGTGAGCGTGTCGATTTTCGTCTGGGCTTGCCCGGCGATCTGGTTCCATTCGGGATTCATGATGCGGCCCTGGGCGTTGGCGGCGTCAAAATTAGCGATGGCGAGGGCTTTTACGTTGGCGGCGCAGGCGGTGCGGACGGGATAGCCGATGAATTCAAAGAAGGCATCGCGCGCGGGGACGGGCACATGGTTGACCAGGGCGGCCACGCGATTCACGAGGGTGCGCCAGGCGACCACGCGGCGGAGGGTTTCATCGCCATTCAAGGTGGAGGAGAAGGGGGATTGCTTGAGGAAACGGTTCTTGGGGTCGATGCCCATGTGCTCGGGCTTGCGGGAGAAATTGAGGCGGTAATATTCATCGAGGATGGAAACGATTTCGGGGGCAAGCTCGGGACCGAAATCGCGGGTGAACTGGCGCGTGAGCATTTCATCGGTGTTGACACCATTCCAGGCGGAGGGATTCCAGCCGAGGTTGAGGAAAAATTCGGCGCCGATTTCGCCGGGCTTTAGGTCGCCGACATTGAGAATCCAGACGCGGTTGGCGCCGTAGGCATAGGCCTTGGTCATTTCCTCGGCGATGAGGGCGGGGGCGGTGGTGTCGAGCCAGAGATAATCGTAAGGCGCGCCCCAATAGGAGATGTGATAATACACGCCGCCGCCGCCGGAGCGGGCGCGTTCGGCGGGGCTGGAGAACTGGCGGACGTAGCCGTAGTTGTCATCGGGCCAGACGAGGGTGATGTCGTCTGGAATATTGGGTGCGAGCCGGTAGAGTTCGAGCACTTCCTTGTAGGGGCAGAAAATTTGCGGCACGCGGGCGACGTCCGAGTTTACGCCTTGGGTGAGGAGGTCGCGCTGATGGGAAATGATGTCGTGTAGCCGGGCGGCTTTTTCGCGGGTGGTGCCGCCGCCGGGCATGCCGCCATCGTGAATGCCGCGCATGCCGACGGTATAAATGTTTTCGTAGGCGCCATTGTCATGGACGCGCTGAGCCCAGTATTTCAGGACGCCGGAGGGATTGGTAACGAAGTTGTAGTCGCCATATTTTTTCTCGTCCCATTCGCTGACGTTGTCGCAGAGCATCTGTTCGCAATGGGAGGAGCCCATGACGATGCCATAGGCGTCGGCGATTTTTTTGTTCTCGGGAAAATGATTGAAGGCGAGGGTGCCAGGGTGCATGGCGGGCCAGAGATAGTTGGCATGAAGACGCAGGAGAAGTTCAAATAAATGCGCGTAGGTCTTGGGACCGATGTTGCCGTTTTCGGGTTCGAGGGTTTGGGTGGCCCAGGGGCGGAGGCCCCAGTCTTCGTCGTTGAGGAAGATGCCGCGATATTTCACGGCGGGCGGGCCTTGCTGAAACAGATCGCCGCGCAGGGCTACAGAGTCACGATGGGTGACGGGGACATCGGCCCACCAATACCAAGGCGAAACGCCGATGCGGGCGGAGAGATCGTAGATGCCAAAGATGGTGCCGCGACGGTCGCTGCCGGCGATGACGAGGGCACGGTCCACGCCGGGGAGCGGGTGGTCCACAAGTTGCAAGACATAACTTTCCCACTGGCCGGCGACACCCTTGGTGGCGAGTTTGCCGGCGGCGGCGAGTCGGTCGAGCAGCGGGCTTTGACCGAGGGTGCCGATGATGACGAGATTGGCGGAGGTGGCGGCGGGGGTGTTTTCGACGGTGGGCGATTTGCCGGTGACGCGGGCGATGTCTTGGGCGAGGTCGTTGGCGGCGCGGAGGACGGCGGGCGGGGAGTTGGTTTCAACGAGGAGCGGGACGGCGGTCTGGCCATGGGCGAGCAGCCAGACATCCGTGGCCGGCGGGTTGTTGAAATCCACGGTCAGACTGGCGGCCAAGCTGGTGAGCGGTAATAGGGCGAGCAGGGCAACCGCGAGGAGGCGGGTGGCGAAACCGGTTTTATTCATGGGTTATTTTGTCTGTGATGATTGTTGCAGGCGGGGTGGGCGAAATCAACAACCAGTCGGCCTCCAAAATATACTATGGCACACGGAGGTATTCTCCCACGCAAGAAGGAAGTGACACCCGGCCAAGTTTGGCTTACCGTCATGGCCGTCCGGGACATGCCGGCACCATAGGAAGTGCCGGTCGGGAGCAGCGTTTCATGGTTGATCCGCCGCCCCGGTTGACTTGGACAACCAATTCATTATGAATCGATCATCCGGCCGCATGGCCTTGCGTAGTCTTTTTGCGGGCGCACTCGCTGCGTTGCCGCTGGCCTTGGCACCCGCTTCCGTTTCGGCTGAACCCATTTCCCTCCCTCCCGCTTCCATGGATATTCTCGTCACCAATCTTGATCGCTCGGTGGATCCCGGCGCGGACTTTTTCCAATTCGCCAATGGCGCCTGGCTTGCCAGCCATCCCATCCCCGCCGCCGAAGCCGGCTGGGGCATTGGCAATCTCGTGGATGAGGAACTCTATGTGAAGCTGCGCACGATCAACGAATCCGCCGCCAAGAACTCGCCGCCACCCGGCAGCGACCGCCAGAAAATTGGCGATTTCTGGATCGCCGCCATGGATGTGCCCCGCGCCAATGCCGCCGGACTGTCGCCCCTGAAATCCGAGCTCGCGGCCATTGATGCCATCAAAACCCTCGCTGACGTCCTCGATGTCTCCTTCCGCTTCCGCGAAATCGAAGTCGAAACCTTCTGCGATGTCTCCGTGGACCAGGATGAAAAAGCGAGTGACCTCATGTCCGTCCACATTTCGCAGGGCGGAATCGGCCTGCCCGATCGCGATTTTTATTTCAACCCCGAGGCCGGGATCGCCCACATTCGCAAAGAATACGTTGCGCACGTCACCCGCATGTTGAAACTTCTCGGCCGATCAGAAGCTGACGCCGCGAAACGGGCCGACCAAATCATGGCCTTCGAAACCGCCCTCGCCAAAGTATCCCGCAAACTCGAAGACCTCCGCGACCCCGAGAAAAACTATAACAAAATGGCACCCGCCAAGCTGACCACCGGCTACACCCCGTTGATTGATTGGGACCAGCGCCTCGCCGCACTGTCTTTGCCCGCCACGAATGTCATCGTCGGCCAGCCTGAATTTTTCAAAGGCCTCAACCGTCTGCTCAAGAAAACCCCGGTGCCGCTGTTGCAGGATTACTTGCGGCTCGAACTCGTTTCCTCCTATGCCGAATGTCTGGATGAGAAGTGGGAGGCCGAAGACTTCGCCTTCCACGGCAAGGTGCTCTCCGGCCAGCAGGAGCAGCGGCCCCGTTGGAAACGCGTGCTCGACGCCCAAGGCGGCACCATGGGCATGCTCCTGGGCAAAATCTTTGTGGCCGACTATTTCCCGCCGGCCACCAAGGCCCGCTACGTCGGGCTCGTTGAAGCCATTCGCGGCGCCTACCACGAACGCATCGAACGCCTCGACTGGATGAGCCCCGAGACCAAGGCCAAGGCTCAGGCCAAGCTCGCCAAAATCACCGCCAAGGTCGGCTACCCTGACAAATGGAAGGATTATTCCACCATGGTCATCAGCACCAACTCCTATTGCGAGAATATGCTGAACGCCTCGCGCTGGCATTTTCACGACATGGTTTCCAAATTCGGCAAACCCGTGGACCGCACCGAATGGGACATGACCCCGCAGACCTATAACGCCTACTACAATCCCGCCAACAACGAGATCGTCCTCCCCGCCGCCATCTTCACCGTGCCCGGCGTGAAAGACACCGACCTCGACGATGCCGTCATTTACGGTTACGCCGCCGCCTCCACCATCGGCCATGAAATCACTCATGGCTTCGACGATGAAGGCCGCCAATTCGACCCCGCCGGCAATCTCCACGACTGGTGGACTCCCGCCGACGCCAAGAGTTTCCAAAAACGCACCAAAGTCATGGTTGCCCAGTTCAATGTTTACGAACCCATCCCCGGCTTGCACATCAACGGCGCCGCCAGCCTCGGCGAAAATCTCGCCGACTACGGCGGCCTCCTGCTCGGCCTCGACGCCTTCAAAAAGACCGCGCAATATCAGGCCGGCCAGCCCATCGCCGGCTTGAGCCCCCTGCAACGCTACTTCCTCGGCTACACCCTCGGCTGGCTCTACCAGGACCGCATCGAACACCTGCGCGACCACCTGCTCAGCGATGTTCACGCCCCCGCCAAATGGCGCGTTAACGGCCCGCTATCGAACATTCCTGATTTCCATGCGGCCTTTGGTGTCAAACCCGGCCAGCCCATGTGGCGGTCGGCGGAGCAGCAAGTGAGGGTGTGGTAGACTAGCTGACCGGCTTGAACCCATTCGCGGTTCAGTCCGCCGGCCCAAAATTGCCTGTGCAGGGCTGCCCTGCGCAACCGGCATTTTGAATACAACCCCAAAGGGGTTGAGGCCAAACGGGCCAAATTTTTAAACGGCATTTTCCGCTTTCCCAATGCCTCCCTTCGCTACATGCTTTTGCCGACATTATTTCCTTTGCCATGATTGGTTCCGAGGCCAAGAAAAAATGTCAGCCAATGAATAAGCCTTATTCGATCAAAATTTTTCTTCCCGGGGGTGATCCCGATGGATTGCGCACAATTGAAAAGTCAAATTGGAGCGGGGCTGGCATAGTCATACCGCGCGCACTTATAAGCGAAGCAAAGGCCCGTCGCGAATTGACCCGGACCGGTGTTTATGTGCTCGTTGGTCCGCCAGAAGAATCTGGCTTGCCGCGAATATACGTCGGGGAAGGAGACCCAATTAAACCCCGGCTCGAACAGCATGCATCCAAAAAAGATTTTTGGACCAGTTGTGTGGCTTTCACCAGTAAGGATGACAATTTGAACAAGGCTCATGTACAGTTTATCGAGTCACGTTTGATTGACTTGGCCGGTTTGGCAAAGCGCTGTTTATTGGATAATGGCAATGCCCCTACCTTGCCGTCATTGTCCGAAGCTGATATGGCGGATGCAGAAGGATTCCTTGGGGAAATGCTTCTCTGTTTTCCAATCCTTGGATTGAGTGTTTTTACTGCAACAACTGCGGTGCAGACTAAAGCGAAACAACTATTCATAACTAGTAAGGGCATTAAGGCGCAAGGCTTGGAAACACAAGATGGATTTGTGGTGCGCGCTGGGAGTGGCGCAGTTAAAACAGAGGTTCCATCATGTCATGCTTACCTTAAAGAATTGCGGTCCGCACTGGTGGAAAATGGCGTACTGAAAGCCGATGGCGATATATTTGTCTTTGCCCAAGACTACGTATTTGCGTCACCTTCTACCGCCGCTGGTGTCGTCCAAGGAAGGGCTGCGAATGGGCGTGTAGACTGGAAAACCAAGGAGGGCAAAACGCTGAAAGATTTGCAGGATGCAGAGGCAAAAGGTTGATTGTCGGTTCCTTTGATTTGGTGCATGCAGGCATGGCAACCCAGTACGTGACATTGACAATATTAGAAAAGCTTCCGGTTTAGTTGGGCCATATATTTGGTTTGTTAATAACCAACACAATAACCAATCCCGGTCCTGGGGGCAGGCTGGATGTAATTTTTTTGAACCGGTCCGTCCGCCCGATCAATTGGTTTAACCAACAACCATAGGCTGAATCATGAAAAAAATGTTACTCGCCGGTATTGCCTGTCTCGCGGCGGCCACCCTGTCCGTCCGCGCGGCCGGTGCCAAGGCCAACTACGAAGATGCCTGCGCCAAGTGCCACGGCACGGATGGCAAGGGCGACACCAAAATGGGCAAGCGCCTCGGCGCGAAAGATTATACCGACGCCAAGGTTCAGGCGGATCTGAAGGATGACGCCGCCACCAAGGCCATCAAAGAAGGGCTCAAGGACGAAAACGGCAAGACCTTGATGAAACCTGCCGAGGGCCTCGCGGACGACGACATCAAGGCGCTCATCGCCTACATGCGCGCCTTTAAGAAGTAAACTTTTGGGTTAGGGTTGGGCGGGCGGTCCAGGGGGCTGGCAGCGCCGGTATTTCCGGGCGGTGGTACGGCCGTACCACAGTCATGATTTTCCGAAGCTCCAGTCTGGATCGCCCGTTTCCCGCCATCGCATTGCCGGTTGTTTGCTGCCGGGCATAAAGAATTCCCGCACCTGTCATGGTTCATCGTTCCCCGGTCTGGTCTGTTGTAATGAAAGCTCATCCTCATCTGAAATCTATTTCGCGGTTCACGTGGTTGCGGACAACTCTGTTGCTGGTCCTGCTGGCGCTGGGTTTCTCCGCCGCCGCGAAACCGATGACGGATGCGGACTGCCTGGAGTGCCACGGAGACAACACGCTCACCGTGACCAATGCCGCCGGCAAGGTCACCTCTTATTTTGTGGACGTCACCAAGCTGGCCGGCTCCGTTCATCACACGAATGCCTGCATCAGCTGCCACGCGGACGTGACGTCGAAACATCCGGATGACAATCGCCCGCTCGCTCTGGTGGATTGCGCCCGCTGTCACGCCACCCAATCCCACAGCTACGGTGCCAGCGTGCATGGCCTCGCCGCCAAGGCGGGGCAGGTCGCCGCGGCCACCTGTCAGGACTGCCATGGCAATCACGGCATCCTGCCGCCTTCGTCGCCCGCTTCGCCGCTGTACTTCACCAAGCAGGCGGCCACCTGCGGCGCCTGTCATGACAAGGAAGCCGCCGATGTGGCGGTGAGCGTGCATGGTCGGGCCACCGCCTCCGGGTTTCGCGAAGCCCCCACGTGCACGGATTGCCATTCGGAACATAAAATCCAATCGCTTAAGACCAGTTCGCCAATGTCGATTTCCGAAACGGTCTGCGCCAAGTGCCATTCTTCGGAGCGTATCAACACCAAGTTCAATCTGCCCGCCGACCGCGTGGCCACTTTCTTTAACAGTTATCACGGCCTTGCGGCGCAATACGGATCCACCGTTGCCGCTGATTGTGCGAGCTGCCACGGCTTTCACAAAATCCTGCCCTCGTCCGATACCAACTCCACGATCAACCGGATTCATCTGGTGGACACCTGTGGCAAGTGTCATCGCGGCGCGAATGAAAATTTTTCGTTCGGCAAAATTCACGTGGACGGCACCACCACCAATGGCGGCGACGGGGTGGGTGGCAAAATCAACGGCTGGGTGCGGCAGGTTTATCTCCTCCTGATCTTCGGCGTGATCACCGGCATGGTGGTCCATAACGGCCTGATCTTTGCACGCAAAGTGGCCTTCCGTTTCCAGACCCGCAAACGGCCCATCACCCGCATGACCCTCACGCAGCGCTGGCAGCACGCGCTGCTCGCCGGCAGTTTTATTGTGCTGGCCCTCACCGGCTTTGCCCTGAAATATTCTGATTCCTGGATTGCCCATCTGCTGGGCTCCAATGAACCGTTCCGGCGCTGGACCCACCGGATCAGCGGCATGACCCTGCTCCTGGTCGGACTCTATCATCTGATTTACATCCTTTCCACCCGGGAAGGCCGCCGGCTCGCGCTCGATTTGCTGCCCGTGCATCAGGACGTGAGTGACCTGATCGCCACCGTTGGCTATCTCGCCGGCTGGCGCCGCACCAAGCCGCCCATTGGCCGGTTTGGCTATGTTGAGAAAATGGAGTATTGGGCGGTGATCTGGGGCACCATCATCATGGGCGTCACCGGCATCGTCATCTGGATGAAAATTGATGTCACCGAATTTCTGCCGCGCTGGGTTGTGGATGTGGCCCTCACCATACATTACTACGAAGCCGTGCTCGCCTGCCTGGCCATTGTGGTCTGGCATTTCTACCACGTCATGTTCGATCCCGATGTCTATCCGCTGAACCCCGCCTGCCTGGATGGCCGCGTGTCCGAACACTGGCAGGAGGAGGAACATCCCCTCGAACGCCTGCCGGACGAGGAGTCCGATCCCAAAATCTGACCGGAGCACCGGTCTTCGACAATACGCGCATCACCATTGCTCACGTTACGGCTGGCTTCTGGCGGGTAACCCGCTAGAATCCCTCTCCCGAATCGCATGAATCTTGCGCTCGAATCCATCGGTCTGATTGCCGGCAGCCGCACGCTGCCGCTCGAATTTGCCCGGCTCGCCCGAGCCGCCGGCGTGCGCCGCATTGTCTGCACCGCCGTCGAAGGCGAGACCGACCCCGCGCTGGCGGGCCTCGTGGATGACATCGTCTGGCTCAAGGTCGGCCAGCTCGGCAAAATGATCGGCACTTTCACGGACCGCGGCGTCACCCAATGTGTCATGGCCGGCCAGGTCGCACCCAAGAATCTCTTTGATCTCCGCCCCGACCTCCGTGCCCTCGGCGTGCTGATGCGCCTGAAGGAAAAGAACGCCCACACCATTTTCGGCGCCATCGCCAATGAATTGAAGAAAGACGGCGTGGAACTCATTGACGCCACTCCCTGGCTCGCGCCGCTCATGCCGGCGACCGGTTTTGCGCTGGGGCCCAAGCTTTCCCCCGCCCAGCAGGCGGATGTGGAATACGGATTTCGCATCGCCAAGGAAATTTCCCGGCTGGAAATCGGCCAGCTCGTCGTGGTCAAAAACGGCACCGTCCTCGCCGTGGAAGGCTTTGAAGGCACCGACAAATGTCTCGCCCGGGGCGGCGAACTCGCCGGCAAAGACGGCGGCGCGGTCGCCGTAAAAGTGGCCAAGTGCAACCACGACATGCGCTTCGACATCCCATGCATCGGCGCCCAGACGTTTGAAGTCTGTGCCGCCGCCCGCATTGCGGTGCTCGCCCTTGAATCCGGCAAGTCACTCCTGTTGGAACGCGAGGCCTGCGACGCGCTGGCCCAAAAAAACAAAATTGCCGTCACCACCATCGGTTGAATACTTTAACATATGCTTAAGTCACACGAACTCCTCGGTTTCATGTCGCCCGCGCTGGCCAGCGACATTCTTTCCTTCATCTTTGAATCGGACAAACCGGCGTACAAAGCCGCGCTCGCCGCCGTGGCGGAAGCCAAGCACGTCCGCCCCGTCTTCCTGGAACGCCAGCCCCGGGCCGAGCGCCATACGACAATGCTTTCGGCGCTGACGAAGCCGAATCTCGACCCCGCCGCCGGCGCCTTCATCCGCGCCTGGCTGGTGCAGAAGCAGCAGGCCATGCTGGTGGATTTTCTGAACGCCCTCGGCATCGCGCACGAAAAAGGCGTGGTGGAAGATCTCCCCGGCGAAATGGACGACGCCAAGCTCAAGCCCGCCATCGACCTCCTGCTCGGCAAATATCCCCACGAAGTTGTGGCCGTCTATTTGAACGCGTTCAACGACATGAACGCCGCCAACTGGCCGAACCTCAAGGTCGCGCTGGAAAATGATACCCGGTTGCAATTGGGCGGGGCGGCCTGAAGCGGCCTTTGCCGTGCCCCGTTTAGGGGTGAAGGCCCGCTAGGTTATAGCCTTGGGAAAGTGAGCAATCTCACCGCCGACCAGTGAAGATAATTTGCCTGGGGCGGGCGGCAAGTGACAGCTGTTATGAAATTGCTCCCAAGCCCATTTGTCTTTGCGAATGTACAGTTGAGACTGGGTGCATCGCGAACCAATCGCCCGTAGCGCCGAATGGCATTCGGCTGTATCGCCGCAACGTGAACCAATTCGGTTTTGTGGCTGACTGCTGGTGAACGAAATAATGGCCAATCTAAGCCATCAAAAAATCACCAATGCCCCACGGTTTTTTGCACGTGCTGAATCCAGGCCGCCAAGGTTTTCATGATCACCGGTGACAGGCCGACCATCATGAGCGCGATCCAGATGGCGGCCATCAGGAGGAACGAGATAATCAGGGCGCGGAAGTAATTCTTGCGGGACTCGTTTTCGCCGGTGAATGCCCAAATGATGATCATCACCACGCCGATACACGGCAGCGCCATGACCAGCATGGCAAACAGCCAGAACCAGACGGAGACGTAATTTTTATCGTTGCCTTTAGCCATGTGTTAATGGTGGAGGATAGCCTGTTAGGTGGCAAAGTCCAAGTCTGAGGCTTCCGGGCGGGGCAGGGAATAAACGCAGAGTCGCGGAGGGGGAGGAGATACGCAGAGAGGCATTGGTCACGGCTACCATGGAACAGGGGAATGAAATTAGAGCCTACTGACCTCGTCTCCTATGAAGGATGAACTTCCCCTTTTTTGGCTGCATATTGACGGACGGGGAACCCAATGCCCGAAATGAGTAATGCCGCCCCAATGGAGGACTCAATCAAATCCAAAGCGCGCGCTTTGGTCAGGTCGGCATCAAACATCGCTACGATCACGATACTGATGGGAGTGACAATGGCCATTGCCAGGAACAGCATAAAGAATACGTGTCCCATGCCCCACATAAAAGCCAGTACTCACTCTGCTTCCCAAGTGCGGTGTATTGAAGATGGCTGAATGGTGTGATTTGAAGATGCATAGCATGGGAGGAGGCCGCCCCTGCAGGTCATAGAAAACCATGTCCCGGGCCGAGGCAACCCGTGATGATCATATCTAGGAAAAGCGGTATAAGCAGGCAATAGCCCGCGAACAGGAACCAAAAATAGATCGGAGAGCACACGTCTGAACTCCAGTCACATTACTCGATCTCGTATGCCGTC
>CAIJGS010000039.1 GCA_903820285.1 uncultured Verrucomicrobia subdivision 3 bacterium | reverse complement strand
GGTTTCAAATTTGAGAACCATTCGGTTCTGGTATCGCGCACCGGCTACACGGGCGAGGACGGGTTTGAGATCGTGGGATCGGACGAGTCGATTGCACATCTTTGGGACAAGGTGCTGGCGGTCGGCCAGCCGTTTGGCATCAAGCCGGCGGGCTTGGGCGCACGGGATACGTTGCGCACGGAGGTTTGTTATCCACTGTACGGCCATGAACTGGACGAGAACACGACGCCACTTGAGGCGGGCGTGGGATTCTTTGTGGCGCTCGACAAGGGTGATTTCAACGGGCGTTCTGTTCTGGTGGAACAGAAGGCCAACGGCGTGAAGAAACGGCTGATCGCTTTCAAGATGACTGACAAGTCGGCACCGCCGCGTCCGCAGTACCCGATCTGGGTGAACGGCACGAGCACTGGCGTGGTGGTCAGCGGCACGCAAAGTCCGTCGCTCGGCATCGGCATCGGACTGGGATACATTCCTGCGGGCACGGCCAAAGTGGGCGATCCAATTGAAATCGAGATTCGCGGCAAACGCTATGCGGCGGTGATCGTTCCCAAGCCGATTTACAAGAAAAGCTAAACCGGCCATTTTGAGTTTGAGGTTCAATCAAATATACGTAATCTGCTGACTGAAATAATTATGAGCACTGTTCCTTCTGATTTGAAATACGCGAAGTCCCACGAATGGGTCCGGGTGAGCGGCGAGGCTGGCACCATCGGCATCACCGATCATGCCCAGCATGAGCTGACGGACATTGTGTTTGTGGAATTGCCGGCGGTGGGCCGCACGGTGAAAGCCGGCGAAGCCTGCGCGGTGGTGGAATCCGTGAAAACGGCGAGCGACATTTATTCGCCCGTGAGCGGCGAGATCATCGAAGTCAATCCGGCGGTGGTGGATAATCCCGCGCTGGTGAACACCGAACCGCACGCGGGTGGCTGGCTGTTCAAGCTGAAACTCTCCGCGCCGGCGGAACTGGGCGCATTGCTGTCCCCGGCGGATTACGAGAAGCAGATTGTCGGTTAATGGCCGGGCCGGAGGATAACTTTCCGCCAGGCAAAAACATACGTGAAAATTCGTCTTTTCATCAAACCCTACTGTGGCTGGTGCCAGAAAGCCATGCGCTGGCTGGACGCCAGGGGCATCCAGTACGAAACCCTGGATGTCATCGCGGACAGCAAAGCGTTGACGGAGATGGTCAATTTGACCGGCCAGCGAATGGCGCCGGTGATTGATGTCGATGGCCAGATTCTG
Organism: uncultured Verrucomicrobia subdivision 3 bacterium; assembly: GCA_903820285.1. Taxonomy (GTDB): domain Bacteria; phylum Verrucomicrobiota; class Verrucomicrobiia; order Limisphaerales; family UBA11358; genus UBA11358. Next base: position 12,849 of record CAIJGS010000039.1, on the reverse strand, counting down.
GCGGACTTCGGGCCGGAGGAGCTGGAGAAGTTTTGGGAGCAGCTGCCCAAGAAGTGAACGGCGATTTTAGCTGCCGTTCCACTTTTCGATAATTCTCCGCAATTCGCGGAATCCTTTCAGCAGGCTCGGACCGGGCTGCAGGATATGCGCCGATGGAATCTCATAGATGCGGCCATGACGAATGGCGGGTATGTTCTGCCAGCCCGGGCGTTGGCAGATTTTCTTCACCTTCACTTTTTTTCCACACCAACTGGCCATGATAAGGTCAGGTTGGCGGTGTATAATTTCATCGCTGGTTACCACGCGGTCGGAAGCACGGGAGCGGGTTCGTAGTTCGGAAAAAATGTCTTCACCACCGGCGGCTTCTATCAATTCACTCACCCAGCGGATGCCGCTGATAGACGGTTCGTTCCATTCTTCAAAGTAAACTTTCGGCCGGGACTTATGGGAAGGGTGGGGACGTGCGATTTCCTGGCGCAGCTTTCGGATCAGTTTTTCGGCCTCGTCGGGGCGACCCATGGTCTGGCCGAGGAGGCGGATGGTGGCGTAGATGTCGGCGAGGGAACGCTGGTTGGTGGCGAGGACGGTATGGCCGCGGCGGATCAACTCCTGGGCGGCGGCGGCCTGGACATCGGAGAAGGTGATGATGAGGTCGGGGCGCAGGGCGTCCACGCGATCGTAGTGGACCTTGGAAAAGCCGCTGACGCGAGGTTTGCGCCGGGCGGCGGGTGGTTGGGTGGCGTATCCGGTCACGCCGACAAGGCGGCGGCTACAGCCGATTTCATAAAGAATTTCGACGGCTTCGGCGCTCAGGCAGACCACGCGTTTTGGATGGGAACAGGTCACGCCAGACGGATACCAGACTCAGCCGGTGGGGCAATGGCAAAAAAGCAGTGACAATTTACATCGCCAGCGGTTTGAAGATGCCAATGGCGGCACCCTGGGGATCCACGAGGACGGCGATGCGGCCCACGGTGGGGATGTCCATGGGGGGAACGACAACCTGTCCGCCCAGTTTGGCGGCTTCAGCGGCGGCGGCGTCCACATCCGGTACGCTGACGTAGGCGAGCCAGTGGGCCGGCAGGCCGGGATGCGGACATTTCATCATGCCGCCCCGCATGGCGTCGCCTTGTTTGAACAGGGTGTAAGGCACGACGCTGGGCTGGCCGGGATTGAAGGCTTCGGTTTTCCAGCCGAAGAGAGCGGTGTAGAAGGCGGCGGCAGCGGATTCGTCGGTGGTCACCAGTTCGTTCCAGAGGAACTGGCCGGGTTGAGTACAAGGTTTTTCAGCGCTCATATTGGTTTGGATTATTGTGTCCGGCAAATTTGCCACGCCGGCAGCAGGATGCAACCAGATAATGGCAACGATCAGGTGACATGATATGACGAACTTGATCCGCCAAACAAAAACGCCGGGGCTGGTTTGAACCGGCACCCGGCGGCTGGTTGGAAATGGGCTTACAATTTCTTTTTAGCCTCGTCGGGAACTTCGACTTTGGTGGTGCCGACGTCTTTGATTTCCACGGTGGTGGTGCGGTCCACATCGCGGTCGTTGCCGTTGAAGCTGACAGTGCCGGAAACCTTCAGTTCGTATTTCACTAGCAGACCGTCTTTGAGCCAGAATTTTTCGGAACCTTTGGCGTTGCTGATCTCCGGACCGGCACCGCCACCGGGCCGGCGGCCCATGGTGAGCAGACTTTTGGCACCGTCTTCGGTCAGCTCGCCGACGATGGCGTCACCGTCTTTTTTGAGTTCGGCAGCCTTGTCCACCAGGTTGGTGACGAGGGCATCGGGGGTCTTGTAATTGGTGAGGGCACGGGCGAGAAAGGCATTGGGATTGAAGCCGCCATTGCCATTGCCATTGCCGGTGTCCTTGGCGAGCTCATCCAGCGATTCCCAGCCGTTGTCGGGTGTTTTGACGGCACCTTTGGCACCCTGAAGCACGGCCTCGGTGGTGACCTCGCCACGGGTCATGGTGAGGAAGGTGTAACCGGCTTTTTCGGTTTTGCCATCGGTGGGGCCGTTGAAGCGGCCGCCGCCGCCGCCGGGCGAGGCGATGGCGGTATGCCAGCTATAGTTGGCTGAATTGCCGAGGGCAATGGCCGCGGTGGTAACTTCGTCTTTGGGTGTGGCATCGGCCGCCAGGAGCGACCCAGCCGCGAAGAGCATACTGCTTAGGAGAATATATTTTTTCATTTTGAAACCTTTGGTTGGTTTAATTTATGGGAGACCGGTGGAACATGACACTTTTGCCAGAGGTATGCCATAACAAAATGGTGCCGGCGACGAGCTATCGCTTTGACTGTCAGCAATCAGCACGCAGTGTTTACCGGGGGGGGAAGATTTGGCTCGACATCTTCCGGTTATAATTTGGCTTTGATGTCGCTGGGAATATTAACTCTGGTACTGCTGACATCCCTGATGACAACGGTGGTGGTGCGGTCAATATCACGTGAACTGCCGTTGAAACTGATGGTGCCGGTGACATGAAATTCAAATTTCATGAGGAGACCATTGCTGAGCCAGAACTTGAGGGAGCCTTTGGCGGCGCTGACGACTAATCCATCAGTGCTGCCGGAACGGCCCGTCAAGAGCATGGCTTTGGCCCCGTCTTCGGTCAGGTTGCCCTCAACCAAGCTGCCGCCTAGCCCGTCACCTTGTTCCTTGAGGGCGGCAGCCTTGCTAGCCAGGTCGGCGGCAACGTTGTCCGGCAGTTTATAATTGGTAAGGTTGCGGACCAGATATTGGTTGGGGTTGGGGGCACCATTGATCTCTGCGGGTTCCTTGGCCAAATCATCCAGCGATACCCAGCCCATATCAAAGGACTGTACGATACACTTGTTGCCTGCCAAGAACGCTTCATTGGCAACATTGCCGCGGATCAGGTCAACCCAGGTGCAACCCCCTTTTTCGGTTTTGCCCTGATTGGTTACGGTAAACCGGCCCCCCCCGGAAATAGAAACGGTGTCGTTTTCCCAACTATAATTGGGCTGACTGCCAAGGGTGCTGGCGGCCGCAGCCACTTCATCCTTGGGCGATGCCGCCAAAAGCGAACCGGCTGCCAGCAGCAGTGTGCCGAAGATCACACGTTGTTTCATTTTAACCATGCGCCATTTATTGCCTTTACAAGGTCAAACCATGGCAGCTTTATCGATCAATGACATAAAAAAACATCGCCTAGGTCTAGCAAAATCGCGAATAAAAATCTTCAAACCGGCCAAAAGGATGCAGCTTGTTACATTGCCCAGGTTGATAGTGTCAGCTATCAATGCCTGACAAACAGTTTAAGCTGTTAAGGTTGGGGCGGAAACTCTGTTTTAATGCTGGCGACGACGAGGTCGGCAAGTTGGTCGTAACCGTGCGGGGTGAAATGGACATTGAATGGCTGCTGGAACTCGCCGGGGCGGAGTGGCAGTCGTTTGTGGGGCGCCGGCAGTTCGCTTAATTGGTGCGGCGGCAGGTGTTTTTGCTCCATTGCCACGAAGGCCCCGAGATCGTCCACCGGTACGCCGAGATTTTTCATTACGTCGCGGGCGACCTGGTTGTAGGAAATTTCGTCGCCGGGAATGCGGCCGAGGGTGCCTGGAGGCACAGGGGTTGTGGTGGCAAAGACGAGCTTCGCGCCGGTGGCTTGCAGACGTTGAGTAAGGGTAGTGAGGCGCTGGCGATAGATTTCGGGCGGGGCGACTTGTTTGCCTTTGGCCGGATCCACGTAGGCGCCTTTTTCGTCGAGGTACTTGAGGTCGTGCAGGCCGAAATTAAAATGAATTACATCCCAGTGACCTGTGCCCAGCCATTGATCAAGGCGGGCGAGACCGCGGGCGGTATCGCCACAGTTTTCGAGCGGGCGATGCACATTGGCGACGCCTTTGAGTCTGGTCCGGACGGGCAGGGTGTAACCCATGGAAATGGAATCACCGATGAGGAGCACACGGGGCAGACCGGGGGTGTCGGCGACGTCAAAGAGCGAAGGGTCTTTCGGCTTCGGCGCGGGTTTGGCGCCCGAGGCGGGTTCCAGGTTCTGGGCCCAGGCGGTGTGAAGGAAAACGCCGGCGGCGAGCAGCGCGGCCCAGCAACAAGGCAGCTTCATGAGGTGCGTTTGCGACCCTTTTTAGGGCCGTTTTCTTCAACTTGTTTGGCGGCCAGCAGGGTCATGGTTTTGGCAATGCGCGCGGCGCGGGTTTCCGGACGTTTGGCTTCGCCGATCCATTTCAAATATTCGCGGCGATGGGCACCGGTGCAACCGGTAAAGAAAGTGGCGAGACCGGCCTCCTGAAGGGCGTCTCTAATATCCGGGGGAATATCAGTATCCGTTGGCATAGTTACAGGCTGGGTTTCGTTGGCTTAGCCAGAGAAATTTAACGGGCCAGGGTGGGGGATGTCAACGGATTGGCGGAGAATTGGGCTTAGAACGAATGTTCAAGGCGCCGGGGTGGCAGGTGCCGTCGGCGGCACGAGTGTCAGCCAGGGAATGGAATACGCTGAGCCATGCTCTGCGCTTGGTGATGCCTGGCAAGTCTACCCGGTGGCGAACGATTCAGCTTTTGCCGGGAGCGGCGGTTTGGGCTTGGTTGGCGGGCGGGTTGCCAGCGGGATGGATGGTGTAGCGGCGCGCCGGGCGGACAATCTGGTTGGTGGCGTTGATACTGATGTTCACACCTCCATCCTGCCATTGCACATCGGCGACTTCAGGAATGCCTTTATCAAAATGGCCTTTCACAACCGGATCGGGTACGGGCACGCCGTTGACTGTGGGATTCGCATAGCGGATGTGTACCGTGGGGATGGTGGCAATGGGGATGCGGCCGCCATAGATTTCGATGAAGCTGGCGATGGATTTATCCAGCACGAGGTCCGTACCCTTGAACCACATGGCACCAATGAAAGCGTTTTCATGGCGCTCATGGGAATAGACAAAGCCACCGACCCAGGTGCCGACATCGCCATGGACGACACTCCGGTCCATCTTCACGAGGCGGTAGGTGTAGCTGCCTTTGGTCCATTCGTAGGGTGCGCGCACGCTGATGAAGTCACCTTCGTTGCCGGAACTCTGGAAATAACCGCCGGGGGCTGCGGCGCGAATGGCGTCGGTATTCCGCTCATCCCAGCGGGAGAAAATGATGCCCCGACCGATGCCGCGATCGCTTTCATCGGCAACGGTCTTGCCGTCGGACTGGGTTTGCAAGCCGCCATAGAACCCGGCGCCGTTGAGTTTGCCTAGACCAATGGGGGCGATGTAGAGATGGATGCCGGCCGGGACATCGTCAAGGATGTCCACGTCCAGGCTGTAGCTTTCAAACGGGGCGTTGGTGCCAAGGTCCCACCATAAATCGACCAGATGCCAGGGCATGGGCTTGATGGTGCCATCGGGTAGGGCCTTGTTTTGCGCAGCCATTTTGGCGCGGTTCTCCTCCAGCGTTTCCGCGTAGCCCCGGAAGAACGGCAGGGCGGTGAGGACCAGGGCGAGCGGCAGTACGAGCCGACGCGCCGAAACGGAAAGAGTAGTCATCATTACCGTCAATATACCGGCGGGGAGAACGGGAGCCATACCATATTCGGGGGAAGCAGGGAGTGGAAAACCTCCAAATTCCAGGCGCCAACTTCCAACGACGAACGGCCAACCTCCAGTGCCGGTAAAATGCTTTGTTTTCCGGAGGATTTTTACATACTTGAATGTAATGCAAGCTGTGTGTGCCAAAACTGGGAAGTGGGGGAAGTGTCGTTGGCTGGTCGCACTGTTTTGGGCGGTCTGTTTTTTGGTGAGGACCGGTGCCTTGGCGCAGACCAATTTTGCCACCCTGACAACGGATGGCGGCTGGTGCTGGTTCTCCGATCCCCGGGCGATTTTCTACCACGGCACGCTTTATTACGGTTATGTGCGCGGCAGCGATGGGTACACCGGGTTGAACACCTTCAACCTGCAAACGGGGACGACAACCAATCTTTGGCTCAGTTCGCTGACGGCAGTGGACGATCATAATGTTCCGGGGATTCAAATCCGGGAGGATGGTACGCTGCTGGTGCTGTGGGCGCGGCATGGCGTCGATACGTTTTTCTCCTACCGGCAATCCACTAGCACCAATCCGGTGAGTCCGGCGAATTGGAGGCCGGAACAGCAGACGGCCACCGGCTCGGGCCTGACGTATTGCAATCCCTATCAGCTCACCAACGAAAGCGGCAAGGTTTATGAGTTTTCGCGCGACCTGAACTACAATCCCACGGTATTCAGTTCTACGGATGGCGGGAACACGTGGTCGGCGCCGCAACTGATGATCAAGACGGGCACGGGCAGCACGCGTCCGTATGTGAAATACTGTTCCGACTACAACTCGCGGATTGATGTGCTTTACACGGACGCACATCCGGACAACTACACCACCTCGCTGTATGAAATGTATTATCAGGGCGGCGCGTTTTACCAGACGGATGGCACGTTCCTGACGAATTATGCGACCTTGCCGCTCCAGCATGACGCGGGGCAGCACGGTTCGGTGGTATATCAATACAATGCGGCCGCGAGCAGCGATCCGAACCAGTGGATTGCCACGGCTCGGGCGTGGTGTTGGGATATTGCATATCAGACCAACGGCGCGCCCGTATGTGTATTTCAGGTGAAAGTGGATGCGGTAACGGGGACCGCGTGGTCGGATGCGCGTATTTACTATTACTACGCCCGGTGGACGGGCACGAACTGGCAGAAGCGGTTTATCGCGCAGGCCGGCCGGCCGCTATACAACGGCCAGCCCGATTACGGCGGCGGCATTGGCATTGATCCCAAGGATATCAACACAGTTTATTTTTCCAGCGACGCGGCCAATCCCTTGGACCTGAGCAACACCACGAATGTGCCGCTGGGCAGTCATTATGAAATATGGAAAGGCGTCACGGCGGATGGCGGACTGACGTTCACCTGGTCGGCGGTGACCACCAATTCGACCGTGGATAATTGCCGGCCATATGTGCCGCGCCGGTTTGGCGGGGAACCGTGCGTGCTGTGGTGGCGCGGCGTCTACAACAGTTACCTTTCTTTCAGCTCCTCCATCGTGGGTCTGTTCACCACGGCAGTGCCGACTCCGGTTGTCCCCTTGCCCACGACCACTCCCATGCCGCGGCTGGCAAAGGCGAATAACACATTCAATTTGAACCTCACGAACAGCTGGGTGGGCGGCATGGTGCCGAACGCGGGCTATGTAGCGCTCTGGGACAGTACTGTGACGGGCGCCAATTCGGTGGCCTTGGGGGCGAATGCCAGCTGGTCGGGCATTTGCGTGACCAACCCCGGTGGGGCCGTGACCATCGGCGCCGCCAATACCTTGACGGTGGGCAGTTCGGGCATTGATTTAAGCGGAGCCATGGTGGGTCTCACCATCAATTCGGGACTGGTCCTTGGGGCCGGAAACCAGGCGTGGAATGTGACAGATGGACAGACGCTGACCATCAACGGTGCATTTAATCGCAGCGGCGGAGCCTCCTTGGTGATTGGCGGCGGTGCAGGCAGCGTGGCGTTTAATCCAAATCTGAGCAACGGTCTCGTAGGTCCATGGGCCGTAATAAAAAATACCGGCACGGCGGCGAATAATTCCACGAACGGATTCACCTACGCAACAACCAGCGGAGGGAAGCTGGTTCCCTACATCGGGGCCACCGCCTTGACGACGGGCTTTGGCTGGACTTCAACCAACCCGAGTTCGCAAAATTATGACATCTCCGCCGTCGGCGCGGTGATTGGGGTACCCCGAACCTGCAATACCATCCGCTACACCGGGGTGGCGGGCACACAAACGTTTGGCAATGGCGGGACCATTCCACTGACCAATAATGGAATTCTCAATGCGGGTTCCGGCACGTTGACGCTGGCCAAAGGCAGCAGCACGGGACAGCTGGCCATCGGGGCGAACAATGAAATGGTGCTGAATGCCGCCAGCGCGGGCATCACCATTTCGCTGCCGATCATTGGCACCGGGGCGGTGACGGTAACTGGCAGTGGTGCCAATGCGGTAACTTTGAGCGGGGTGAACACTTATACGGGTGGCACCATCCTGGATGCGGGAACGTTAAATCTAGGGAACGTCAGTGCGTTGGGCAGCACCAGCGGTCCACTCACGGTGAATGGCGGCAGCCTGGATTTGGGCGCGCTGGCGCCGGTTGTGGGGGCGGTGGTCATAACCGGTGGCACGATTCAAGACGGCACCCTGACGGGAACTTCCTACGCCGTGACCAATGCCGGAGCGGTGACGGTGAGCGCCAATCTGGCCGGCGCTTCCGCCGGCTTGATCAAAAATGGCAACGGCACGCTGAATCTTTCCGGGGCGAACTCATTTGCGGGCAATACCATGGTCTACGCCGGGGCATTGGCGGTTAACGGCAACCTGGGCACGGGTTCCATATCCGTGACCGGCGGCGCGTTGGGTGGTGCCGGCACCATAGCCGGGGCGGTAACTATGCAAACCGGCGGCACGCTCGCACCGGGGGCGGATACCGGTTCCATTGGCGGCCTGACGATCAATAATTCCCTCACGTTGCAACCGGGCAGTCTGACGGTGGTGAAGGTGGACAAAACGGGTGACGGCATTGTGAATGATCAAATCACGGGACTGACCAATCTGGTTTGCGGTGGCACTCTGATCGTTACAAATATTGGGGCGACAGCTTTGACGGCAGGGGATACGTTCAAGGTTTTTTCCTCGGCCAAGTATGGCGGGAGTTTTACCTCATCCAATTTGCCGCCGCTGACGACCGGATTGGTTTGGACCAACAATCTCGCGGTGGATGGCACGCTCGCGGTGGTGAGCAATGTTACCGCGATACTGACGAATCTGGTTTGGAGTGTAACCGGCACCAACTTGTCGCTGGTGTGGCCGGCGGATCATCTGGGCTGGCAATTGCAGACCCAGACCAACTCCTTGAATAACGGCCTGGGAACCAACTGGGTGACCGTGCCCAAAAGCACGAATGTCACCGGAATGCTCATTCCGATCCGGGCGGGCAATGGGTGTATATTCTTCCGCCTGGCATCACCATGATTGTGGTGTCTGGGTGGCAATCGGTTGCCGCCAGCCTTGGGACTGGTACGCCTCACAAAATCGGTAAACCAATTGGGCAGCCATTCAATTGGCTGCTACTGAAGGGAGTCGCCTGGTGGTTCTCCCTGAAATTTATCTCCACACCACCGGACGGATCAGGCCGCTTGGTTGCGGGCGAGATATTTCCGACCCGCACAGCCAAAGGTCAGACCGACACCGAGCAAGGCAAAGATGCCCGGTTCAGGAGTGGCTTCAACCGAGTTGACGGTCATTTGGCTCATCCCTTCATTGTTGTAAATACCTCCCGAGGCCGTGAAAACAACGGTTGGCTGGAAGGCGAGGTTGGCCAAATCCGACGAAAAATCAACCGTTTCGGTGTTGCCGCTGACGGATCCGGTGGCGTTCACAAAACCATCGTTCCACGTTTGAGGAATCAGGGATGTGCCGGTAAACGTCAAAACGAAATCCGTAAATTTATAACCGGAGGTCACCACCGTGTTCAAATTGGAAAGGGTGACGATATAATGGCCAAAGGAAGTCAACTGGTAGGTGGCATAAGCGCCATCCAATCCAGTACCAGTTCCAGGGCCTTCGGTGCCACCGGGACCGGGAGTGTTGGACCAGTGGACCAAGTTGGTCTGCGCTTGGACGCTGCCGGCGCACAACGCCGCTAATAAAACCGCGCTGAACAACTTTGCCAATTTATTATAGTTCATATGTATTTTAATAATTTCCCTGCGACAAGGTAACACCATGATATTTTTACATATTATTTGCAATATTTATTATATTCACAAAATAAATTGTTTGAGGCGGGTTTATTCCCGTGCAAAACTCGCGAACGGAATCACCTGTGCCGATGGAGAAACGCGCGGCCGGAACCCGATTTAAAATAACGTTCAAATGCAGGGGCACATGGCTTGTCCTTAAAAACAACAGGGGAGCGGATATTCCAAGGAGTGGACTTTGACGTGTGAAGCAACCGCCCGGCATTATGTGCGGCCAACCGCAGCTCGTCGGACGAACGAAGGCTGGAGCCAGTTGTCGGATTTGAACCGACGACCGACGGTTTACAAAACCGTTGCTCTACCACTGAGCTAAACTGGCAATGCCGTGATTTCAGGCCGGGCGGCTTGAAATGCAGGGTGGTTATTATGCTTTGGCCCAAGCCGCTCGCAAGCAATTTTATTGGCCGGACAAGGCGCTTGGGCAGCCAAAAGCCAGACGCCGGGGTGGCATCAGGCCAAACGCACAAACGACAAAACCCGCTGCCAATGCAGCGGGTTTTGAAATGGTGCCCCGGTACGGACTTGAACCGTAAACCAATTGATTAAGAGTCAACTGCTCTACCATTGAGCTACCGAGGCAAAAACCGGACGGAAAGACTACCAAAAATCCGGTGGGCTGCAAGTGGAGATTTTGCTTCAGGCAAAAAAAGGTGTTTTGCGGAGCTATCCGTCCGTTTGCATTAATTCGACTTGGACAGCCGTTGTCCAATAGCCCCGACTAAGCTGTGGGCATGAAATTAAATCAATTCGGTTCCATATCACCTGACAGTCGGGTGATTCAACAATTTGGCAATGCTTTGCTGGTGCAGCATCAAAACGGCCGACATGAGCTGGTGGGCGGCAGTTTTTCCGATCTGATCGCCGCGAGCGAATGGGTGTCCCTGTTCGCGCATGATATCGTGTTTACGCATCCAGTCCGTTCGGCCCGCCCGGCTTGTGGCTTGGGCCAGAAACGGATCCAGCCGTTTTCACGTGCTTGAATATCGGGCGGGGCAGGGGATGGGGACGACAGGTGTGCCGCTATGGGTTGACGATCAAGAATCGGCCATTTTTAGTTGCAGAACATGTTTGCATTCTGGCGTGGCTGGGAGAAAATTCATGCCCCATTGATATATGAGTGAGAAAAAAAAGTCGTCGAAGTCGAAGTCCAAACGCAACGAGGCGGCCCTGCTGCTGGAATTGCTGAAGCGGGTGCTGCCGAAGGCCGCGCCGGATCCGGCTATGGCCGAGCGCATCTATTATGCCGTCGAAGAGGAACTCAAGGCCAGTTCCCGCGTGAATGCCTTTGAACAGTTTTGCCAGCGGGTCGAATTGCCCAATCTGGATGACAAGACCATCGCGGAAGTGCAGCAGCAATTGACTGCAGCGTTTGGTGACGGCGACGTGACGGTGATTCCCGACGAGGAAAAAAAGGCCATCGCGGTCGAAGTTTCCCTGCCGGACGGCACGCAATTGAACACCAGCATTCCGGTTCGTCCGCTGGGACCGGATGATGGCGGTGACCAGGATGTCGTCCTCAAATTTATTTCCTTCCCCGTCAGCCTGCCCGGTGATCCGGAGCTGATCTGGGCGCTCGCCAAGCGCGAGAATATGAACCATGACGAAGCTGGGATTGCTATAACCAAGGTGCAGGAGGATTTCTGGGCCTCAAAGCCGGGGCAAAAGCTGCTCAAGGATCGGGTGGACCGGACGTTTGCGGAATTCATTGCGCGCGTACCGGCCGGCATGCTGGGCGACGTCGGCTTGAAGCGGCATTACAAGTTGCCCGAAGCGCTGAAAGTGTTGCGCGCCGGGCAGGTAGGTGCGATCAAAAAGAGTTGACAAACAACAACCAACATCGAACGCCCAACCTCCAATGTGGAAGAGGTGCGCGTTGCGGCGACGGGCGTTGGACTGGCAGGGTGGGGCGGCGACGGAGGCGTCGCCGCCTAGGAGTGGCGGCCGATGGTAATCGGCCGCCCCCGTCAAACAATAATTCTTCTCCGCAGCAGTTTTTAATTTTTACACCCCGCCTCAGGTTGGGTATTTCAAGAGCCCATTTGCAATGAACGAAGCGCATATCCAGAAAATCGCCGGTGAACTGAAAATCCAAAGCCGCCAGGTGGTCGCCACCGCGCGCCTGCTCGCGGAAGGTGCCACGGTGCCTTTTATCGCCCGCTACCGCAAGGAAGCCACCGGCCTGCTTGATGAAGTCGCCGTGACCAGCATTCGCGAACGGCTCCTGAGCCTCGCGGACCTGGACTCCCGCCGCGAAACGATCCTCAAATCCCTGGCCGAGCGAAATCTGCTCACCGATGAATTGAAGGCCTCCATCGCCGCCGCCGATACGGTGACCCGGCTGGAAGACATTTATCTGCCGTACCGCCCCAAGCGCCGCACGCGCGCCATCATCGCCAAGGAGCAAGGTTTGGAACCGCTCGCCGACCTCCTGTTTGCCCAGCAATCCACTGCCGATCCCCTGAAGGAAGCCGTGGCTTATGTCAGCACCGAAAAGGGCGTGGCCGATGTGACGGCCGCGCTCGGTGGTGCCCGCGATATTATCGCCGAACGCATCAGCGACGATGCCAACGCCCGTGCCAAATTGCGCGACCTGTTCTGGGCCGAAGGTGTGGTGAAGTCCAAGGTTTTAACCGACAAACAGGAGGCGGGTGCGAAGTTCAAAGATTATTTCGACTGGAGCGAGCCGGTGGCGAAAATTCCGAGTCATCGTTTGCTGGCCATCCGGCGCGGCGAAACGGAAGGTTTCCTGATGTTGCGGATCAATCCGCCCGAAGATTCGGCCCTGCTGGTGCTTGAACCCATGTTTGTGACCGGTCGTGGGCCCGCCGCCGAACAGGTGCGGCTGGCGGTGCAGGATAGTTACAAACGCTTGCTCGGTTCCGCGATCGAAGTGGAGTTGCGGATGGAAACCAAGAAACGCGCCGATGTGGAAGCCATCCGCGTGTTTGCCGAAAACCTGCGTGAACTGCTGCTGGCCTCCGCCTTGGGGCGCAAAAACGTGCTCGCGATTGACCCCGGTTTCCGTACTGGCTGCAAAG
>CAIJGS010000038.1 GCA_903820285.1 uncultured Verrucomicrobia subdivision 3 bacterium | reverse complement strand
GGTACAGCGGGTCGTGGATGAATTAAAGCGCAAGCTCGAGCAGCCCACGCGGCAGGCCGTGCTCGGCAGTTTGAACCGGGCCATGCGCAACCGTCGTCCGCGTCATAATGAAATCGACTGGCACCGGACCATCCGGGCGAACCTCAAACATTACCAGCCCGAGTACCGCACCATCATTCCCGAAACGCGCATCGGGTTCGGCCGCAAGCGTTCCTCCCTGCGGGACATCATCCTGTGCGTGGACCAGAGCGGTTCCATGGCCTCCAGCGTCGTTTACGCCGGCGTCTTCAGCGCCGTGCTGGCCAGCCTGCCGGCGGTGAGCACCCGCATGGTGGTGTTTGATACCAAGGTGGTGGATTTGAGCGACAAACTCGCGGATCCCGTGGACGTGCTGTTCGGCACCCAGCTCGGCGGCGGCACAGATATCAATCAGGCGCTGGCCTATTGCCAAAGTCTCGTGCGCCAGCCGCAGGAAACCATTCTGGTGCTGATCAGCGATCTCTACGAAGGCGGCGATGCCAAGGAAATGCTGAAACGTGTCGGCACCCTGGTAACCGGCGGCGTGCAGATGATCGGCCTGCTCGCGCTCAGCGATGACGGCGCGCCCATGTCCGACCAGCGTCATGCCGCCGCCTTCGCCGCGCTCGGCGTACCTGCGTTTGCCTGCACCCCCGATTTGTTTCCCGACCTCATGGCGGCCGCCATTCAACGGCAGGACCTCAACCGCTGGGTGGCCGCCCAAGGCATCACCACCGCCCGCAAAACCGGTTGATGTAGCCTGCCCCACTTATGATTTCGTAGCCTGTCCCAGGATTGAAATCAGACCGCCATATGACTGGTCCGCTTACCAACGAGCTGCCCGCGTTAAGCGCGAGCGGCGCGCGGCGTTCACGCCGCTTCAATACCCAAGCCAAAGCTGGTCGGGAACTTGCCTGCGATTTCCCGCGTTGGACCTTGCAGCAGGCTGAGCCCCGCGCACCTTCACTCGATTGCCTAAGCCTCGATTAAAACCGCCCCCGTGAAAACCATCCTGCTCACCGGCTTCGAACCCTTCGGCGGCGAAAGCCTGAACCCTTCCGCCCTCGCGATGCCAATGTTGCAAGGCCGTTTGATCGCCGGCCATCGCGTGACCACCGCCATCCTGCCCTGCGTGTTCGGCCAATCCCTCACCCTGCTCCGACGCGAAATCCAGCGCACCTGGCCGGCACTGGTCATCTGCACCGGCCAGGCCGGCGGCCGCGCCAGCCTGAGCGTGGAGCGCGTGGCCATCAATATTGCCGATGCCACCATACCCGATAATGCCGGCCGTCAACCCGTGGACCAGCCCGTAGTCCAAGGCGGACCGGCAGCGTATTTCTCAACCCTGCCAACCAAGACCATCGTGGCCGCCTGGCAGGCGGCGGCGTTGCCGGGCGCAGTTTCACACAGCGCCGGCACCTTTGTTTGCAACCACGTTTTTTATGGTCTGATGCGTACTTTGGCGCGGCAGCCGAAAATTCGCGGCGGCTTCATCCACGTTCCCTTCCTGCCCGAACAGGCCCGTCGCCTCGCCAGCAACGCCCCGAGCCTGCCGCTTGATCAAATCGTGCGCGGGCTGGAAATCGCCATCCAGACCAGCCTGACTACCCGCCTTGACCGGCGAATGGCCGGTGGCACCATCTGCTGAAACTCCCTGCCCGCCATTCAAAATTGAAAAACCAGGTGGCCTGCCAGCGAGGGAAATAATTCATGACCGGCCGGCATTTCATTGCCATTCCGTTTACCTGAAAATGCGGGGTTAAAAACCCTCTTTTTGAATAGCAACCGTACTATTCACCCGGAAAACAACCCGGAAAAAATCCCAACAAACCATCTTCATGCGCTGGCGTTTTGCCAACAGTTGGTGCAATATGTCACAAAGGAAAAAGGAAAGAGAATGCCAAAAATCAGATTATCTGGAAGAGTTGTCGGCACGGACGATCCAAATCGGGCTGCCCGGGCGCGCCTGTTGCACCTGCTGTTTGCCAAAGGCTGGGACATTTACAACTCCAACGGTGACCAGCAAATCACCCTCGCCAACATCGAAAAGAAAATCGTCGAATGCGATGCCTTCGTGTTCACTCCGGGAGCTACGCTGGAAGACATGTTCAAAGCGATCTCCATTTTCGTCGGCTTTCAGACCCGCGACCGCAACCTGACCGGGAAACCCACCGTAATCCTGAACGAGGACGAATCGTGGAATCCCTTCTTCGCCGTGCTGGCGCACCTGCACCGGCTGGGCACCGTGCAGCAGGATTACCGGCAATACTTGCTGACCGCAAACTCGCCCGAGGCCGTTATCCAGACCTTGGAACTCGCCGCCGCGAAGGGCATCCCCGATGCCGGGCGCCATCGGACCAGTGAAGGCAAAATCCCCGACCGCGAGGAGCCCATCCCCGATGACTATATCGGCAGCGCCTGCGTCTTCTGCTCCGCCTCCCTCGAGGAACCCAGCTACCTGCAGGATGGTGAGGCCCTGGGAAAAATGCTCGCGGAAAATAAGATCGGCTGCATTTCCGGCGCCGGCCGCTCCGGCATCATGGGCGCCGTGGTCAAAGGCTCCGTGTCGGCCGGCGGCTGGACCGCCGGCTCCAACGTCCCCCACATCATCGAACTGGAAGGTCTGCCCGACGGCCTCTCCCGCTTCTGGCTGCGCCCGGATATCTACACCCGCATGGAAGTGATGATCGAAAATTCCGATGCCTTTGTCATCTTCCCCGGCGGCGCCGGCACCGTGCAGGAACTGCTGGCCTTGATGATTTTCCGGCACCAGAAACATCCCATTATGGATGGCAAGCCCGTGGTCATCTTCAACCGCCTTAATCATGCCGGCTTGCAATTCTGGGATCCACTGATTGATCTGCTCAGCGACATGTGCAACCCCGGCGACTTCGTCGTCGCCCGCGAACTGGAGGACATTCTGACCGCCATCCAGCCTGGCATGCACAAACACCGTGTTCGTGCCTCCGAATTCATCCAAGCAACCTGATCAGGCGCGGGATCCCGCGCACTGCGCCAGAGTCGCCGCCAGAATGGCCACGCCCTTTTCAATCTGTTGGGGCGAGGAATATTCGTCCGGCCGATGGCTGTAACCCTTGTACGACGGAATGAAAATCATCGTGGTGGGACACACCTGCGCCATGAACAGCGAATCGTGATAGGCACGGCTGATCATCCGCCGGCAGGAAATTTTCTGTGTCCGGCAGATCGTTGTAATCGCATTCACGAGGGCCGCCTCGCAAATCGCCGGCGGATCCACATTCAGCCGCTCCATTTCCAGTTTGATCCGCCGCCGACGGCAAATCGCCCGCGCGGCCTGCTCGATTTCGCGCAGCGCTGCATCGCGGGTTTTCACCAGCGTATCCCGCAGATCAATTTCCAAATAAGCGCGACACGGCACACTGTTCACCGCGCCGGGTTCGCTGCGCAGAATGCCCGTGGTGCCCACCGTATCCGGACTGCCTGTGGTGGTCGCGGCTTTTTCCACTGCCAGCGCAATCTCCGCCCCCGCCAGCAATGCATCGCGCCGCCCCGGCATGAGCGTAGCGCCTGCGTGACCGCCCACGCCCGTCAGTTGCAGCCGGAGCGTGCTGGGCGCGGCGATTTTTTCCACCACGCCAATGGCCTGCCCGGTCTTTTCCAAAACCAGTCCCTGCTCAATGTGCAGTTCAATGAAAGCTGAGTAGCAATCCGGCCGCAGCCGCACCGAATTCAACCGTCCGGAGCACCCCGCCTGCTTGCGCCACGTTTCCAAACTTTTCCCTTCGCGATCTTTCAACAGCGCCGCCTTCTCCGGCGGCAGCACGCCGCTCAGCAACCGGCTGCCGAGACAACCCAGTCCAAAACGCGTCGGCTCCTCCGAGGTGAAAATGATCAGCTCAATGGCCCGGCTCGGCTGAAACCCCGCCTGTTTCAAAGCCCGGATCGCTTCCAATGCCCCCAGCACCCCCACCACGCCATCATATTTTCCCGCGTTGGGAATGGCGTCAATGTGGGAGCCCGTCGCCACCGGCGGCAGAGATTTATCCGTGCCCTCCCACCGTGCAAAAAAATTGCCCACCGCATCCTCGCGAAGCACCAGCCCCGCCTCACGGCAAAGATTCTTCACCAACGCGCGCCCGCGCAAATCCGCCTCGGAAAACAACACCCGGGTGACCACCGGCGGCTGACCCTCCGTGATCAGCGCGAGCGTATCAATCTCCCCTTGCAGCCGCGCAATGTTGATGGGCAATTTCATATGCCGAGCGGTGCCCGGTTGACGTCCTTGTAATAAATGTAGCTCGCCGGCGTGTCGCCCATGGCCACGAACCATTGCGGACAATACGGCGCCATCCAGATCACGTCGCCGGCTTTCACCGGATGCCAGTCCGCATCCAGCCGGTAAATTCCCTGCCCTGCCAGCATGAGCAACCCATGTTCCATGATGTGACTTTCCACAAACGGCAGCGTCGCGCCCGGCTGGTAGGTAAAAATATTCACTGCCAGGTCAAACTCCGGCTGATCCGGCAGGAGCACCTGCAAGCGCGCCTTGTCATTCCCGAGAAAAGGCCGGCCCGGAATCTTCTTCTGCTGGCCAATGATCGGCGACAGTTTGCCCGCCCCCGCCAGCGGCTCAAATGGCTTCTGAAAAACAAGCAACTTCGTACCCACTGCCGCTCCGTCAAATTGAAACTCCGTTTCCGGCGGCAGAAAAACATAACTGCCCGCAACCAGGCTGGCCTTTTTCCCGCCAATGTTTCCCGTGCATTTGCCTTCCAGCACGTAGACGAACAGTTCGGTGTCATCCGTCTGACCTGCACCCGTGCCGCCAGTGCCGAAGGTGATCTGCAACTGCACAAATTGCGCGCCCATGGCCGGCGAAATGTTCACAACCACCGTGCAATTCCGCCACCCCGGCAATTGACTCCCCACAAAGCCGTCCGGCGTCAGCAACGCATAACTGGGTTTGACCACCGTACGGGTAAATCCAAACAGATCATTCATAATTCAGGTTTTAACAGATTGCCGGCCGGTTTGGCGAATACTTTGCCCCGCCGCGCCGGCTTTTTCAGCCAGTGCTTGCAGAAAATCCACCATCACATCCAAAGCGATTTGCACATCCCCGGTTTTAACCGATTCATCGGGATGATGGCTCACACCGCCTTTGCACCGGATGAACAGCATCGCCACCGGGCAAATTCGGGCCATCATGGCCGCGTCATGCCCCGCCCCGCTCGGCAAGGTCAGCCTCATTTTCTGCCGCCGCTGGACCGACTTCCCCAGCAATTCGGACAGTTCCGGCGAACACTTCACCGCCGCCGTTTCGTGCACCACCCGGTAATCAAACTTCAATCGGCGGCGACGCGCGATCTCGCGGGCAAATCGCGTGATGCCGGTGTGCATCGATTGCCGCACCGCATCCTTTTCGTGCCGCACATCCAGCGTCAGATCTACCTCGCCCGGAATCACATTGCTGGCTGGCGACCGTGGGGAAATCTCCCCGACCGTGGCCACCGCACCGGAAGTTTTTTGCGCCAGGCTTTCCACCGCCAGAATAAATTCCGCCGCCGCGCACAACGCATCCCGCCGCAAATCCATCGGCGTGGTGCCAGCATGACCAGCCCGCCCAATGAACCGGATACGGGCGCGCGTTTGCCCCGCAATGGCGCTCACCGTGCCCACCGCCAGTTTCTGCTGCTCCAGCACCGGTCCCTGCTCGATATGCGCCTCGACATAGCCGAGCAATGTCCGGGGATTCAGCTTCGCCGATTTGATGGCGGCCAAATTCCCGCCATAAGGCTGAATGGCTTCGGCCAGCGTGATACCGTCCGCATCCTTGCACTGCAATTCTTTCGGATTAAACCCGCCTGCGAGCGCTTTACTGCCCAGATAAGCCGTCTGGAATCGCACGCCTTCCTCATCCGAAAAGCCAATTACCTCAATCGCAAAGGGCAGCCGGAGCTTCCGCTGATAAAAATAGTCCACACACGCAATCGCGAGTATAACCCCCAGTGGCCCGTCATATTTTCCGGCGTTGCGCACCGTATCCAGATGCGAACCCAGTAGGAGGGTCTTGGCATCAGGTGCGACACCCGCATAGTGGCCAATCAAATTGCCCATCGCATCCACGCGGGTTTGCATGCCCGCCGCCTGCATCCAGCTACCGACCAGTTCATTGGCCCGGCGCATCGCCGGCGACGCAAACGTGCGCGTGACGTTCCCCGGCACGTCCGTGACTTTCGCCAGCGTCTCAATGCGCTGTATGATGTGTTGGGCGGACGTCATTCAGCTGCCCCGATAGGTCGAGTAAGCCCACGGCGAACAGAGCAGTGGCACATGGTAACTCGACCCCACCTCCGCAATGCCAAAGCGCACCGGCACCTGGTCCAGAAACCGGATCTTGGGCAGGTTCGCCGACTTCGCAGCAAAGTAATCGCCCACGAAAAAAACGATCTCATACTGCCCCGCCGCCATTTCATCCGCCGCCAGCAATGGCGATTCCGTCCGGCCATCCGCATTCGTTTTGGCGGTAGTCACCAGCGTACGCTCGCCGCCATCCAGCGACCACAGTTCAAGTTTCATTCCAACCGCGGGGCAGCCATGGGCCGTGTCCAGCACGTGCGTGCTTAATTTGGGAGTCATAATCAGTGGGTAATCAGGTCGTGCAAACGAAGTTCGGCTATTTTGCAGATTTCTTCAAGGGCCGTTTTAATCTCCTCCGACCGGTCATTTTTCAATCGCCGCTCAAACCCGGTCAGGATCGCCTCCTTCTTGTTCAAGCGTGCACAGATCACAAACGGAAAGTCGAACTTGTCTTTGTAAGCCGCATTCTGCTTTTGAAACAAATTCATTTCCTCCCGAGTCAGTTGGTTCAACCCGGCCTTGGCCTGTTCCCCCGCCGACTCCCGCGTCAGTTCACCAGCCAGTGCCGCGCGCCCGGCCAGATCCGGATGCGCCCGGATCAGCGCCAATTGTTTTTCTTCGCCCGCCTGCCGCACGGTTTCGCTCAGCGCCCCCAGCAAATGTTGCACCTCGGCAAACGGCCGCCGCGGCCACGTCGCCGCCGCAATCCACGGGGAATGTTCAAACACCGGACCGACGATACGGATAAATTCCGCCTCGCCAGCCTCGTTGAGTTGAGCCAGGGTAAAACTCATTCAGTCGGCAAACAGGCCGGTTTTCTTCATCAGGGTCGCATCAATCAACCCCTGATCGGTCAGTTTCAAGGAGGGAATCGGCGACAGACTCAAAAAGGACAGCGTCATAAACGGCGCCGGCAGATCGCAGCCCAGGGCATGCGCCGCAGCGTTTAATTTTTCAATCAGTTTCATCACCTGCGGCAGCTTGCGGTCGCTCACCAAACCCGCCACCGGCAGCGGCAATTCCGCCTTCACCTTGCCATTGGCTACCGCCACCTGCCCGCCCTGCAAGCGTTCCAGCGCCTGAATCGCCAGTAAAATATCCGCGTCATTCGTCCCGGCCACCACGACATTATGTGCGTCATGCGCCACCGTGGAGGCAATCGCGCCCGCTTTCAATTTGAACCCGCGCACGAATCCAACCCCCACGTTGCCCGTGGCGTGATGCCGCTCCACCACGACCATCTTCAAAATGTCCCGCGACGGATCAGCCACAATTTCACCCTGCTCCACTTTGGGTGCCACGATGACCGTGTTGGTGACAATCTGGTCCGGCACGATTTCGATGACCTTTATTTGTTTGCTTCCCCTGGCCTTCACCTTGAAATCCGCCGGCGAATAACGCAATTGCATCGTGTTGCGCGTCAGCTTGATTTTTGCCGGCGACTTGCCAAGAAACTTCCCTTTGTCCGCCACCAGGATTCCCCGCTTGTACGTCTGGCGTACCTGAAAGTTGTTCAGATCATCAAAGACAATGAAGTCCGCCCAATAGCGCGGCGCAATCGCGCCCAGATTTTGCAGGCGATAATGCCGCGCCGTGTTGATCGTGGCAATTTGCAGGGCGGTCATCGGTGCCAGCCCGAAATGGATGGACTTCCTCACGCAATGATCAATATGGCCTTCCGCCACGAGATCGCCCGCCAGCTTGTCGTCAGTGGCATAGGAGCAATTCTGCGAGTTGTGCGCGTTGATCAGCGGCAGCAAATGCCCAAGGTTCCGTTCCGTACTGCCCTCGCGCAACAGCAGATGCATGCCCAGTCGCAATTTTTCACGCGCCTCCTCCACCGTCGTGGATTCATGATCAGAGCGCACCCCCGCCAGCGCGTAGGCGTTCAAATTCTTTCCGCGCAACCCCGGCGCGTGACCGTCAATACACTTGCCCTTGCCGGCGGCAATTTTTGCCAGCTCGGTTTCCGCGCCAAGAAATACGCCCGGAAAATTCATTAGCTCCGCCACGCCCGCCACCCGGTTGTCGGCGATCATCCGTTTCAAATCAGCCGCCGTCAGCCGCGCGCCCGCTGTCTCCAGATGCGTGGCCGGCACACAGCTCGGCAGCATGATGAAAAAATCCACCGCCAGATTCTTCGTGGATTCCAGCACGTAGCGGATGCCATCCAACCCCAGCACATTCGCATACTCGTGCGGATCAATCACCACCGCCCCCGTGCCATGCGGCACCACCGCCCGCGCAAATTCCGGCGCCACCAGCATGGAGCTCTCCACATGAAAATGCCCGTCAATCAGGCTCGGCGCAAGATAGGCGCCTTTCAAATCAATGACCTTCTTCGCCTGGTAATCGCCAAACCCCACGACCCGTCCGTCCTCCACCGCGACATCTGCCGGATGGATTTCGCCGCTCAGCACATTGACGAGCTGGGCGTTTTTGAACAGCAGTTCCGCCGGCCGTTCACCGCGCGCAATGGCGAGTTTTTGTGGAATGTTCCGCATTATGCTCCTTGCCGGTGAAACCGGCTTGAATGTTGGGCGACCGCAGACCGCCCGCCGCCACGCAGGCACAGTCCTTTCCCATCACCGGCAGTGATACGATCTGTTCCTTGTCCGGCCGCCGCTGGTTTGAAAATCAGCGATGATTGCATGTTCGCCGTAATTTTTTCCTTATTTGTAAAATTATTGTAGCCAATGCGCCCGAAGCAAGTTAAATATGGGCATAATTAACAAGGAATTAATTAAGCGTTATGCCGAGGTTGGCCGTATTTTTGAAAGGGCCTGAACAGGTTCATTCAATTGACAGTGAAGCCGGAGAGTCCGGCATTGGCAGCCGTGTTCCTCTGGAATACCGGCCATCCCGGACCGCGCTGATATTTC
This sequence comes from uncultured Verrucomicrobia subdivision 3 bacterium, assembly GCA_903820285.1. Lineage (GTDB taxonomy): Bacteria > Verrucomicrobiota > Verrucomicrobiia > Limisphaerales > UBA11358 > UBA11358. The sequence continues at coordinate 13,135 of CAIJGS010000038.1, read as the reverse complement.
AAGAAACCTTATGAGTCTGCTCATCAAAAACGGAGAAATCGTCACCGCCAGCGAACGTTACGTCGCTGACATCTATTGCGAAAACGAGACCATCACCCGCATTGACCGCAACCTCAAAGCTCCGCCCGGCACCGAAGTGATCGATGCCCGCGGCCAGTATGTTTTTCCCGGCTTCATTGATCCGCACGTTCACATTTACCTGCCGTTCATGGGCACCTTTGCCAAGGATACCTACGAGACCGCCAGCCAAGCCGCCTTGATCGGCGGCACCACCACGCTCATCGAAATGTGCGCCCCCTCGCGCGCCGAGGACACCCTCGCCGGCTTTGAACTGTGGATGAAACAGGCCGTCGGCCGCTCCGCCTGCGACTTCACGTTCCACATGAGCGTGACCAAGTTCAACGACCAGACCGAGGCGCAACTCCGCGAGATCGTCAAACGCGGCATCTCCTCGTTCAAGGTTTACCTCGCCTATAAAGGCGCATTCGGCGTTGACGACACCGAACTCTATCGCACGCTCAAGCTCGCCAAGGAACTCGGCGTGATCGTCACCGCGCATTGCGAAAATGAAACGCTCATCGCGGAACGTTCCAAGGAATTGCTCGCCGCCGGCAAGACCGGTCCCGCGCAACATCACGAAAGCCGCCCGCCCGCCGTGGAAGCCGAGGGCGTCCACCATTTGATGACCTTTGCCAAGCTGACCGGCGCGGCCACCTACATCGTTCACCTCAGTTGCAAGGAGGCGCTCGACCAGGCCATCGCCGCCCGTCAGGACGGCGTGCGCGTCACCGTCGAAACCCTCATCCAATATCTCACGCTCGACAAATCCCACGCCGAGAAAGCCGGCATCGAAGGTGCCAAATATGTCATGTCGCCGCCGCTCCGCGACCTGCGCAATCAGGAGGTGCTCTGGAATGGCCTCCGCGACGGCCTCGTGCAAACCGTGGCCACCGACCATTGCCCCTTCGATTTCACCACCAAGAAAAAGATGGGTAAAAACGATTTCACCAAGATTCCCAACGGCATTCCGTCGCTTGAAGACCGCATCAACCTGCTCTACACCTACGGCGTGAAGACCGGCAAGATTGACCTCCACACCTTCGTAAACGTGGCCAGCACCCAGACCGCCAAAACCTTTGATCTATTCCCCCGCAAAGGCACCATCCAGCCCGGCGCGGATGCCGACCTCGTGGTCTACGATCCCAAGTATCGCGGCAAAATCTCCGCCAAGACCCACCATATCAACGTGGATTACAGCGTCTTCGAGGGCTGGAAAATCGAAGGCCGCCCCAGCACCGTCACCGTGCGCGGTGCCGTGGCGGTGCGCGACGGCAAATTTGTCGGCCACGCGGATCGCGGCACCTTCCTCAAACGCCAGCCCAGCCATTTTTGAAACCGGGCTGAACCTGGCTGATGAGTTCCAAACCATTTTACATTCGTTTTACCATAACATGAAAACACCCATCCTGCCCCCTACGGGCCATCAACCGAAAAAATACACCGGGCCCACCGCCGAGGAAGTCCTCGCGCTGCGCAAGCAGTTCATGAACCCCGGCATTTTTCTCTATTACAAGAAGCCGCTGATGGTCGTTGAGGGCTCCATGCAATATGTCTGGGACGACTCCGGCAAACGCTATCTCGACGGCCTCGGCGGCATCGTGACCATCAGCGTCGGCCATTGCCATCCGCACGTCATTGCGGCCGGCAACCGCCAGAGCGAACTCTACCAGCATTCCACCACCATTTACCTGCACCCGAACGTCGCGCAATACGCCGAGAAGCTCGCCTCCAAAATGCCCGGCGACCTCAAGGCCTGTTACTTCGTGAACTCCGGTTCCGAGGCCAACGATCTCGCCCTGCTCATGGCCCGCGCCTACACGCAGAACTACGACATGATCGCCCTGCGCAACGCCTACCACGGCGGCAACGCCTCCGGCATGGGCGTCACCGCGCACAGCACCTGGAAATACAATGTCCCCCATTCCTTCGGCGTCCATCACGCGCTCGCGCCGTACCAGTATCGCGGCCCGTTTGGTTATGACGATGCCGACGCCGGCCGCAAATACGCCAACGACGTCAAGGAAGTGATTGATTTCGCCACCCCCGGCAAAGTCGCCGGCTTCATCGCCGAATCCATCCAGGGCGTCGGCGGCTTCGTGGAATTTCCCCAAGGCTATCTCAAGCAGACCTACGAATACGTCCGCGCCGCCGGCGGCGTGTGCATCGCCGATGAAGTGCAGACCGGCTTCGGCCGCACCGGCACCCATTTCTGGGGCTTCGAAACCCAGGATGTCATTCCGGACATCGTCACCATGGCCAAGGGCATCGGCAACGGCTGCCCGCTCGCCGCCGTCGTCACCACGCACAAGATCGCCCAGTCCCTCATGGGCAAAATCCATTTCAACACCTTCGGCGGCAACCCCGTGGTCAGCGCCATGGGCAAGGCCGTCCTCGAAGTCATCGAGAAAGACAACCTCCAGGCGAACGCCCACAAGCTGGGCACCTACATCCACGCCGGACTCGCCAAGCTGAAGGAAAAACACAAGGTCATCGGCGACGTCCGTGGCAAGGGCCTGATGATCGGCATCGAAATGGTCAAGGACCGCGTCACCAAGGTGCCCGCCTCCGCCGAATGCGCCCAGGTGCTCGAAACCGCGCGCGACCTCGGCCTGCTTATCGGCAAGGGCGGTCTCTGGGGCCAGACCATCCGTTTCGCCCCGCCCATGTGCATCACCCAGGCCGATGCCGATTTCCTCCTCGAAGTGCTGGACGAGTCCTTCTCCGCCCTCAGCCTTTGATATGAAATTGATCCAGCACAATTATGGCAAGGCCCGGGTACGCGTGCTGAAAGTGTTCCGCGCCGGCAAAACGCATTCGCTCAAGGAACTCGATGTCCAGGTGATGCTGCAAGGCGATTTCGACGCCTCCTACACCCAGGCCGACAACTCGCTGGTGGTGGCGACCGACTCGGTGAAAAACACCATCAACGTCCTCGCCAAAAAACTCCTCGGCCCGGAAATCGAGCCCTTTGGGATCGCCTTGGGCGAGCACTTCCTCAGAACGTATAAGCACGTCAGCCGTGTGGAAGTGACCCTCTCCGAGCATTGCTGGGAGCGGCTGACCGTCGGCGGCAAACCGCACGCCCATTCCTTCCAGGAAAAAAGCGCCGCCCGGCCCTTCGCCAAAATTGTCGCCACGCGGAAGGAAATCGACATCGCCGCCGGCGTGGAAGAATTGTTCATCCTGAAATCCACCGGCTCCGGCTTCGAGGATTTCCTGCGCGATGAATTCACCACCCTGCCGGAAACCGCCGACCGCATCTGCGCCACGAAGCTGAAAGCCACCTGGACCTATGCCAAGGCGCCCAAAAGTTACGCCCAGACCAACACCAAAATTCTGGCCGCCATGCTGGCCGAATTTGCCAAAAATTACAGCCCCTCCGTGCAGGTGACCCTGTTCCAAATGGGCGAAGCCGCCTTGAAAGTGGCCCCGGAAATCTCCCGCATCCACCTCGCCATGCCCAACAAGCATTGCCTGCTCATCAACCTCCAGCCCTTCGGCCTCGAAAACAAAAACGAACTCTTCGTCCCCACCGACGAACCCCACGGCCAGATCGAAGGCACCATTAGCCGCTAAAGCATTGACAGAAATGGTAGAGCGGCAGGCTGCTGTCGGTTCAGGAACGCATTGGGTATAAATGCGTGCCGACCACGTGAGTGTCAACGCTCGCACTCGCCTATCCGGCACCGGATAAGGAAAGTGTTTCAAAATTCTTCTTGTTGTTTTCTTAGCACATTTTCCGTATATACAGTGTTTACAGAACAAATAATTACAGGCCAACAATGATTCCTGAATGGAATATATCGGCGGTTTTGCCGCCCATCAGGCCGGGTGCGGCAGGGCATAGCCCTGATCGTTCCCCTTACAAGGCTTCGCTTTCAGAGGTCGTTGAAAGGTTTGCGAAAACTCCGGCCCGCCTTGAAATATTGAGGGGACTGTTGAACTACCGAGCAGAATTACGAAAAAGAGGAATCTCAACTGGTTTTCAATGGCTCAACGGTAGCTTCATGGAACATAAGGAAGTCTTGCTTTTGGAGCCTCCAAAAGACGTTGATGTTGTTACGTTTTTCAATCTGCCGAATGGATTGGATCAAGCAACTTTTTCCCCGCAGATTGCCGACTTATTCGATGTCGCAAACACAAAACAAACTTACCACGTTGACGCATACCCTTGCGTTCTGGGCGCGTCTTTGGGGGAAACACACGTAACCGAGATTTCATATTGGTATAGCATGTGGTCTCATCGCCGGAACGGCCTTTGGAAAGGCTTTGTCCAAGTGGACATTTCAGAGGACGAGGATAATATTGCTATGGCACTCTTAGCTCAAATTGAACAGGAGCTTGCGAGACAATGAACCACAACGACTACATTTCGTTCGCTTGGGAAGTCAAGGAATTGGAAGCCCTCTTGGCTCGAATTCCAACGGAAAGCGTTATTAGCCGGATGGGTTTGGAATCTCGCCTGAAAGCTGCGCGGGAAGCAATTGCCAAATTTAATCCACTAGAACTGCCTCGAAAGGCGCGGCTCACGTTCCGGGGCAGGCCGGTTGTTGGTTCTTATGGTGCGTCCGCTGAATTCGCTTCAAAAGCGTCCGCTTATTTTACCGAAGCGTTTTCTGCTGTCGTGGCGGGCATTTCTGAAAATCTTCGATACATGGGGCCGATTCCCGATAAAGAAAAAAATCAGTTGCTCATCACCGGCACGGCAATCGGTTCTTTCGGATTTGAGTTCGAGCTTCCTCGTCTTCGGGGCGAAAACACAACTGAGCAGATTCAGCTATTTCAAGAAGGGAATAAACCTGAAAACAGACCAGAGGTTGCAATGGAAAAACTCGAAAAGCTTTTTCAGGTTGCCGCCGAAGGAAGCGATGACGACATTGCCGAGTTGGTTGATGAAATTCATCCTCGCGCAGTAAAAAAGGCTTCTGAGTTTTTGGATTATCTTTCAGAGCAAGATGCCTGGTGTGGTGTTGAGTTTAAGGAGACGGTTTTTAGATTTGGCGGTGTGGAGCAAGTCCGTGAAAGCGCGGCAAGGCTTAAGTCAAACAACATTAAAGAAGCTGACGAAAGCTTTCGCGGAGAATTTCAAGGGGTGTTGCCAAAAAGTAGAACCTTTGAATTTAAGGTGCTTGACCAAGACCAAATTCTGCGTGGTAAAGTCGGCCCTGAAATTGAAGACGCAGACGTGTTGAACGGAATTTTGCATAAACATCTGACGGCATTATTCCACGTTATTCAAGTAGGCCAAGGACGGCCTCGATATACTCTGCAAAAGATGGCAGACATCACTGAGCAGTCTTGATTGTCCATTCGTGGTTTGACCGAATTCGTTCCGGCCAAAATTTATGCCGTAAAGCTGCGCCCCAGCCCCAACCGGGCCAGGCCTTGCCGGTAGGTGATGGAACTCTTGTCCGCGCGGATGTGTACTTCCTCCTGCAAATCAATCGGCAGGTCCTCGGGAAACTGCTGCTCCACAATCGCCTTGTCCTCGGCGAACACCTGATGGTTGAAATCCAGCGTCGGCTGCAGCGGCGCGTCCTTGTCAAAATTCCGCGCGATCGGCACGAATACCCGCGTCTTGCGCGCCGAGACCGGCGAGGCCGCATTGAGAATGTGCAACTGTCCGTCGTTCGGGAAAAACACCGTCAGCTTCGCCGTGAACGGCAGCCACGTCTCAAACAGCCGCCGCCATTTGAACCCCGGCGGATTCAGATGTTTGAACCCGTTCGAATAATTACTGACCGTGCTGATGTAATCCGCCCGAAACCCTCCCGGCGTCAATTCCACCGGATAGCTCGGCACCTCGCGATTGTCCAATTCACCAAACGTCCCCACATGCACAAAGGCAAAATGGCTGACATCCAGAAACCCCTCCAACTGCCGCCCGGCGGCCGCATCCAGCTTCACGCTGTCCGGCAGCACCTGCAGGAAATCAGGGTTATCCCACTCATTGAATTCCGGGAACGGCGACGGTCCGTTGTCCACCAGCCGGGTCCAGATCAGACCATACCGCTCCTGCACCGGAAAAATGGGCACCTTCAATTTCGGCGGAATCGCCGCGCCCGGATGCGCCGGGATGCCCGTGCACTGGCCCTCGGCGTTGTAGCGGAAGCCATGATAGCCGCACACAATTTCCCCGCCCTCCACCCAGCCGGAACTCAGCGGCGCGCCCCGGTGCAGACACAGGTCCCGGGCCACCGTGGGCTTGCCATTGACGCGGAATATCACCAGCCGCTCATCCAGCAACCGCGTGGCAAACGGCTTGTCCGTGACCTCATGGGAGAAGGCGATGGGATACCAGAACGGGGCCAGTGCATGCCAGTCCGTTTCCGTGAAGGTGCAATCCCGCGGCAATTTCGGCAATGCGCCGGCAGCTTGAGTGTGTGACATAATGATTTCAGGCAATTCCTTGTTTGACCTGACTTCCTTTGCTCAAAAATTAGGCCTAGTTCTGCCCAATATCAAGCCCCCTTTTAATGGGAAATATAATGAGCCACTGGCCAAAACCCTTCCATTCTGTCCAAAGCTCGGAACAAAGCCTCACCGCATGGCGAATCCCTTCAGCGGAGCGCGGCTGTGTCGAAGACCAGCCGCAGCAACGTGACCCACCAACCGGTGTGGCAAGATGCGAAGATACGTTCAATATCGAACATTGCTGCGGCTGGCTTTCAGCACAGTCGCGCTCCGTCAGGTGGCCTTTCCTCCTCCGGGCTGCCCGCACGAATTTCTTACTCCTCCCCCAACTCCCCTTTCATCCGGCTTGCACAACCGTAAGGACTCTGCCAATTTCCCCCACAGACATGGGGAAATTCAACTGGAAACACCGCAACCGTTTCGCCCGGACTGTGAAAGCAGCCTTGGCGGGCTTGCTCGTCGTTCAGTTGTTCCTCCTCCTCGCCCTCGGCGGCAGCCCCACCCTGCACCATGCCCTGCATCACGATAGCAACCAGGCCGATCACGACTGCCTGGTGACCGTGTTCACCAAAGGCCAGTTGAGCGAAGCCGCCACGGTTCCCATACTATTTGTTCTGGGCATATTCACCCTGTGCACCGTGTTGCTCCCCGACCGCCAGCCGCAATCGTTTTTCGCCTACCGTTTCGACGCCAGTCGCGCTCCCCCTTCCTGCTAGTTTCCCCTTCCGTCTTTGTTGCCATGTCATTCCCTGCCGATGAGCCGGAGATCCATGGTGGTAGATACCCAATCAAACCAGTGTTAGCGGCAGTGTTGATTTTTCAACGCTGAGGCATGGCGTAAGCCAGAACGAAAACCCTTAGCAGTAGCGATCCCAATTTCATTCCTATGCGTCCGATTCCCAAATGGCTGCTCGGTGCCGCCCCGGCCCTATGCCTGTTCGCCGGTTGCGCGGTAGGCCCCGATTTTAAACGACCACCCGTCGCCGCCAACGCCGGCTACCCCAATAACGCCAGCGACACCACCGTCACCACCACGAATACCCTCGGCGGCGATGCCCAGCACTTCACTCCCAATGGCGATATTTCCGCCGACTGGTGGACGCTGTTCCATTCCGTTCCGCTCAACGAACTGATCGAAACGGCCCTCACCAATAACCCCGACCTCAAGGCGGCGCAAGCGGCCTTGGCCGTGGCCCACGAAAACGTGCTCGCCCAGCGCGGCGTTTACTATCCCAGCGTGGCCGCCGGCTTCTCCGCCAGCCGCCAGAAACAGGCCGGCACCATCGCCCCCACCCCGAGCTCCAACGCCTTTCAATATAATCTCTTCACGCCCCAGGTCAGCGTCTCCTACTCGCCCGACGTCTTCGGCGCGAACCGCCGGTCCGTGGAATCCATGAAGGCGCAGGAACAGGGTGCCCGTTTCCAGATGATCGCCACTTACACCACGCTCTCCGCGAACGTGGTCGTGACCGCGATCCAACTGGCCGCCGTCCAGACGCAGATTGACGCCACGCACCAGCTCATTGACCTGAACTCCAACATGGTCGAAATCCTGCGGTATCAGTATTCCAAAGGCTACGCCAGCCGGCTGGACCTCGTCGCCCAGGAATCCGCGCTCGCCCAAACCGTCGCCCTGCTGCCGCCGCTCGCCAAGCAATCCGCCCAGTTGCGCGACCTCCTCGCCGTGCTCGCCGGCCATTTCCCAAACCAGGCGCCCGCCACCCAATTCGACCTCGCCAGCCTGCAACTCCCCACGGAACTCCCGCTGAGCCTACCCTCGCAGCTCGTCGCCCAGCGACCCGATGTCCGCCAGGCTGAGGCCAACCTCCACGCCGCCAGCGCGCAAATCGGCATCGCCATTGCCAACCGCCTGCCCAACATCACCCTCACCGCCAATGCCGGCAACACCGCCCTGGCCATCGACCAATTGTTCACCTCCGGCACCGGCTTCTGGGGTCTCGGTGCCGCCGCCACCGCCCCGCTTTTTCAAGGTGGCCAGCTCCTTCACCAGGAACGCGCCGCCAAAGCCGCCTACCGCCAAGCCGCCGAACAATATCGCAGCACGGTCCTCACCGCCTTTCAAAACGTGGCCGACACCCTGGTCGCGCTCGCGCAAGACGCCGAGTCCCTCAAGGCCGCCGCCACCGCCGCCGATGACGCCAAGATCACCCTCGACCTGTCCCGCCGCCAGTGGCAGGACGGCTACATCAGTTACCTCACCCTGCTTAGCACGCAGCAAGCCTGGCAGCAGGCCCGCATCAATCTGGTGTCCGCCCAAGCCAGTCGTTATGCCGACACCGCCGCGCTCTTCCAGGCGCTCGGTGGTGGCTGGTGGAACCAAAAAACGTTAGTCCAGGATACGCATGAAAAATAAACCCTTTTCCAGAATGCCCATGTCACGACTCCTCAATTCCTTTTCAACCGCGTCCGCCCTGGCCATCGCCGCCGTGGTCATCCTGACCGCCGCCACCGGCTGTTCGCCCAAGACGGATACCAAAGCGGAAACCACCTCCGTCACGGCCAGCAATGTGACTCTGACCGCCACCCAGCGGCAAAATCTCCAGCTCTACACCGTCGCCCCCGTCAAATTCCACAAGACCATTGACACCACCGGGTCCGTGGATTTCGACAACGACCAGGCCACCAGCGTGCTCGCGCCCTTTGGCGGCCCCGTGTCACGCCTGCTCGTTTCCCCCGGCGACCGCGTGCACGCTGGCGACCCGCTGGCCGAGGTGGATTCCCCCGACTTCGCCGCCGCCATCAGCGCCTACCGCAAAGCCCTCGCCACCGCCGTGACCACCCGCCGCGTGGCGGATTTTGACAAGGACCTGATCGCGCATAATGGCATCGCCCAGCGGGAAGAGGAACAGGCCCAAACCGATGCCGCCAACGCCGAGGCCGACCGCGATGCCGCCCTGCAAGCCCTCGTCTCGCTCAGCGTGGACCCGCAGGCCATCAAAGATCTGCAAGCCGGCAAACCCGTGACGCACCCCGGTGGCATCATCCGCTCGCCCATCGCCGGCACCGTGGTGGAAAAACTCATCAGCCCCGGCCAATTGCTCGCCGCCGGTGCCACGCCCTGCTTCACCGTCGCCGACCTTTCCAAAGTCTGGGTCATGACCCAGGTTTTCGGTGCCGACCTCGCCGCCATCAGCACCGGCGACGCTGCCGAGGTGGAAACCGGCATCGCCACCAACCATTTCACTGGCACTGTGGATAATATCTCCGCCCTCGTGAACCCGGACACCCGCTCCGTGCTCGTGCGCGTGGTTGTGAACAATCCCGGCGACTTCCTGAAGAAACAAATGTACGTCCACGTGCAAATTCAAGCTCACCAGGAAAGCACCGGCCTGCTGGTGCCCGTCTCCGCCATTCTGCGGGACGATGAAAATCTCGCCTTCGTCTACGTTGGGCAACCTGATGGCAGCTTCGCCCGGCAGCACGTCACGCTCGGTTACCGCACCGGCGATCAATACGACATCGCCGAAGGCCTGCACCCCGGCGACCAGATTGTCGTGGATGGCGCCATCTTCGTCCAATTCCTCCAAAACCAATGAGCGCCCAACCGCCCCCTCTCGCAGCCGAGCCGCGCACGGCCTCGGCCATGAACCGGATTGTCGCCTCCTCCTTGCGCCAGCGCTTTCTCGTCATCCTCATGACGCTCGTGCTGATCGGCACCGGCACGCGCTCCCTGGACCGCCTGCCTGTGGATGCCTATCCCGATCTCTCGCCGCCCATGGTGGAGCTCATCACCCAATGGCCCGGCCACGCCGCCGAAGAGGTGGAACGCCTTATCACCGTACCCGTGGAAGTTGGCATGAACGGCATCCCGCGCATGACCACCCAGCGCTCCATTTCGCTGTACGGCCTGTCGGATGTCATCATGACCTTCCGCGATGGCACGGACAACAACTTCGCCCGTCAGGAGGTCTTCAACCGCCTCTCCGGCCTTAGCCTGCCCACCGGCATCGCGCCCTCCGTCTCCCCGCTGTCCTCGCCTTCCGGCCTCATCTACCGTTACGTGCTGGAAAGCTCCGACCGCACGCCCATGGAACTCAAAACCTTTGAAGAATGGGTCATCGAGCCCCAATACAGATCCATCCCCGGCGTGGCGGATGATTCCGGCTTCGGCGGTGGCGACATGCAATATCAGGTGCTGCTCGACCCCGTGAAAATTGCCGGCGTCGGCCTCTCCGTGTTGCAGGTGGAAAGCGCTCTCTCCGCGAACAACGGCAATGCCGGCGGCGGCTTCTATTCCCAGGGCGGCCAGTTCTATTACGTGCGCGGCCTCGGCCGATTGGAGACCGTCGAAGACATCGGCAACGTCGTGCTCGCCGTCCACGACGGCACCCCCGTGCTGCTCAAAGATGTCGGCCGCGTAGTCATCGGCATCGCCCCGCGCCTCGGTGAATTCGGCTACGAGAAGCAAGACGACGCCGTGGAAGGCGTCATCCTCCTGCGCACCGGCGAAAAAACCCAGGACGTCCTGAAGCGCGTCGAAGCCAAGACCAAGGAACTCAACGACGTCATCCTGCCCAAGGATGTCAAAATCCATCCCTACTACGACCGCACCAACCTGATCACCCTCACCACCCAGATCGTGGAGCAAAACCTGCTGCGCGGCATGTTGCTGGTCGTCGTCATTCTCATTTTCTTCCTCTACGATTTCCGCGCCGGTCTCATCGTCGCCACCACCATTCCGCTGGCGCTGCTCTTTGCCTTCATCTGTCTCGATCTGCAAAACGCCTCCGCCAACCTGCTGTCCATCGGCGCGGTGGATTTCGGCATTCTCGTGGATGGCGCGGTGGTGATGGTGGAAAACATCTACCGCCAGATCGCCGCCCGCAAAGGCTCGCCGCTCAATGTCCGGGAAATCATCCGGGACGCCGCCGCCGAGGTGGACCGCCCGCTCTTCTACGCCGTGGCCGTGATCGTCGCCAGCTTCCTGCCCATCTACGTGCTCGCCGGACCTTCCGGCACGCTGTTCAAGCCCATGGCGGACACCATGGTCTTCGCCCTCGTCGGCTCGCTCATTGTCACCCTCACCCTGTTGCCGGTGCTGTGCGCCTGGTTCATGCGGAACGGCGTGCGCGAACGGCACAACGCCATTTTTGAAGCCATCAAATCCGTGTACACCAAGGGCCTCGATGTCTGCCTCGCCTGGCCCTGGCTCACCAGCCTCGTCTCGGCCCTCCTGCTCGCCGCCTCGCTGCTGCTCATCCCGCGCATCGGCGCCGAGTTCATGCCGCAGCTTGATGAAGGTGCTCTCTGGGTGCGCGCCACCATGCCCTACACCATCTCCTATGATGAATCGGCCAAGATCACCCCGCGCATCCGCGACATCATCCACTCATTTCCCGAAGTCATCACCGTCGCCTCCGAACTGGGCCGGCCGGATGACGGCACGGATCCCACCGGCTTCTTCAACGTCGAGTTCTACGTCGGCCTGAAACCGTACTCCGCATGGACCGGCAGTTACCGCACCAAGGCCGCGCTCATTGAAGCCCTCAACACCAAGCTCCAAGCCTTCCCCGGCATCATCTTCAATTACACCCAGCCCGCCGAAGACGCCGTGGACGAGGCGGAATCCGGCCTGAAAAGCGCCCTCGCCGTCAAAGTCTTCGGCTCCGACCTCGACACCCTCGAGCAAAAGGGCAAGGCCATCAAAAAAATCCTCACCCAGGTCCGCGGCATCCGCGACGTCACCCTCGTGAAGGAACTCGGCCAGCCGAGCCTGAACATCAAGATCAACCGCGCCCAGATCGCCCGCTACGGCGTGAACGCCGCCGACATCAACAGCCTCATCACCACCGCCATCGGCGGCGACGTCGCCACCCAGGTCGTGCAGGGCGAAAAACAGTTCGACCTCGTCGTCCGTCTCGAACATCAGTACCGCGACAACCCCGAGGAAATCGGCAACATCCTCGTGCCCACGCCCGGCGGCCAGCAGATCCCCCTCCGCGAATTTGCGGACATCCAGGTCGCCAATGGCGCCTCCTTCATCTACCGCCAGGACAACTCCCGCTACATCGGCGTGCAATTCTCCGTGTCCGGCCGCGACCTCGCCGGTGCCGTCGAAGACGCCATGCAACAGGTCAAAACCCAGGTCACCGTGCCCGCCGGCTACCGCATCGACTGGGGCGGCGAATACACCGAATACACCAAGTCCCGCGCGCAAATGAACGTCATCCTGCCGCTCACCCTGGCCCTGATATTCCTGCTGCTGTTCGCCCTGTACAGCAACTTGAAATTCCCGTTCATCACCGTCCTCGGCGTCGTGCTCTCCGCGCCCGTCGGCGGCCTCGTCGCCCTCTGGCTCACTGGCACGCCCTTCTCCGTCTCCTCCGGCATCGGCTTCCTTGCGCTATTCGGCGTCTCCGTGCAAACCGCCGTCGTCTACATCTCCTACGTCAACGAACTCCGCCGGAACGGTACCGACGTCGCCGCCGCCATCCGCGAAGGCGCCATCCTCCGGCTGCGCCCCATCATGATGACCGCCCTCGTCGCCGCCCTCGGCCTCCTCCCCGCCGCCCTCGCCACCGGCGTCGGCACGGACACCCAGCGCCCCTTCGCCCTCGTCATCGTCAGCGGCCTCTTCACCCGTCTCCTCATCAGCATTTTCCTGATGCCGGCGCTCTACAAACTCGTGGCGCGGCCTGAT
>CAIJGS010000037.1 GCA_903820285.1 uncultured Verrucomicrobia subdivision 3 bacterium | reverse complement strand
TCGCGGCCATGGGCGGCGAGAATGATTCCTTCTGGTTGCCCGCTGCGTTGATGGAAACGGACCTGACCCAAAATGTCCTCGCCACCGATACGTCCTTGCAGGTGGATAACGGTGCAGCCCTCGGCTCCAACACCTTCATCGTATTGGAAAGCGGCAGCCAGCGCGTGCCTTTGGCGGTCAGCAGTGTGGCGGGGAATCAATGGAATCTTACTGCCGCCGTCGGTACGGCCTTCACCGCCGGAGTAACGCAGGTTGAGTCGCTCGTGCTCGCGCGCTTTGACCTGTTGAAAGTGGAGTTGAATTTTCTCAGTCCCACCACCGCGACCGGCAAATACAAATTCAAGGAGCTGCCTTGGGAAACGGCCGCCGTCGCCGGCGAGACCCTCGGCACCACCATGGGGCCGCTGCCCGTCACGGCCATGCTCTATGTATTCACCCTCACCGTTCCCGGCGCGAATGTTGTCAGTCGCTTCACCAATTTTGAACGCGATCTCAGCGATGGCACCAACACCTATTCAACTGTGCCCCTGGAGAATGGCGATATCAATGAAGCCGCCACCCTCGAGCGCCAGAATGTTTCGTTGATAGCGCGAAACTTTCCCGGCAACCCGCTCGCGCTGCTGGTGCCGTTCCAACTGGAGTGGCCGTTGCTGGTGGCCATTTATGAGGCGGATGTCTCCGGCGGCACGGCCGGTAATCTGCGCTGCTATTTCTCCGGCGAAGTGAGCGATGTCTCGCTGGAGGGGCCTATCATCACGGCGAATTGCGCTGCGCTGAACTGGATATTCGACCGCACCGTCGCGCGTCGCCTCTATCAGCAAAACGACAATTGGATCCTGTTTGAACCCGCGAATGGTTTGCTACCCGCCGACTGGCAGTGGAATGCTGTCGTGGTCAGTTATGATGTTCCCAGCGCCACGCTGATCATCGGCACCATTACCAGTACCAACGCCGCCACGCTGAGCGCGCACTTTTTCGCCGCCGGGTACCTCGCCGTCACGCACGCTGGCGCGACCCAGTATCGCATGATTGCCGATTCCACCGCGCCCGCCGGTGGCCATATCACGCTCGCGCTCACCTCGCCGCTGGTCACCGCTCCCGCGGCTGGCGACACCGTGGCGCTCTATCCCGGCTACGATGGTCAGGCCCAAACCGCCATCAACACATTCAGCAACTACGCCAACTTCGGCGGATTTCCGTTCATCCCCACGGGCAATCCGTTTGTGTTGCGGATTCCGACGAATACCGGAACGGGGAAGAAGTAACCACGAATGGTCACGAATTTTTTAACCGCAGAGAACACAGAGATCACAGAAAAATGACACCTTATTTTCACACTCCGGAGCGGATCGTAGTCCTCAAGAGGGCGGCCACTTCGTGGCTGGGCACGCCGTTTGTGCCGAATGCGGCCGTCAAAGGGGCGGGCGTCTCCTGCCAGAAGTTGGTGGGGAGTGTCTTGATTGAAGCCGGGGTGCTGCCGGCGGCGTTTACGCTTCCGAATGAACCGATGGCGTGGGGCCACGCGCACACCGATTCCTTGCTGGAACAGTTCATGGCGCGGCATGCCGACCGTTTTGCCAGCGTGGAATTGCCCGCGTATCAGAACGCATTGCCCGGCGATGTCCTGGGCATTCGCTTCGGTGGCTGCGTTCATCACTGCGGACTCGTGCTTCCGGAGAGCAATTTTGTGCATTGCCTCCGCGATCGTGGCGTCATCATTAGCCATCTCCGCGAACCTGTTTACATGCGTCTCGTGAAATGCGTCTGGCGGCCACTGGCAGGCGCGTAAATCGAAAATCCCCAATTATGTTCGGCAATCAAAAACCCAAACAGCCGCAACCCTTCGGCATCCAGGATCAGCAGACCAGCAACTCGCAGCAGGCGATCCCGGTGCCATATATCGCGGGCACCCGCAAGATCGCCGTTACGGCCCTCTCGCCGGTGTACAACCTGCGCACGGCCCCGGCTCCCAACTCCATTCCCCAAAAGAAATAACCAACCCATTTACGATTTACGATTTACGCGCCATGAAATCAGGCGGGTCGTAAATCGAATATCGAAAATCGTAAATCCCCCAAAACCATGAGCAGCGGCAAATCCGGCGGCGCCGGGCAAACCTACGATTACTACGGCACCATCGCCTGCGGCGTCTGCCTCGGGCCGGTGGATTCGCTGGTATCCATCATTCTCAACGGTCAGGAAGTCTGGCCGCAGGGGACTCCTTGGGCCACTGGCCTGAACATCATCGCCGGCCAGCTCTATGTCTACGATGCGCAGACTTGGGTCTGCACCACCCATCACACCGCCAGCACCACCAACGCGCCCGGCAGCGGTTTGGAGGGCTGGACCGAATATACCTTCGCCCGGGGCAGCGCGGCGTACAACGATTTCAGCATCGTCACCAGCGATGGTACCTACTACGGCGTGCTGCGCTTCTATTGGGGAATGCAAACGCAGACCGTGGATCATTATTTGCAATCCGCGAACAACTCTAGCGGCGACCAGCATCCCAACTACGCGGGCATCTGCTATATCGTGCTCACCGATTTTCTGCTCGGACAGGAAGTGCAATCCGCGCCGAATATCGAAATCGTCGTGCGCAAAGCTCCCACACAATCGGTCGTTACCGGCGGCCCCGCCGACCTCACCGATGGCCAGGCGAATCTCGCCGCTGTCGTTGCGGAAATCCTGACCAATGAAAACTGCATTGGTCTGCCAGCCTCAAACCTCGATGCCACCAGCTTCAATGCCGTTGCCACGTATCTGGCTAACAACCCCACGCTCTACGGCGCTTCTGTGCTGATTGATTCCACGGAAACTCTGCGCAGCGTGCTGGACAAGATCACCGCCATGCTCGATGGCTTTGTGCGTTACAATCCCGCCACAATTCTCATTGAGATGGGCGTCTATCAACACGGCGTCACGCCCGTCGCCTATGTCACGCTCACCGAAGATGCCCTTACTGAACCGCCCCGGCTCAAGTCCACTTCCTGGCAGGGCACCTACAGTCGCGCCACCGTGCGCTATCCCGACCGCCAGCTCAACTATCAACCCACCAGTCTCCATGCCGATGATCCCCGCGCCTGGACCGTGCTCAAAAGTGTGCGCGATGTGAATCTGGACCGCCCCTACATCTCGCGTCAAACCCAGGCCCTCAATCACGGTCACGAAACCCTGCGCGTGGTCGGTCACGCCCAAATGACCGGCACCTTGAGCGTGCGTCGCGAATTCGCCCGCAATTGCATCGCCGGCAGTTACGTGTTGCTCGATGTGGATATCGAGCCGAACGTCAGTACCGTCTACCAATTCTTTCGCGTCACCAAGCGCACCATTCCCATGACCGGGCCGATGAAGCTTGAAGTGCTCGCGGATAACACCCTCGCCGCCATTCCGTATCCGCCCGCCGCCGGGCCGAAACTCGGCACCACCACCAGCGTCCCCGCGATTGCGAATTTCCGCATCCTCGAAGTCCCCACCGTTCTGAGCAGCCAGCGCGGCGCGGTCATCGCGCTGGTGGAACGCCCGAGCAATCTCATCGTCGGCTGCCAGCTTTATTTTGACACCAGTTCCACCGGCACCTTCTCGCTGCTCGGCGTGTTCACCGGCTTTGCCGCCAAAGCCGCGCTGTACGCTGATGCTGCCGCCACTGATGGCACCCTCACCGTCACCGTAGACACCACGCAACCCGATGCCAGCTATTTCACCACCTCCTATTCCGCCAATGACGCGGCGGACGACGTGATGCTCGCTTTCCTCGTGACCACGATTACGAGTGGAGCCGATGCCGGGCAGGTGGCCGAATTCGGCGGTTATCAGCTCATGGAGATTTGCAGTGTCAGTACCATGAGCCTCGTGGCGGCGGGGCGCTACACGCTTACCATTTTGCGCGGACGTCAAAACACCACCGCCGCCGCCTTCGCCGTCGCGAATACAGAAGTCTGGCTCATTCCCCGCGCGCTGGTTACCGCCTTCACCCATCAGCAATTCGACCAGCTCCGCGCCAACCGCCTCGCCGGCCTCACGCCGTCTGAGGCGCAATTCCGCTTTTGCCCGTACACCTTTGTGGCGCAATTGCCGCTTTCCAGCGCCGCGAGCGAACCCTTCCGTTTCCCGCTGAATTCCGCCAGTGCGCCGTCGCTCACCCTTACTGCCCCCGCCAGTTTTGCGCCTGCGTATACTGGCGTGAGTTCGTGGCCGCTGGTCATTCCCGTGGCCGGCACCTGGAGCGATCCCGATGGCAACCTGGTGGAAACTAAAATTGCCCTCCGTCTGGCCGCCGACACCGCCGACCGCCTCATATCTGATCAAATTTTCGCCCCGTGCTTTACTCAGCCGTTGCAGACCGCCATCCAGCTTGAGCAACCCGGCAGTTACACGGTCAAACTCATTGCGCGCGACAGCACCAACCTTGTCACCGAACGCGATGTCGCCATTACCGTCAGCGGCACCACGTCGTTGAAATGTGCATTCCCCCAATTCGCCGATGCCGCCGGGAATCCCATTCTGAACAGCTATGAATATCTCGGCTCTGCCAATGACCCCGGTTACTATACCGGCCTCGGCAGCGGCAAAACCCTGCACAAAGGTCCGCCCGTGCCTCTCGCCACCGGCGCGCCCGACTGGTCCGGCCAGTACGCAAACTACCTTGGCACCGGCCAGTATGGCATCATCGAATGTCCGCAATATCCCAATGGCGGCCGCGGCTGGTTCTGGTCCATCGTGCCCAATCAGAACCTGCCCTTCGACCGCCTGCCACTCACCTGTTCCACACCCGGCGCGACCATTTATTTCGTCACCACCGGCGTGCTGCTCCAAACCGGCGGCCTCACCCGCAGCAATCAGGCCATCACCTATGACCACGCGAACAACTGCCCCTTCAACGCCCTCACCACTGCCGAGGCGTATCAAGTCTTCGCCTGGGCCACCGCCCCCGGCTACGCCATCTCCGACCTCGTCGTACTCTACGTCACGCAAGCCCGTTAAAGAAAAATGTAGGAGACGATGTCAGGAGACTCTAAATGAATAAACGCTTGCAAAATATTTGAGCCTCCTCACGTCAACCGCCACTCCGCCTCATTCGCCAACCCACCCGCTGGATCGGACCGACGCGTTTGCGAATATACGAAAATGTGGCAACGCAAAGCCCTCTCCTTGGGGAGAGGGTTGGGGTGAGGGAGTACTCCCAAACTATTTTATTTCCACAACCACGAACCGACCATGAAAACCATCTATACGACCATTCCTTTCTTACTGGCCATTGCCCCCATCACCTCCGCCCACGCCACACCACCCTCGCCGCCCTGGCTCTACACCCAATCCATCGGCGGCCTCTGGCCAACCCCGGGCGTGCCGTTGAATTTCAACTTCACGGGCCTGACCATCACCAATCTGCTGCCCGCCAGCAATCTGGTTTTGCACGTCGCCTGCGATGAAACCGATTTATACGTCACCCCCGCTTTTACTGTAAGCAACGGCAACTGGGCCATCGCCGGCAGCCTCATCGTCGTCGGCTCCAATTTGCAAGTCGCCGTCACCTTCACCTCCGACGACCCCAGCAACGCCTTCGGCGGCACCGCGTTTGTATTGCCCAATTTTAATGCCGCCACGAATACCATGTATCTCTATCAAACCGGCAGCGGTTTCAGCGCCGCTCTCGCCAGCCAAAACCTCACCTCGCCGAACCTCCCGCTGTACGATCCCTATGGTGCCGCCCTCAACGCCACTAACGGCTGGCCCTGGCGGATCTACCGATCTGCCGCATGGTCGCTGTCCGCCCTCACCAACGGTATGAACAGCGGCGACTTCAAAATCGCCTCTAGCAACGGCCAGGCCCTCGTCGGCATTTGGCTGACCAATGGCATTCCCGTCCTAAAACAACTCCTACCCTGAGCGCACATTAATTGAGTAGGAGACGACGTGAGGAGGCTCAAATATTTTTGAATCGTGAATTTTTTCAGCGCCTCTTCCGCCGGTTGCCACCGGTTTTGGGGATGTTGGAAGTTGGGCGTGGTGGCCGTCCGCCAGGACTGTTGGATGTTTCCCATTCCCCGCCAATTAAGGCAAAACCCCCTTTAATCGTGCTTCATCAAGGCATATCAAGGCATCCGCAAAAAACACCTGCCCCCTTGGACGCTTGGTGTTAGGATCTTCTCTGGAGCTTGGAGGTTGGAATTTGGAGCTTCCCCGCCTTCTCTCATTTTTGCGCCCCCAGTCGTCCATCAAGGCAAAAACCCCAGCAATCAAGGCTGATCGTGCCTCATCAAGGCAGCCGTGAAAATTTTAAAATGCCATCTCACCAACGGCTCCGAAATTTAGCCTATAGCCTTTTGCTTCAAAACCTCTGTAATCGTGCATGATCAAGCCTCATCAAGGCAAATCTCCTAAAAATGAAAACCACCATCCAGTCAACGGCCCACCATCGCAGAACCGCGCCTATGGAGTGCGGCAATGGGTTGCCGCTTTGGTCTCCGCGACGCGTCGCGGAGACCAAAGCGGTGTCGCGACACCGCACTCCACATGCACCTCACCACACTCTTCTTGAAATTCACCCCCGGTTTTTTGATTGCACGACAGCCAGACCGGGCTACGCTGAACCAGCGCAAACAGTTAAATCAAAAAATCTGAACGCAGTTCGCCCAAGCCGGTCAGATAAATAGGTGCAAACCCCAAAATGGGTTCGCCAATTTGGTTAGCGGGATCGGGAGATGTATGAGATTGCGGGGCAGCCATAATCAAAGTATCCGCGCCATGACGCTGATGGAGGTAATCGTCGTGGTGTTTGTGGTACTTCTGCTGGCGGTTATTTTCCTTCCGTCTCGCCCGCATCCTGCTAAGCGAAGTGGTCTTATAAATTGTATAAACAACCTCAAAGAAGTCGGCCTGGCCTACAAAATCTGGTCGGGTGACCACAATGACCGGTTTCCGAATGCCGTTTCCGTTACGAATGGCGGCTCCATGGAGCTAACCTTGGCCGGGGAGGTTGTCTCCACGTTTCAAGTGATGTCCAACGAGCTGAGTACCCCAAGAATACTCGTATGCGAGATGGATGCCGGGCACGTTTATGCCACCAATTTTTTCGGTAACTTTACGACCAGTAATATCAGCTACTTCATCGGCGTTGACGCCACCGACGCCAAGCCAAACGGCCTGCTTTCGGGCGATGCCAATCTGGTGGTGAATGGCCGCTCTGTACCACCGGGCCTGCTGAATCTGGCCACCAACACAGCGTCATGGACTAAAAACCGCCATAAAACCACCGGCAATGTTTTGTTCTGCGATGGCTCGGTTTCCATGTTGGTTCCGCAAATGGGCCGCAACTCCGCGCCCGGCGCCTTGACGAACACCGATCGGCTGGCCATTCCCTGACTAGTGTCATATTTTGCTTATACCATGGCACCAATTGTGGCTGGTAGGGCGCGTCACTCCGTGCGCGCCGCCATGGCGAATCAATGGGTGTTATTTATGGAATCGAACTTTGGCGTGGCTATTGCCGCTCTGGCGAGTAATGCTCGTGCTGTTGGCAGGCGGCGGCGCGCACGGAGTGACGCGCCCTACCAGTGCTGGGCTGACCGAGTCGGTTGCCATGAGCCAGTATGACTTTATTCGGTATTAAGAAATTTATGAAATTGCGGGGCAGCCAAAATCAAAGTATCCACGCCAAAACGTTGACGGAGGTAATCGTCGTGGTATTTATATTAGGGTGTTTGCTGGCCATCTTGATTCTGGAGTTATCGAGTGCCAAACTGCCCCGTCATCGCTTCAATTGTATCAACTGTCTCAAAGAAGTCGGCCTCGCCTACAATATCTGGTCAGGCGATAACAATGGCCAATTCCCCTTTCAAGTTTCCGTGACCAATGGCGGTGCCATGGAATCAGTGGCCACCGGCGACGTCGTAACCCTGTATCAATGCATGTCCAATGAATTGAGCACTCCCCAAATTCTGGTCTGCCCGAACGATACCACGCACCAAGTCGCCACGAATTTTCTGGTTAACTTCACCGCCAAAAACCTCAGCTATTTCGCCGGCATGGATGCCACGTTACCCCACACGCAAAGTGTTCTGTCCGGTGATGCCAATCTGGTAATCAACGGTCAACCCGTACCGCCCGGGGT
This sequence comes from uncultured Verrucomicrobia subdivision 3 bacterium, assembly GCA_903820285.1. Classification (GTDB taxonomy): domain Bacteria; phylum Verrucomicrobiota; class Verrucomicrobiia; order Limisphaerales; family UBA11358; genus UBA11358. Next base: position 16,780 of record CAIJGS010000037.1, on the reverse strand, counting down.
CTTGAATCTGGCCCGTCAGCGCGCCACGTGGAGCCAGGACCGGCATCAAACCAGCGGCAACTTGGGTATGGCCGATGGCTCCTGTGCGATGCTGGCCGTGCACTCCGGTCAAACCCTGGTACCGGATGTAATCATTTGCACGAACCGCTGGGTGATTCCTTAAAGTAAAAAACCACCGTCGTGAGGTGCTGCTCCTTAACCCTTGGGCGGTTCCCCCGGCGTCAGCGGGTCCAGCAATTGTCCCGTGAGCGTGGGGGCCACTTTCGTATCGGTGCCGTACACCGGCGGCCAATGCCGCGGCAGCCAGGCGGTGCCGAATACGCGGTCGTACAGCGGAAAGATGGCGGCGAAATTGCGGTCGCGATGTTCGTCATTGGTGTGATGCCAATGATGAAACGCCGGCGTGGAAATCAGCCACTCGACCGGCCCCAACCGGCAGCGAACATTGGCATGAATGAAAAAGCTCCAGATCGTACCGACGATGGTCACCAGCGCGACGGTCGGATCCAAATAACTGCCCGTGGCCGAAGCCAGGCCACACAGATAAACCAGCCCGAGTCCGGCCAACCGCGTGAAGATGAGGTCAAACGGATGAGCGCGCGTATTGACCAGCCAGTCCATCTGTTCGGCACTGTGATGAACGGCGTGAAACCGCCACAGGAAAGGAATGCCATGCGTCGCGCGATGCGCCCAATAGACGCCAAAATCGTTGACGAGAAAAACGACGGGAAACTTCACCCAGAATGGCCAAGCGGCCACGGCGGAATAGAGTCCGCCCGGATCGGCCCCGCGCAGCGCCCGGGCTAGCAAGGCGAGCGGCACGGCCATGATGGCCGCCGGCAGGAGGCTGTTAATGAAATACCACGCGAGGTCAATGCCTACCTGCTTGCGCCAGATTTTGGCCGGATGCAGGGCAAAGAGCCGCTCCAGCGGCACGAAAATGGAAACCAAGAGCACCAGCCAAACGGCCAAATGCACGACATCCCCGGCGAAACTTTTGAAATGACTGATCAGTTGATGCGAATCAGCCATGACTTCTCGCAAGCAGGCGGCTTACGCCTGGGGTTTCCGGCGGAATACCTTGCGGGCACCGGCGAATACAAACAGCAGGGCCACGGCCCCATATTGCAGAGTGGAAGGTTCCGGAGCGGGCGTCGGCGTCGTGACCTGTGTCATGCTCACACCGTCCAGCACCGAGAAGGGCGGCACGCCGGCCGGCGTGCCCTTGGCCAGAAACGACAGGACTTCGTTCGTCGCCGTGGCGGTAAAGTTAAACGTCTGCTGTACCCAGCCGGTAAAACCGTGGCTGACGTTGTTATTCGTAACCGTCGTGTAGGTTTCGGAACCCAGGCTCACCTGCCAGGCCTCAGTGGTGTCTCCCGTAAAACCTTCCTGCTGGGCACCGGCCCAATAGAAGGACAACGAGTAAGTATTGCCCACAAACAGATTGGAAACTGTCTGCGAAATGGACCCGACTTCAAAGGCGCCATCCGCCGCCACAAAGTTGCCGCCGGTGGGGCTGGTGGCCGGCATGCCATTCGCACTGCCATCGTTCGGCCCCCACAGTTTGAGGGTGCCATAGGTACCGGTCACACCGGTCGAATCCGCCGTGCCGGAAGGAAACAGGAAATTATAGCCGCTGGTGTTCCAGAACGCCGCCGTGGTGTTATAACCCAGTTGGCCCGCTCCGGTGGTGGTCTCAAAATCACCGTTCAGCACCAGATTAATGTCTGCGCGGGCGCTGGCGGCCAGATTGAGTGCCAAAACCCCGAGACAAGCGGTGGCGAGAATGCGGTTTTTTAATGTATTCATTTTAAAAGCCTTATGGCGATTGCTAAATATTCACTAAGGGCTACAACCAAAACTGATTAGGGGAATTATACTACTGATTTTCGGGTTTACAACAAAAAACCCCCGCTTTGAGCAGTTTTTTTGTCCCTAAGTGGCACTGGTTTTGCTGTTTATTCCAAAGGGGACCGGCGAAATGCGTTGTATGGGGGTAGGGTTTCACCCCATGGCGACGGACGGTTGTGCTAGCTAAACTGAATTGACAAAACATCATTCATGCCGCCCTGCTTGCCAACCGGAAGGTCGCCTTCTCGGGAGATTATCGCCCCGGGAAATGCGGCATCGCCATCCCAAGCCACTGGCGTTTCCCCCTTTGGAAGAGGCCGGACCGGCATTTGTCAGCAGACACATTTTATGGACACGCTTCCTCCGCTGTCATGGGCTTTTTATGTCGATCAGATTATTGTCAGGCGCCCGGGCCGGATGATTAATCGAAATGGTGCTTGGTTAATGCCCACGGTTAACCGACTATGGTAACTGTCAATAAAAGCCACCTCGTATTGGCAACTCATTTTCCGCCGGAAATGAACCGGCTGCGGTCCGTCCCTAAAAACACATGAATGCAGATCTCGTCAAACTGGCCCTTGAAAAAGTGGGCAACCCCGCCGTGCTCGTCAATATCGTCTCCCGCCGCGTGCGGCAGATCAATGCCGATGGCGGGGCGATGAGCCGTCCCCTCGTCGCCAACGTCGGAAATCTCGGCACGGCCGACATCGCCCTCCGCGAAATCATCGAAGACAAAATGGGCTGGGTGGAACCGGAACTCCAGAAGGTCGTCCGGCTGCTGCCCAAGAAACGTCGCCGGATTTAAGCCGGGTTGGGTCGCCAGACCCAGGCGCAGGATCAGGCCGGCCATGCGGGTTACACCCCATGGTCAGGCCCGGGTGCAAGCGGTATGGTTTAAGCAGAAATTACCGAATATTATGCTTTATACCCTTGCCGTCATCTTGCTCATCCTCTGGTTGTTGGGGGTGGTTACCAGCCAGACCCTCGGAGGCTTCATTCACATCCTGCTCGTGGTGGCGCTGGTCATGCTGCTGGTCAATTTCATTTCCGGCCGCCGAGGCGTGTAGCCGACGGTGCCTAACTTTATCCCCGGTCCACCCACCCATCCCCCCAAAAATATCATGAATAAAATCGTTTCCCTGGCCCTGCTGATCGGCGGCGGCGTCCTCATCGTTTTCGGCATTAACGCCACCAATGCCTTCAGTTCCGACGTGTCCCGTTTTTTCAATGGCGCCCCGACGGACAAAGCCATCTGGATGCTGATCGGCGGCATCGTGTTTGCCGGCATCGGCCTGACCGGCCTGCTCCGCGGCTCCAAAGCGGCATGAATTTCTCGTCGAGTGGTCCGCTGCGACGCCCGGCAAAGCCCAATGTATGAGCCGGTCGAAATGTCCCCATTGCGGGCTCGCGCTGGGCAATTATCTGTATGCGGATGCCTGCCCGCATTGCGGTGAGGAATTGAAACACAACACCGCACCCCTGGTCACCACCCCGCCGCCGGATCCCAACCGGCCGGTCAGCTGGCCGGTTCGGCTTTACCGGCGAATCACGAAGTTGGTTGCCAGTTGAACGAAGCAGCATCGGGATAAATTTAGTTATTATGGGAGAATCCATGCAATTACCATCTTGGCTGACCACGGTCTTGCCCGTGGCGGTCGTACTGCTCGTGCTGATCACCGTCATTTTTTCGCAGGCCGTGCGCATTCTGCGCGAGTATGAGCGCGGCGTCATTTTCCGGCTGGGCAAACTGGCCGGAGTCAAAGGCCCCGGCCTGATCCTGCTCATCCCCTTGATTGACCGGCTGGTGAAAATGGATCTGCGCGTGGTCACCATTGACGTCCCCAAACAGGAGGTAATGACCCGCGACAACGTGCCGGCCACGGTGGATGCCGTGGTGTATTTCCGCGTGATCGCGCCGGCGGATGCCGTGGTGAAGGTGGAAGATTTTTGGAAAGCCACCTCGCTCATCGCGCAAACCACCCTGCGTAGCGTGCTGGGCCAGGCGTCGCTGGACGACCTGCTCTCGCAGCGCGACATGATCAATTTGAAGCTGCAGGAAATCATTGATCACCAGACCGGCCCTTGGGGCGTGAAAGTGGTGACGGTGGAGGTGAAGGATGTGTCCCTGCCGGAGAGCATGAAGCGCGCCATGGCCAAGCAGGCCGAGGCCGAACGCGAACGCCGGGCCAAGGTGGTGAATGCCGAGGGCGAATTTCAAGCAGCCGAAAAAATGGTGCAGGCGGCCGCCATGATTGCCACGGAACCAATTGCCCTCCAGTTGCGCTACCTTCAGACGATGCGCGAAATCGCCAGCGAACACAATACCACCACCTTTTTGCCCATTCCGATTGATCTGTTCACCCCGTTCCTGAAGGGAGCCGGCAAAGTTTGACCCCAACCCCGGACGATCATGAAAGTTAAAATCTTCGAAGTAATCCTCCACAAGCTGCCGACCGGCAAGTCGCCGGCAACCGCGCTGGAGGAACAGCTCAATGCATTTCTCGCTGAATTTCCCAACCTGCAATTGGTCACCAGCCACATGAGCACCCTCGTCGCTCCGGCGGAACCCAACGCCATGCCCAGCTCCGAGGAATCCTCCATCATCCTATTTTGCACCCTGTTCTATCGTGATGCCTAGCCTGATTTTATGGATACGCTGAAACAGATCTGCCTGACCTTTTACCAACTGTTAAAACAGATTGGCCGCCTGCCGCAAACCATTGCGGCGGCCCTCAAAGCCCGCCAGCGTCAGGCGGCGCAGCAAGCTTTTGAAGCGGATCGGCTGGACCGCATCCGCAATCCCTCGAAGTACCGGGGGAAAGATTAGGCGGCTAAGCAAAACAAGTTGAAGCCGTTTGGCGAGTCCTCTAGCCCCTGCCACTGGCCGGTTCTTCCGCCCGTCAAAATCTTTCCCTGTGCGCCACTCGCACACTGTCAGGGGTGGGCCCGCAGTGATATATTGAGGGACTATGATCAAATTTGACGTCCGCTCACGATGGCTGTCTTGCAGTCTGCTCGCCACCCTGATGCTGGCAGCCGTGTTACTCCCGATCCACGCCACCGCCGCCCCCGGTGGCGGCCCCACCAACGCCATTCTCTTTGTGACGCAGGCCCCGATTCCGGCGGACTTCACCACCATCGCCTCGACCTTTGGCAATCATCTGGCTTCCCCGGCCGCCTGCGGGCGCGGCGGCGATCTTTATATTCGCTACCCGGATGGCACCCTCAAAAACCTGACCCGCGCCGCCGGCTACGGTCGGTGGGGTTCGCAGCTTACGAATGGCATCGCCGTGCGCCAGCCCTGCGTCCACTGGAGCGGCCAGAAAGCCGTGTTCAGCATGGTCATCGGCGATTCCGCCAATCCTTACAGCACCGATGAATACTACTGGCAGCTCTACGAGATCACCAATTTCACCAGCCCCGCCGCCGTCCCCGTCATCACCAAGGTGCCCAACCAGCCCACAAATTATAATAATATCGCCCCCATCTACGGCTCGGATGACCGCATCATTTACACCAGCGACCGGCCGCGCAACGGCCAGCGGCAATTGTATCCGCAATTGGACGAATACGAGGAGGCGGCCACCGTCACCGGTTTGTGGAGCCTGCAACCCACCAATGGCGATCTCTTTATGATCAATCACACGCCCAGCGGCGCGTTCAGTCCGCTCCTCGACAGCGCCGGCCGGATCGTTTTCTCCCGCTGGGATCACCTTCAGCGCGACCAGCAGGCGGACACCGACTGGGAGAATGGTTATATCAGTTACGGGGCCTTCAACTGGAGCGACGAATCCTCCAACTCCGTGCCCACCACGAACCTGGCCGAGGTATACCCTGAACCGCGCAACGTCCGCACCGATTTGCTCGCCGGCACCGGTCTGGCTGGCAATTCCTTCAACCAGTTTTTCCCCTGGGCCATCGACCAGGATGGGACCGACGAGGAAACGGTCAATCATATCGGCCGCCACGAAATCGGCGGGAGCTACGCCTCCGCCTCCTTCACCAACGACCCCAATCTGTACGACCTTTACGATTACCTGGAAAACTACAACACCAACACCATCGGTAATTTTCTGGAGCCGCGCGAAGACCCGGCTGTCCCCGGCCTGTTTTACGGCATTGACGCCCCGGAATTCGGCACCCACGGCGCCGGCCAGATCGTTGCCCTCACCGGCAACACCAACCTCAACGCCTTCTATATGCGAATCAGCTACCTCACGCCCCGCTCCACCGATTCCCTGGCCGATTCGCCCGACAGCATTCCGCCAGACTTCACCGGCCTGTACCGTAATCCGCTCATGACCTTGGACGGCTATTTTCTCGCCTCCCACACCACCAATGCGCTCCCCGAGACGGGCGGTGTCGACGTCTATTACCCGCAAACCAATTACCTCGCCTCCAGCTTCAGCTTCCGCTTGAAATTTTTGGTCCACACCAACGGCTATTATATCCCCGGTGCGCCGCTCACGCCGGGATTGACGAACTATGCGCTGTACCTGGACCCGGATAATGAGGCCTTGGAAATGCAGACCAATTTTCTATGGGAATTCGATCCGGTCGAAGTCATGCCGCGCGCGCGGCCCGTGCCCTATTCCGTGCCGGTGGCCGCGCCGGAACTCGCCGCCTTTGCCGCGGCGGGCGTCAGCGTCAGCGCCTTCACCAATTATCTGATCACCCATCAACTGGCCGTCATCGTCAGCCGCGATGTTACCACGCGCGACCATGCCGATCGCCAGCAACCGTATAACCTGCGCATCGCCGGCACCCAGCATCAAACCATCGGCTCCCCCGGTAAAATTTATGACATTGCCTGGCTCCAGCTCTTCCAAGCCGACCAGTTGCGCAGCCTTAATTACGGCGACACCAATAATCCCGGTTACGGCCGCCGCGTGATTTCCCAGTATCTGCACGAACCTGCCGTGGACAATCCCGCGCCGTACAACGCGCCCGCCGGCGCCGTGCAACTGGCGGCGGACGGTTCCCAGGCAGCCATCGTGCCCGCCCGTCGCGCCATGACCTGGCAGCTCGCCGATACCAACGGCGTCGGCATCGTGCGCGAACGTTACTGGCTGACTTTTGCCCCCGGCGAAATCCGCACCTGCACCAGTTGCCACGGCATCAATGAGGAAACCCAGGCCGGCGGCCCCGTGCCCACGAACACCCCGCTCGCCCTGGTCAAACTCCTCGCCTATTGGAAAACCAACACCATGGTCTACCCGCATCTGGCTACCAGTCAAAAAACCAACTTCTTCCAGGTTTCCTTCGTGTATCGCCCCGCCGAAGCCGGCGTGACCTACCACGTGCAAGCCTCCACGAACTTTGCCGCCTGGTCCGACATCGCCACCTACGCCAGTTCCAACAGTACCCTCACCGCGCAGGCCGCGGAAATCGCCCGGACCGGTTCCCCCGACACCACCGTGACCATCCGCGACCTTACCGGTATCAACGGCCATCAAGCAAGGTATCTGCGCATCAGCGTCACCCGGCCTTAATTGAGCCGCATGCCATCAGTGTCGAAAAAAGAATCATCCACCCAGGGCGGGTGCATTCTGAGGGCGTGTAGCCCAAATTCCGGAGTGCGCCTGTCCGTTGGCATAGCGACATTGATACCGGAAACCGAAAATAAGACCGACAGGTTGATGAAGCATTTCACCTCGGCATTTTTTTCTGAGTGTTTGGCCACCAGCATGACCAATTCAACGACCTGATTAACGGAATCAGCGGCAACCTTTTCTCCCTCTCCTCGGGGGTGAGGCAAATACATATATGACCACATCCGTTTCTGCGGATTATCGATGCGTCTTAGCTCGGGCGCGGCTTTCTTATCTTCAACGGAGCGACACTTGTTTGCTTCAAATACAATTTTTGATTTGGAAAATCCAATGTCACTAAATGCCGCGCCAAGAATCTTAGTCCCAGAACATTCACATGGTCAATCGGTGCAACCTCAATGTGTGAATACCTTTCGCCATCCCAAACACCGGAATGGAAGCGTCCGCAGCCAAAGAAAGAAAGCAGCCAAGCCCCAATCACCTGGCCTGTTTCTCCTTTGCTCACCAGGCCATCAGCATGACAGCCCGTGTCAATAATCAGGTTTGTGTCATCGCCAAAGAAACCCGCTTGATGGATCAGTGGCTGAAGAAATTGCTGCTGCGGGCCGCTTCTTGAGAGTACCAATGGATACATCTTTCCCCAAGAGTTGGCATCGCATTGGGCAGAATCTAAAATCCGCAGCTTGCCGGCGATAAAGTCTAATTGAATGCAATAGTCTTGAAGGCAGTCCATGCCTAGAATCCCTTGGACGTGCTTCTTGAATTTCTTCGGCAGGGGCGTACAGGCCACACAGTCGGTTGACAGCGGAATATTTCCCAGCAGGAGCTTCGGCGCCTGATAAACTTCTGCGCGCTGCTGCTTGCGACCAGCCAAGTTTAACCACATGGCGCCGACATGCTTTCCCAACTTTGGCGCCAAAGACGCATCCACAACGGTAATAGGCGATCCGGTATCCATCATGAATACCACTTTCTCCCCAGTTTCCAAGTGAACTTCCACCTCCAGCCAACCTGCCGCCAGCCAGCCTCCGCATCCAGCATCCTGATTAATGGAAAACTCAGGCGAAGGCTCAGCCCCAAAAGCCGCAGACCTCAAAAGAATACCAAGCAGGCAAACCAGGCAAGCAGTTAGGTGGCTCGCACGCTTGCAAATCCCGATTTGCCAGTTTTTTTGAACTTTGCGGGAAATCGCCAGATAAAGACGATTGAAACCAAGCAAAAGATCGCTTTGCTTCATAAGCTGATCACCGGCACCACTGCCACAGACAATGGTGGCCGACTCTCTGTGGCAATATGGCAAATTCGCGACGGGAGTCGAGCATAACGTACAAGCGTCGAGATAGAGCAACCTTACGATCGTGCCTGCCTGCGGTCGCCATTTTCAAACCTGATGGAAGTCATCGGTCAGTGGGGGACATGGGAGACGATGGATCCCTTTTCAAACCTTGAGAGGGCCGGCGTAAGGGCGAGCGTTAGCACATACTTTTTCCCATCCGCCACGACCCTCAGTGACCGCCCCCCGCCGGGCCGTCAAGCGGCCACAGCGGTTTCTTCGTGGCAATGATCCTTGCCGCAGCCGCAACCGGTGCCGGCTTCGTCCTGGTCGGCGAAATCGTGGCTGTCCCAGTTCGGGTCCAGGCCCAGATCCTTGATCATTTGCAGATCCTTTTCGACGGGCTGGTTGAGGGTGGTCAGATAATTGCCCACCATCATGGCGCTGGCACCGGCCATGAAAATCATGCTCTGGGCTTCGCGCAGATTCACGGTGCGGCCGCCGGCAATCATGATTTCCTTGCGCGGCAGGATGAAGCGGAAGCAGGCGATGGTCTTCAGGATTTCCATCACTGACAGCGGCGGAACCTTCTCGAACGGCGTGCCGGGAATGGGATTGAGAATGTTCACCGGCACCACGTTGGCACCGATTTCCTTGAGCGAGAAGGCGAGGTCGCAGCGGTCTTCGCGGGTTTCACCCATGCCGATGATGCCGCCGGAACAAATCTTGATGCCCGCCTTTTTGAGATAATTAATGGTCTCAACCCGGTCATCGTAGGTGTGCGTGGTGCAGGTCTGCGGAAAAAAGCGGCGCGAACTTTCGAGGTTATGGCCGTAGCATTCCACGCCGGCTTCCTTCAGGCGGTCGGCCACTTTCTGGCTCTTGATGATGCCCAGCGAAACATCGGGACGGGTCTTGCCGCTGGCCTTCAATTCGCGGACGCGGTCGCAGACTTCATCCAGAATGGGACCTTCGTTCAGACCTTTCCAGGCGGCGACGAGACCGACAGCGGTTACGGAATTCTTGTGGGCCTCATTGGCGGCTTCGAGGACGGGTTCGGGGTCAATGAAGCCGTATTTCGGCGAGCCGGTCTGGTAATGGGCGGATTGCGAGCAGAAGCTGCAATTCTCGGAGCAGGCACCGGCCTTGGCATTGACGATGGAGCAGAGATGAATCTTGTTGCCCTTGAACTTTTCGCGAATGCGGTTGGACCAGGAGAGGAGGTCCAGAATGTCGGCGGAGCCTTCGAGATGAATCAGCCACAGGGCTTCATCGCGGGTGATATGGCCGCCCCCCAGAACTCGTTCGCCCAGGAGGGTGATTTGGCCATGATTGTTTGCGTCAACCTGTTTCGCACTCATGATTGACAGCATACGCCTGCGGCAAAAGGTGTGCAAGCAAAGTTACGGCCCCACCTCTTACTTGCCCGCCGGCGGCAGCGGCACGGTCGAGGGATAGACGGCGTTCAGATACTGAGCCAGCGAGGCAATCTGGATGTCGTCCAGCGGACCGCCCTGCGCCTTGGCAAAGGCCGGCATGAGGGAGCCGGGTTTGCCGGAGGTGATCCAGACGCGCCAGAAGTCGGGATTGGTCGGCACCTTGAGGTGGTGCAAGTCCGGCACCATGGTGGCGCGGTGCTCGGCTTCATGGCAGATGGTGCAGGCGGCGGCAAACAGTTGCTGGGCGTATTTGCCGTTGAGATTTTTGTTATGGCACGAGGCACAGTCACCTTTGAACACGGCTTGGCGGTCCACCTTGGCGGCGGTAATGCCGCTTTCCAGTTCGGCCTCGGTCATCACGTGCACGGGCTCGGGCTGGATGTTGATGCGTAGATTGAGATTCTTGGTGCCTTTGTCCGTGGTGACGGTGACGTACTTGAACAGGGTGCCGATCTTGCCCTGAATGTTGACGGTGAGTTTGATCTGCCCCCCCGTACCGGCCGGCACCAGCCACGGCGTGGGCGGCAGTTCGGCGGTGGTACAACCGCAGGAAGGGTGAACATTCATAATGGTTACGGGACCCGTCGTGATGTTGGTAAAGCTGAACGCAAACTGAATGGAGTCCTGGCTGTTAGTGGCATCGCCGGTCTTCAATATGCTGTCCCACGCGAGCACGTTATCCGGCAGCGGATCGCCGGCATGAGTGATATCAGGCACAAAGCTGGGCTTGGTGGCAATAACCGGCGCGGGTGCTGGGGCCGGAACGGGTGCTGGCGCCACCACCGGGACTGGGACAGGTGCCGGCGCGGGCTTGGCCACCGGCGGCACCGGCTTATGCGCACAGGCGGCCACAAACAGCAAAGCTGCCAGACCACCCGCCATCAAAAAACGTAAATTCATGTAGGATAATTTTCCGTTACCGACAAAGGCTTCGTCAAGGTGAATCCCCCCAGCTGGCAATTCTCTGCCCTGTCCCCATTCCGGCGGCGGCGGCCGTCCGCTCAGTGATTGACCGTGGGCGGATAGATGGCGTTCAAATATTGGGCGAGCGAGGCAATCTGAACATCGTCCAGCGGGCCGCCCTGGGCTTTCGTGAACGCTGGCATGAGGGAGCCGGGTTTGCCGGAGGTGATCCAGACGCGCCAGAATTCCACTCCGGTTGTGCCGGTGAGATGGTGCAGGTCCGGCACCATGCTGGCGCGATGCGTGGCTTCGTGGCAGATGGCACACGTGGCGGCAAACAATTGTGGTCCGTACTTGCCAGCGAGATTCTTGTTATGACATTGGGCGCAGTCGCCCTTGAAAACCGCCTGGCGATCCACTTTGGAAGCGGCGATGCCGTTTTCCAATTCGGCCTCGGTCATGACATGCGCGGGAGCGGGCTGTATATTTATGCCCACGACTAGGTTTTTCATGCCCTTGTCCGTCGTGATCGCCACGCTTTTATAGAGCGTGCCCATTTTATCGCGCAAGTCCACAGTCACCAGAATCTGCCCGCCCGCACCGGGCGGCAGAATCCACGGCGTGGCTGGCAGTTTCGCCTGCGTGCAATGGCAGGAAGGTTCCGCGCTGATGATGGTTACCGGATCGGTGGAAGTGTTGGTGACGTTAAAGACAAACCGCGCATCGGTCAGCCCGTTGGACGCGTCCATCGTCTTCATGGCCGCATCCCAAAAGAGGACGCTGTCGGGCAGCGGATCATGAGCGTGAGTCATATCCGGCGCATAAACTGTTGGTGAAGTAATCAGCGTAAGACTGCCGGGGGCCGGGGCCGTGACCGCAGGTGCGGGTGTTGGGACCGGCGGCGGGACCGCTGGAATAACTGTCACCTTCGGCTGGGGGATGCAGGCGGCGGCGAGTAGCAAGAGCATCGCCACCGCACTGCCAGTCATTAACGCACGGAGATTCACGCGCCGGATTATCGGCCGTCGCTGCCGGTTTCGTCAAGTAGCGTTAGACAAGCCGGTTGAGCGCGCCCAGCACTGCTTTCACCGATGCCAGCTCAATATTCGTATCCACGCCCGCACCCCAGCGGGTCTTGCCATCGGCAGTCTTGATCTGGATGTACGCGATGGCGGCGGCGGTTTCGCCGGCGCTCAGGGCGTGCTCACTGTAGCCGGTGATTTCAAAGTTCGTGCCGGTTGTTCCCAAACCATGCACCAAGGCGGCCAGCGGACCGTTGCCGTTGCCGGCGATGGTTTTGGCTTCGCCGTTGCGGAGCAACGTGGCCTGGCACGACACTTTGCCGTTGTCGCTCGTGGCCCGGAAGGTGCCGAGTTTCCACGGAGTATCGCGCTCCACGTATTCCTTCCAGAACATGGCCTTGAGTTCCGCGCCGCTGACCTCGCGGCCGAGTTTGTCGACGGCGTCGTTGGCTATGGGACCGAACTCGCGCTGCATGTCCTTGGGCAATTCGATGCCGAACTCGCTTTCGAGTAGGTAAGCCACGCCGCCCTTGCCGGACTGGGAGTTCACGCGGATCACTTCGCGGTATTCGCGGCCGATGTCCGCCGGGTCAATCGTGAGATACGGCACATCCCAATGTGAGCGTGTGCCACCTTCCCACTCGGCCAGACCTTTCTTGATAGCATCCTGATGCGAACCGCTGAACGCAGTAAAGACCAATTCACCCGCGTACGGCTGCCGCGCCGGTACCGTCATGCCGGTGCAACGTTCATAGACATCAATCACCGAACCGAGGTTGGAGAAGTCGAGCTTCGGGTCAATGCCGTGCATGTAGAGATTCATGGCCACGGTCACCACGTCCAGGTTGCCGGTGCGTTCGCCATTGCCGAAGAGCGTGCCTTCCACGCGGTCCGCGCCCGCGAGCAAGCCGAGTTCCGTCGCCGCCACGCCCGTGTAACGATCATTGTGCGTGTGCAAACTGATGATGAGCGAGTCGCGGTTCTTGATGTTCCGGCACATCCATTCGATCTGGTCGGCATAGACGTTCGGCATGGCGACCTCAACCGTGTCCGGGAGATTCAAAATCATTTTGTGCTCCGGCGTGGGCTGCCAGACCTCCATGACCGCCTCGGAAATTTCCTTGGCGTACTCCACTTCCGTGGCGCTAAAACTTTCCGGCGAATACTGGAGCATGATTTCCGTGCCCTTGAGCCGATGGAGACGTTCCTTGATCATGCGCGCGCCGTTTACGGCGATGGCCTTGATCTCGTCCTTCGTCTTGCCGAACACCACGCGGCGTTGGGCCGGCGAGGTGGAATTGTACATGTGGATGATCACACGCTTGGCACCGATCAACGATTCCACCGTGCGTTCGATCAAATCTTCGCGGGCCTGCACCAAGACCTGGAGCCACACGTCATCCGGCGCGCGTTTCTCCTCGATCAGGCGGCGGTTGAAGGTGAATTCCGTGTTGGACGCCGAGGGAAAGCCGACCTCGATTTCCTTGAACCCGATTTTGACGAGTGTCTGGAACAGCTCCAGCTTCTGGGAGACGTTCATGGGCACGGCGAGGGCCTGGTTGCCATCGCGCAAATCCACGCTGCACCAGCGCGGCGCGGCAGTGAGGACACGGTTGGGCCACTGGCGGTCGGGGAGGACCACCGGCGGATGGGCACGATATTTCTTTGACGGGTCTTTTTGCATGATCTATGGCTTTCTTATTATTGCCGTCCGGCGGTCTGGGATAAACAAAAAACCCACCGCCGGGCCGGCAGTGGGTTTGATAAATTTCGTGAATAATCAATACCCGGCTGCCGCGCCGGTAAGCAGCGCGTTCACAAGCAGCAGGTTAAGATTACGATTCACAGGGACAAGATAAGGCTCCGGGCCGGGCAGTCAAATAAATATTCCGGGCGGCGTGGCGTGCAACCGTCAGGGCGTATGCACGCGGTAGAAGCTGGCCGGGGCGGAAATCTGGTTCGTGATGCTGATAACCGTATCCGCGCCCGGGGCCGGAATATTGGTGAGCAGGTTCCAGGTGCCGGTATTCAGGGCGTGGCGATATTCCACCACGTAGGCGACGCCCGCCTGGGCGGCAAAGGAAAAATGAAACAGATTTCCCAGGAGCATTGGCCCGGCGAGCAGCGGCGCGTTCGGAGTCACCGGCACGGAATAATCCACGGTCAGCGTAGGTGTGTTGTCGGGGTCTTCGCGCGAACCAATTTGCTCACCGCTGCCAGCCGGTTCGCCAGTGGCGAGCAGCACCCAGCCATAATTCATTTCAGGGTGGCTCACCCAGAATTGCACATCCGCGGCAAGGCCGGTGGAGCTGAAGGCGCAGGGTCCGGAAGACAGCGAAGTAGTGGCACTGGCCGAGGCCGAAAAATCCGTGCCCGCGCTGCCGCCACCACCGGACCAAGCCACCCCATCCAGGCGATTATTCCAGGTTGCCAGCGATTCATCCCAGGCCGTGAGCATGCGGTTTAAATCATAATTGACCGAACCGCTGGGATCCTTGGTCACGGAGACATTCAGGGTGGCACTGTTGATGACCGCATTGGCGGGCAGGCCGCTGAGATCGAATTCAAGCAGGGCGCGATTGACCGGCGAACCATTTTTGGAAACCCCGATTGGCAACGAGGTGGCTGTGCCGGAATTGCTGTCGGGCGAATTGCTGCGCAGGCCGGTATCGGCCACCGGCGTGAGGTTGATGGTGGTGGCACCGGCCGATAGGACCGCGCCGGCCAATACGGTAATACCCAGTAGGAATGGAATTCTCATGATATGGTTTGGCCGCCACAGGTTGAATGACGGCTTCCATAGTGTGAGTCTCCGGTCAGCAATTTGTTCCCGGATATTTTTCGGAGAATTGAACAGGTGCCAGCCAGCAGTTCCACGTGCCGGTCTGAAACCTGTCGGCAATTATGAAGGTGCACGCGGATTAAAGTGGCGCAGCGGCCTTCAGGATGCCAGCACTTCGCCCCAGGCGTGGGCGGCAATGATGTTTCGGACTAGCCCTGCCACGCGGCATTTGGACCAGCGCGAAATTGAAATCGTATTTTCTAGGGCCGCCCGCTAAAGTGGAACTCATGAAAACCATTATGCCGTTGCGGGTGATTTGTTTATTGCTCCTTTTGGTTGGTTGGGCAACGGCGGGAGATTATCAGGTTTATGTTTCCAACGAAAAAGCCGGCGACCTTACCGTCATCAGCGGCGCGGATTATCGGGTGGTGACCCATATCCCGGTGGGCAAACGGCCGCGCGGCATCCGGGTGAGTCCGGACGGTCAGACCGTTTACGTGGCCCTGAGCGGCACCCCGATCGAGCCGCCGCCGCAACTGGATGCGCATGGCAATCCCCTCCTCAAAAAAAATGCCGGGGACGATGACGATCTGGTCAAGGCCGATAAAACCGCCGATGGCATTGGCCTGGTGGATGTGCCGCAGCAAAAACTGCTCCGCAAGTTTGCCGCCGGATCCGATCCGGAGAATTTCATCCTCAACGCCGATGGCTCGCGCATTTACATAGCCAACGAAGACGTCGGCGTGGCCACCATCCTGAACGCCACCAACGGCGAGGCCATCACGTTTGTTCCGGTCAGCCGCGAGCCGGAAGGGGTGGGCCTGAGTCCGGACGAAAAGTTCTTCTATGTCACCTGCGAAACGGCTGGTGATGTTTATGCCATTGACACTAAATCATACAAAGTCTTCGCGCATATTTTGGTGCATCCGCGCCCACGCAGCGTGGCCTTTTTGCCGGACGGTTCGCGCGCGTTCATTCCCTCGGAATCCGTGGGCGAATTGAACGTCGTAAACACGGCGAACCAGAGCGTGGTAAAAGTGATCACCCTGCCCAAAGGCTCGCGGCCGATGACAGTGAAGGTCTCGCCGAACGGCAAAAAAGTCTATGCCACCACCGGCCGTGCCGGCACGGTCGTGGTGCTGGACGCAAACACGTATGAGTTGCTGAATGTGATTCCGGTGGGCAAACGGCCCTGGGGAATGGCGTTTTCGCCGGACGGTAAATTTCTGTACACCGCCAATGGCCCGTCGGACGACGTATCCGTGGTGGACCTGGCCACGGAAAGGGAAATCGCCCGCGTGAAATCGCCCGGGAGTCCTTGGGGAGCCGTGGTTATTCCCGGGGCAAAGTGAGACCGGTCAAGGCTGGCTGAACAGGAAAAATTCCTTGGCCGTGATGCTCCGGGTGGCACCTTCCTTGAAGGCGTTGGCGCGGACAATGGTCGGCTTTTTCAGGGTGAACGGCTGGCGATAAAGCAGGTCCGCCGTGGTCGGCACGGTGCCATCCAGCGTGTAATATGTCTTTGCACCCGGTTCGCTTTTCAGGCGGACGGTAACCGCCTTGGAAAAGTCTCCGCCGGGCGGCGAAATCTCCGGCGGTGGCAACACGTGCGGCCCGGGCAGGCTGGTGATCCAGGCGCGCAACAAGGCCACGCCAGCGGTGTCAATTGTGTTGCGTGCCAGCGGCGGCATCGCGTAGCCGTCGGACGTGTTCACGCGCATCAGCAGAATGGACCGCCAGACATCATTGGGCGCCACCACGCGCGCGTCGTCAATCCGCTGGTCAATGAGCACGTGGCCGCCGATGATGCCTTGTTCGGCCAGGGGTGTGTCGTAGCGGGCGTCAAAACCGGCCACGGTGCCTTCCGGCCGGTGGCAATTCGCGCTGTTCGCGTCCAGATACGAACGCGCGCGGTCGGCCAGACTGCGTGACCCATCGTCGGCGCGCGCGAGGCT
>CAIJGS010000036.1 GCA_903820285.1 uncultured Verrucomicrobia subdivision 3 bacterium | reverse complement strand
GCGTTACTCCGGCGGTGAAGGCCGTACCGACGGCGGCAGTAAGATTCCATTGATTCCCCGCCACACTGCTGACCGCCAATGGCACGCGCTGGCTGCCGCTTTCCAATACGATGAAGGTGCTGGAGCCGAGGGCTGCACCGTTATCCACCTGCAAGGCAGTATCGGTGGCGAGGACATTTTGGGTTAGAGTCGCCGCCATCAGCGTTGCGGGCAGCCAGAAGGAATTATTTTCGCCGCCCATGGCCGCAAAGAAGGCCAGCAGGTTCAGCGGATCGGTATTGAGCAGCGTGAAGTTCTGTTCGACCCGCCGGCGGTTCGGTTGCTGATAATATACCGAGGCCAGCGGACGCATCGCCCCAATCTGCTGACGTGAGATGTCCACTTCCGCGCCGCCGCTTGCGGGCTTGGTCTGCCAGTCCGGCGTGAAGGGAAAGAGCGGCCGCACTCCGCCCGCCGCCGCGATGCCGGACGGAGGAACGAAGGTTGGCGGCGTGAGCGAGGAGGCATCATCTTCCGCAAACTGAAATTCCACCTGGCAGATGGCGGTGCCGAGCATGGTGGGATCGGGCAGCTCCGCCAGCCGGCCAATCATAAGCGGATACGCAAACCGTGCAAAGCCCGAGCCCAAGGCCGAAGCCGGTTGTATGCTCGGCGCGCTGGAGCCATCCAGCAGCACATACCACGAGGCGGTAACGACCGGCGTTGTCCCCGCCGCAAAACCGCCCGGCCAGAAGGGACATAACACCGGTTGCACATTTAGCGACTGGAGCGCATTACGGAGCGCCGTGACCAGCGCCACACCATTCACAAGCGCGGACCATTTTATTTCCAGCCGAAGCGTATCGCCGGTCGGCCGCCGGGTTTCCTTGCCCGTAAGACTGCGCTCATAGCTCGATGGCAAGGCGGCCGTGACGGTGACCGGCGCAGCCCAGTTCGGAACATCGTCGAGCAAGTAAGCCGGCACCGAATTGAATGTGACTGGTAGCATATTACATTTGGAATTTACGATATACGATTTACGCCCCACTTGGATTCACGGCGCGTAAATCGCATATCGTAAATCGTATATTCACCGAAGTTTGTGCGCGTTGCGGCTCAGGACATCCACGACCCATTTTTCGTGGTCGTCGTTTTTCTCAAGGTGCTGGCGCATCTGGTTGGGATCGGTGAAGGAATACACGCTCACCTTGCCGCCCGCCGGCGATGTTCCCGAAGCGGCGGAACTGCCACCGGGCGCAGTCGCACCGTTATGGATGGCATCGAGCACTGGCACGCCAATGCGGTCCACCGCCGCCTGGCTGAAAACATATTCGCCGCGATGCACCACGCCCGCCGGTTCCCAGACTCCGCCCGCGCCGGTGTAGCCGCCCGCCGCGAACATGCCGAGGCCGAGCGTGACGGCTTCCGCGCCGCCGATGAATCCCGGCGCCGCCACCGCCGCCGCACCGAGCGTGGCGATGGTGGCCAACGTGGCTGGTGTTGCCCACACGGCGGATTGCGCCACCGCCAGCGGCGCGCTGGCAGCCAGTGCGGCCGCCATAATGGCGCGTCCGCCCACGGCCATGAGCGCCTGCGTAAGGAGATAGCGCACGCCCATTTGCACAATTGCCGAGACGATCTCGTTCAGAATGCTATTGGCGATGTTCCGCAGCGCCTGCCCCCACGTGAGCGTACCTTCGATGAGCCCAGTGATGCCGTGGCTGATGGCATTCACCGCCGTGTTGAAGACGCTGGTGAAGGTATTGGCCAGCGTGGCAAAGCTGATTTGCGCGCGGCTTTCCAATTGCGTCAGGGCGCTGCTCATGGCGGCGATGGCCGAAGGCGGTCCGGACTGGGCCTGGCCCGGCCCACCAGCCGACGTTTCGTCCCCTGCCCGCTGGTCCGAGTTTTGCAGCTTTGATCCGGCGGGAGCCTTGTCCACCATGGCCGCGTACTCGGGCAACAGTTCCGTGAGCACGGCTGCCAGCAAGGTGGCCGCCGATTCAGCGACGGCCAACGCCGTGGCAACCTGCTGCAACTCCGACAACAATTCCGTGAAGTTGTCGCCCCCGATTCCGTCCAGACTGCCAGCCAAAGCCTGCACTCCGTCGCCAGCTTGGGCGAATGACTCGCCTGCCAGCTGCCCCTGCCCCGCCAGCTGATCCAGCGAGTCTCCGGAACTTTGAGCGAACCGGGCCAGTTGTCCGGCAGCATCAGAAGTCTCCGCCGTCACTTTAATGGTAATAGGATGCATATCAGTTTTGGTCTCTGCATTTAGCCTTTAGCGTTCAGCATTTGCTTCAGTGTTTCCGCCTGTGCCCGCCAGCAATCCCCTGCCCCCTGGGCGGCGATCATGAATTGCAGCATGTGGCGGGCGGCACGCCGTTCGTGCGCCCGGGCCAGGAGATTCAGCCGCTCCCAGCTCAGGCCCAGCGCGGCCTCCAGGGTCAGCCCACAGGTGGCGGCAAGATCGGCGACCGCGTCGGCGAGGTGGCTTTTTGCCGTTCGATGATTTTTTCGACCAGCTCGGCCGGCAGCTGTTTCAGATTCGCCGCCGCACGCTCCAGCCGCCGGGCGGCAAAGGCGAAAAAACCGTTCGCATTCACCTCCTTCACCGTGGCCAGCGCCTGCTCGTAACTCTCCGGTGCGAGAGTTTGAATGAATTCGCGGGTACGACCGCAGGCGCGGGCCACGAGTGCGAACTCGTCATCGTACGCGCGAAACGCGTCCTCATATTCCGCGAGGCGGAACTGGCGGATTTTCAATTCGCCGGGCGTGCCGTTTTCAAAGTGCACGGGGATGGTTTTGCCGCCGAGCAGCGTGATGGTTTTTTCAGTGTTGGTTTCCATGGGATTGGGATTTTGGGTTTGGGTTAATCAGGTTTAAGGGCCGGTGACGTAATTGGTGTGGGCGGTGGTCACCCAGTAGGACGCGCCATTGGAATTCCACAGGATGGCCAGGCCGGGCACTGGGGCCGGACAAACCGCGTTGGTGGGAATGCGCACACTGCCCACCCAGTTCACCTGCGCCTGATTGGTCAGGGTGACTTCGCTGTAGCAACCATTGGTCACCACGCCAATGCCGGTGTTATCCAGCGTGAAGGTAAAGGCATCCTGCCAGGCGCAATTGTTAAAGATGGTGGCGCCGGCATTGTTGGTTATCACCAGAATGGAGGCGGCATCAAACATGCAACCATTGAAAGTCACTCCGGCGTTACCGCCACAAATATAGAGGCCATCCCCGCCCCGGAGCTGCTGGCCGGTGATTTCCTCGCCCGCCGAAACGCCGGACAGATAGTAGGAAACCCCGCCATTGTGATTCAACGAGCCGGCGGTGATTTCGCCATGAACATTGGCCGGAATAAATATTCCGATCCAGGAATCCGATATTTGCGGATTGTAGATGCCAACGTTCCATGCCGCTTCGGCAATGCCCACGGTGCAATTGTGAATGATGGGCGAGTTGATGAAACTGTACTGCGGATCACCGTAAGCCGGAATCTGCCCCGTGCCATCATACGGCAGATACGTGTTGTTGGTAGTAAAGTCACACACATGCAAACCCGGCACCTCCATGCCAATATAGCACCAGTCCGCCGCATTGCCCTCGAATTTGGCAATGGGGGTGCTGTGACTGTACTGGGTGTTGGTGTTGGAGAGATAGAATCCCGCCACACTGAATCCATCCGCCATCAAATCCTTGTACTTCGACCAGCCAAACATGGAGCAATAAAATCCGCTGCGCGCATTGGTCGGCGTATTTTGGCCGGAGGGAACCGTGACGTAATTATATTCCGAGAAATTCGCCGGCACCGTATTGGTCAGCGTCCACCCTGGCGCCTGATGAATGCCGCCATATACCGACAGTCCCGTCAGCGACACATTGGTGAGGCCGCGCGTGCATACGGCGTAGCCCGTGAGATTGGTGAGCATGTGCAATCGGCAGCCGTAGCCGGAGATGCTCTCGTTATCATTCGTGATAAAAACATGCGAGATGTTGAAGTCACCCACCGGACAGACCACGGGCTTCTGCGAATTGAAATACGCGTTGAAGATAGCCGTATCGTCATTCGTTCCACCGAGGGCCGGCACGGTGAGATTGGTGATCGCCCCCGGTGGCAGATTGCCGATACTCGCCAACTGCCCCGTCATGAGCGCGAGATTGGTTGTGCCCATGGCAGCGGCGACCCAGTTCGTGCTGCCCGTGCGCGATTGCTTCACCCATTGCTGGAGGAAGTTCGTGCCCGTGACGGCATCGAACTGCACATAAATGCTGCCATAGCCGGAGGTAATCACGCCGTTCGGATTATTAGTGCCACCCCACAGACTGACTGGCGAAGGCGTGGCGACGGGCGGATTGGTGTTGAAGCCGGTGGAATTGGTCACCGTGCCCACGCCATTGGTGCCAAAGGCCGAGCCCGGCAAAATGGCACCAGGACGGTTGGTACTGAATTGCGCCAGCGCGGAAAATCCCGCCAGCAGCGTAAAGAAAATCAGGAGCGCAACTTTCCCGGGCAAGCCAGCACCTTGCGTCCCTGTCGTCAAGCCCGTTCCCGCGGCCGCTGTCGCGGCCGGTTTCACCTCAGCAACGGTCTCGCCAGCGAACCCGGCCGGCTTCCAGGTCGAGACCGCCGGCTGGTTCGGTTTCGGCAGATTCTTGTGATCCAGCCCATCGGGCCGGACTTGTGCAAATGCAGGATGTATGTTCATTATTTTAATCAGGTTTAAAGGTTGTTTTTGTGGCCCCAAAATGGTGGCCCTCACGCAGTGAGTCAGATAGCGGAGCCGGCGAGCGAGCTGTACAGCCAGGTGAATTCAAACTTCGGATGGAGGATATTGCCCTCGTCCACGGCCAGGTCAGTGACGTTCAAGTCCACCCACCAATCGTCGATGATGTAGAGGCCGTTCGCCGCGTCATAGCGCTGACGTTTGAGCCAGCCCTGAAAACTCCCCGTGCCGCTCAGCGGATAAAACGCCGTGTCCGCGAGCTGGATCAGCGGCGACTTGTAAAACCCCGCCAGCCCGAGGCGGCTGAGTTCATTCATCTCCACCGTCATTTTCAGACTGCGCTCCGGCCGCACGATATTCTGCGTCACAATAATGCCGGTACCCGGCATGGGCGCTTTGATTTCGATTTCCTTCGCCTCGACCTTGTCCATGGCCGGCTTCTTGACCGTGCCCAGGCCAAAGGTGGTCCAGATGGCATCCGCCGCGCCCGGTTTGGCGCTGGCGGAAACCGTGCCGGACGACGGCACCGTAAAGGCTTGCCCGGCAGGCGCGAAGTAAAGGAAGTCGCCGGTTTGAATCACTGAAGGTTGTTGTTGCATGATCTTTTATTGGTTGGTGTTGGATGGTTGGTTGGTTGTTGGCTGTGAAAATGGTTGAGGCGGCGCAACCCGGGTCAGGGCAGCGGCGCGGCGGTCATGAACGTTTCCAGCGAGAGCTCGAAGAGCTGCCGCTTCCTGTCCGGCACAAACTGGCAATGCGTCACGCGTAGGTTGGCGAAGCCGGGAATTTTCAAATTGTGCAGCAGTTGCGTGAGCAGCAGCGCCACATCTCGGGCTTTGGGCCGCGAGTCATTTGTGCGCCACACCACCGGCACCTCGCCAATCGCCACCGCGGTGGTGATTTTCAAGGTCGCCGTGGGACTAAACTCGCTAGCCGTCTGCTCAAACACCGGCTCTCCGATTAAAATAAGCAGTCCGATCTTCGCAATCGCCTTGTCAATTTCCGCCGTCAAATCATGCGCATCCTCCACCAACACGCTCGCGCCATTCAATTGCGGCGCGGCACCCGACGGTTGTTGTGCCGTGGTGATACGGTTATAAATGCCCTGCGTCAGATCATTCAAAGTCGCCATATCCTTATCCGTGTTAATTCGTGTCCATCCGTGGTTGAAATTTGTTCGCCCCCATCCGTCCTGTAAGACTCGGACGCTCGGCTGTTCCCGTAACCAGCCGTGACCCGGCCAGCCCATCGCCCCGTCTCATTGAATAATCCCGTGCCTCCGCGTCCGGCGAACCGCCCGCCTCTTTGCGGGTTTGGAACCGCCTCACCACCCGCCGGACGTTCTCCGGACGCCGAGAAAATTGAAAATGAACCTGACCTCCCGTCGGCCGCATCAGCCCCTCCACCCCCAGTGGCAGCGCAACGAATCGCGCCGCCACCTCCGGGGTCTGGCTCATCCGCAAAACGGGAAAATTGAAACTCATAGGCAGTTGAATTGATTCATCGCCACCACATTCCCCTCAGCCCTCCGAAAAATGGGCCGCACCGCAGTTGCTGCCAAAGCTCGGCGGTGGCACGGTCGGTTCCATGGGCGATACGATCGGATCATCCGGCTGATCCACCACGTCGTCGCCATTCGCCACACGATTCAAATCACGCTCATGCTGGGCCAGCATGCGACGCTCGTCCTCACTCAAATCCAATTCCAACGCCACTTTCAACCGCCAGATCACCACATCCACCGCCAGATTGCGCAGCCCCTGTGGAATCGTAGTGGTGTCCGCATCCAGCAGATTGCGCCGGCAGCTCGCCACCTTGCGGCGCAGGTCATCCACCACCCCTTGAATGATGCCCGTGGTGCGATCCGTCTGGCCGGTGCCAAGCGCGGCGGTGTCGCACGCATCAATCAGCGCGGCGGCCTTCGAGTCATAAAGCGTGGCTTTGGTAATGGAGGTCCAGGACATGAGATAATTGGCGGTTGAGTTGTTTTTTTTAACGGCGGCAGCCGTTGCCGGCTGCCGCCGCGATGTGGGCTTAATACGCCGCGCCATAGGCCACGCGGTTTACGAAGAAACCCGCGTTAGTCAGCGTGCCCGAATTGAGGTTGGTCACCGTCGTCACGTTCAGGGAAACGAATCCCGCGAGTTGCGAACTGTTCCAGTTGGTGGCCGCCACCACCCGGTTCGTCCCGTTCGCGGGGATGATCCACGTCCAGGGCGCCGTGGTGAAGTTTGTGCCATCCGCGCTGAACGAGCCTTGCACCACCACGTTGCTCGTGCCGGCGCTCATGTTGAACACGCCTTGCAGGGCAATGCCGCAGTTCTTCGTCAGCGGCACGATGTTCGTGCTGACCGAAGCCGAGCCCGCCGCCACCGTCGCCGGCAGATTCGTCAGCCCGTAGATGGTGGTTGGATAAACTTGCGCCGACGCCGTCTCAATCTGGCCATAGCCAGCCGCCAGCAACGTCATTGCCAGCATGGATTTGAACATGTTTTTCATAATGATTTTCATTTGGGTATTTGGTTGGGTTTGATGGTTTGGTTAAAAGGTGCGGCCAGCCGTTTCACCCGGTGGCCGCACCGGCGTGTCATTTGCCTTTGGCCGCGCTCACATCAATGCGACGCAGGGAAAGGGCGCTGGTCAGTTTGATGTCCCGCGACCAGTCCACCAGGTGCGCGCGCCAGAGCTGGTTGGGCGCCTGGTACGTGCGCACGTTGCCGATGAATCCGCCCGCCGCGCCGACGGTGAAGGACTTGAACGCGCTGGGATCGTACAGCGTCGCGTTCGGCACGCTGTAATGCAGCAGACAGGTGCCGGACATGATGCGCTGCTTGGTCGCCGGCTGCCCGAGCGCCGCCGTGTCGTTCACGATGTTCGCCACCATGAAATCCACCGGGAAGACCAGCAGATCCGCCAGTTGCCCGGACGTGAGGTTCTGCACCTGGGTGAACTGCGTGCGCTTCTTCACATTCGGATTGCTCCGCAGCAGATTCCATGACGCCACGTCCATCGTCAGCTTGATGTTCTGGGTGCTGCCGCAGTTCATCGAGAGCGCGAGCAGTTCCTGATCCAACTGGTCAATCGGATCAATGTCCGGAGAATCCCAGTTGCCCAGACCGGACGTGGGCGTGGTGTTCGCAATGACCGCATCCACCACGTCGCCCACATGCCCCAGCGCCTGCTGGTTGATGAGCGCGCGGATTTTGCCCTGGTCAAGCAACTGCACCTGCACATCGCCGCCCGCCGTGCCGGCCGCCTGATCTTCCGCCAGATCCACGCGCACTTCCAAGGCCTGCGGTTTGCACGCGTAGGTGTCATCGCTCGCCGCAAAGGCGATCAATTCCGGATCGCCGCCCAGCGCGCGGGCCGTCTTGGGCCGGCGAAACGAGTTTTTATCGTCGAATTTCTTGAACTGCCCGGAAGCCCCGGGCACTGGCGTGGTGGGAGCCAGACGTTCCGCCAGCTTGATGACTTCGCGGATGTCGTTCCACAGCCCCTGGGCATACGCCGTGAGCTGATAATTCAGTGAGGCACTGCCGAGAACAGAAGGTAAGGACATAATAATGGTATTGGTTGTTGGTTGGTTATTGGTGTTGATTAATGGAAAATTGAGCCGGTCAGCTCAGAATATTTCCCTCCGTGAGAATGGCCGGGACAATGTCGCCCGCGCCGCCGCCCTGCGCACCGAGCGTGCCGACCACCACGCGCGCATTGCCCGGACCCGCGTCCGCCGTCACGCCGCCGTCGTTGGCCTGCTGAATCCGGTTGAACGGTTTCACCGTGCCGGAAAGTTTCACCCAGACCGGCCCCGGCAAACCGCCGAGCAGGCCGACCGCCGAAGGTTTGCCCGCCACGTTGCCATCGAGGCAAATCGCCGCCGCCGGCACTGTCGTGGACGTGTTGACGGACAGGTTTCCATTCGCGTCCGCCGCGAGCAGCAGCCCGCGCGACGCACTGAAATCTACCGCCGTGAAAGTGGCATCCGGCGGGTATTGGTAAACCGCGTTGCCCCGTGCTTGTAATGAAGAATCAGACATAGTTTATGGTTTGGTTAATGGTTATGCTTAATTGGTTTTTGCAGTTAATGGATGTTGGGCGTTCGATGTTGGTTGTTGGATGTTTCCCCCCGGCTTCAGCCCACCGCCGGCTGATTCGCCTCATTCACCGCCGTGGCCCAGGCCGCATCAAAGCGCAAGCCTTGACGGGTCAGTTCGCTGGCGCGGTTGCGGATTTTTTCCACGCGCGCCTGTTCGTCATTGGCGGCGAAACGTTCCGCCGCCGCCGTCGCCTCCCCTTTCCCACGATTCAGTACACGCGGAGTAACGCCCTCCGCCCGGCCCGGTTTGAAGCCGAGGTCCGTCAGATACGCCATGCGCTCGGCGCGATTCACCAGCGGCGTGAGCGTCGGTTTGAGGCGTTGGATGATTTTGGGATCGGTGATCAGGCATTCCGCGAGAATGCCGTCCACCTGCTCGCCCAGGAGCGTTTGGTTTTGCGTCTCCAGTTCCGCGTTGCGGTTCAGGAGCCGGGTGGCTTCGGCCAGGATGGCGTCGTCGCCCGCCTCGGCCGCCAGCCCCAGTTTGACTGCGATGTTTTTCATGGTGTTGGTTCGTTTGGTTGTGGTTTGACCGGCCACCGGCGCACCCGCGCCGGCGAAAATGAGTACGTCATCGCCACCCTCCGGTAGGCGCAGTGAATTGGTAATGGGCCGACCTCCCTTGTTGTTCGGATCATTGGTCAGCGTCAGACCCGCCAGCTTCTGCGGCCGCACCCGCTTGGGCTGCTCGTGCGCCAGGACTTTCAAATCCGCCGCGTCATACTCCGTGCTGAAGAAGCGGTAATCCCCGCCATCCACCGCCTGCCGCCCCGTGTGCGTCCAGCGAATGCGACCGTAAACACCATCCAGCCGCGTCTGCAATTCCTGCAACCACCCGTAGGCAATCGTCTCCTTCGCCGGATCATGTTTAAAATGCTCGTGATCAATCAGCATCTCGCGCCCGTGGGACAACTTGCCCGCCGCTGCTGCCGCGTTGAAGTGCGTGACAATCAAGTGCACCGCCGCCGCATCAATCACCTGCACCACCCCGGCCCGGTGATGCGGATGCTCGCCCACCGGTTCGATCATGTACCAGTGATCGGCGGGATGGTGAAACGGATGATTCAAAATGAGGGTGTTCATAATTGTGAGGTCGCGAATATAAAGATTACCTAGTATGCTTTATGAGTATTGTTATTCCTGTAGGAGCCGACGCAAGGACGCTCAAACTTATTTTTAAAATTGGAATTGGTTGGAGCTTTGGCTTCGCCAACAGTCGACTTACGGATTGAGTTTCAAAGGTTGCGGCGTAACCCGCTTCAGCTTCAGCCCCGTAAGCGCACTGATCTCCGCCGCATCAGATTGCAAACCAGCGCTCTCCAGCTTCACCACCGTATCCGCCAGCGTGCTGACATCTTTGTTATCCTTCGCCGCCAGCTCGAAATAGACACACACCGGCTCACCGGGAAATTCCGCCGCCAGTTCCACGCGGTCAAAATCCGTCTGCAACACCTCGCTCACCTTGAGCGCATCCGCCTGGGCGATATTTTCAAACACCTCCGCGTGCTGCTGGCTCGCGCCGTGCCCCAGACCGTGCGGCAGCGAGAGCATTGTCAGCAGCCCGCCCGTGCCCGCCAGCACCACGTCCTTATCTTGCACATCGCAATACTTTTCAAACGGCGCCTCGCCTCGCAGATTCGCCGTGGGAAACTTGATGTCGCTGCCGTGCGGCAATGCCCCGCTCACCCCGTCCGCCACCTTCTCCGCCGCCGCCTGGTAATCCACTTCCCGTCCCACCGCGATGTTCGGCGGCATGATCACCACGCCGTTCGGCAGACCGAAAATCTCCACGAACGCCGCCCAATCCTTGCGCGCCATCAGCCAGTTCACGAACGCCGTCAGCGCAATTTCATACAGCGGCGACTCCACCTCGCGCACCACAAACGCCGCGCGCGGCAGCGACCGCCCGCCCAACCGGTTCACCTCACCCAGAATTGGCGCGCAGCTCCCCAGCCCGATGCCGATCCTGGAATCTTCGTTATAAAAGAAATCTCCGTAATAACCATCCTTCGCCCAGCACCACGGTTCCAGCCAGTACAGTTCCGCCACCGCGCCGTCATTCAAACCATGCTGATACCGGTGCTTCTGCAAAATGGCGTACCCCCGGAACTCCGCCAGCGCCAGTTGCCCGATCGCCTCGCGCAGATTTTTCACCAGCTCATAACGCCCTTTCAAAAACGTCTGCTGCCGCGCCGCCATGGCCGCCGTTCCCCCGGCCGGCAACCGGTCGAAAATCTTCACGTCCCAATCCAGTTTTTCCAACGCCGCCAGCCGCCGGCTCTTCAGCGCCTTCAGCACCGGATACCGCTTCTCCACCTTCCGCAGCAGCAATTGCAACTCCGCATACGCCCCGCGCTCCGCCGCCTCAAAAATCGCAATCAGCCGCGCCAGCGTCAGTCCGCGCAAGGGATTGTAATTATCCCTCCACAGGTTCGATTTGCGGATGATCTCCGCCGCCGACTTGCCCCCACCGATCACCGCCCGCTCCTCCCGCGGCACGCCCGGCACCCGTTCATAAAGATGCGCCGCCGATAAAATTGCTGCCTTCGCCATAATCAAATTTTCCTTTCCTGGTTAATGTTGTTCCACCTTACATCGTCGTTTTAAACTCAACCGGCCGCACTCCGCTCCGCCCGCCCCACCACCACCCGCCCCGCTCTGGTCCCCTCGAACGCCTTGAGCTTGCCGCCCGTGCGCATCCCGCTCACCGCTGCCCGCAGCGCCAGCGCCTTCGCCGTGCACCGATCCGCATGCCCGTCATCGCAACGAATCGCGCGATACGTCACCGCGCCCGCCGCCCCCGCCACCCGCTGCATCGAATGCAAATCCTCCCGCACCGCCCGGTTCACCGGTATCCGCACCCGCTTCTGCTCAAACGCCATCTTCAACTTCGCGAACAACTCCACCTTGTTCCCCGCGTTGAACGTCACCAGTTCGATCTTCCCGAACCGGTCCGCCGCCGGCTTGTACTCCCCGAACTCCTCCACCAAATAATCCCCCATCCCCACCCCCGACCCCGTGTAATCCAGGCACACCCGCAACGCGCCCCGGATGCGCGGACGCAGCCGCTCCACCTGATCCGGTGTGCTCATCTGCCTCATCTCCAGCACCTCCCGGCAATGCGCCACATCCCCCAGCAATTCATCCGTCCACGCCACGCTCAGATCCCGTTTCCGCGCAAAATCAATTCCCATCACATACGCCCGGCCCGACGTGAACCATTCCGGCCCCACGCTCACCGACGCCTCCGGACTCTCACACGTCGCCAGCAACTCATACGGCAACAGCACCGCCGAGGCATCCGCCGGTTTGCATTCATACTCCTGCGCCCAGATATCCGGGTCATCCAAACCCGCCTGCAGTTCCTCCAGTTTCAGCGGCAGCCCCGCGTTGATGGCACTGTGAACATCCACCAAATGACCGCTGTACCCCGTCTGCTCCCGCCGTTCCCATAGCGAATAAAATTTGTTGTCCCGCCCGTTGAAGGTGGAAACCACTCGCAACTTCAATTCCCGTTTTATTTCCTTATATGCCTTGTGCTCCTTCAGCGCCTGCGCCCGCGCCCGAAACGTACCTGCCAGCGGATTCGTCTGCGCCGGGAACATTGCCGCCCAGATCGCCGTCGGCTTCTCGTGATACGCGAACTCATCCAGAATCACATTCGACGACCACCCGCGCGCCGTTTTCGGATTCGCCGGAATGGCCAGAATCCGCGACCCGTTTCGGAACCGGATTTCCGCCCGCTTCAAAACCGCTTCCGCGCCGTCGCGCTTTTCCGGCACTTCTTCGAAAGCCTCTTTTAATACCTGGGCCCACTCCTTGGCCTTCTCCAGCCACTCCAACGCCTGCCGCTCTCCCGCGCTCATGCAAACCCATTTCGTCCCCGGATCACTCAGTGCATCCAGCACACTCTCCGCCGCCGTCGTAAAACTCTTGCCCGTCTGCCGCGACCACACCCCGATCTTGTAGCGCGCCGCATCCGTCACCCACCGCTGCTGATACGGCAACAGCAACTGCAACGCCGTTGCCTGATAGTCCAGCGGTGGTGCCGGAATTTTTTTGCGTTTGCGCGCCATGATTTCAGTTTCTCAGTGTATTGCTTCGCGTTCCTCACTGGTTCATTCATCCCTCAAATCGCCCGTGTATTTTTCAAAATCGCAATCACCTGCCCCGGAATGCCGTCAATCTTCTCACTCAGCTCACGCCGATGGTTCTCCACCTTCTCATCCAGCGCCTGGCGGTCAGTCTCAATATGGCGATGAATCCGCTCCGCCCGCGCCTCACCTGCGCCAATGATTTCCGCCTTGTCGCGCTCCAGTTTTTCCACCAATGCCGACCGCCATTCCTCCAGTCCCCGCAGCCGACGCTCATGTTCCTGATGCCGCTCCGCCGCCAGTTCCGGATTAAAATTCGGCGGCACCGTCCGTATCTGCACCGCCGGTTCATCCTGTACCCGCAGCTTCCGCTCCCGCAGCGACCGTACAAAACCCACCACCCCTGCCACTACCCCAAACAGCGAGATCACCACAATTAACGTCCCCTTCAGCGCCTCCGCCGGCACCGCCGGCAAATCCGTCTGCGCCAGCAACCCTGGAAAGACCGCCACCCCGAGCACCGGCAACGCGACCACCGGCGTTTCCACCCCCATCCCGCCACTCGTCTCCTTGGCATTTTTCATAATCAATAATGGTTGTTGATGTACCAGTTGGTTCGCGCTCTCCATCCCAAAGTCTTTTGCCCTCTCTGCGTCTTCGCGGCTTTGCGCCTGCGTTAATTTCCCGGCCCCCGTTTCACCGCCTGATCAGCGGACGGCGGCTCCCCAGCCGCCGTCCGCCCACCCGGCCCGGCCCAAAAATTCAGCCAGATTCGTTTCACCCCGCCCGCCGCCACCACCAGGTGATACCCGTGTGTCAGCGCCGCCCCCACCCCCAGCGCCACCACGTTCCAGGCGTTAAACGCCGACACCACCTGCCCCGCCGCCCCTTGCATCCCCGCCAAACCATTCGTCACTTCATTCATAATTTTTAAATTGTTGTCTGTTCCTTCCGCGCCCTTGCTATTGACAGCCCCGCAAACAATTCCATCCTCCATCCTCGCTTGACGCGTTCCCACTGGATGTTGGGCGTTGGATGTTCGATGTTGGATGTTTTCCACCAAGTCATTGGGCCGCCTTCACCGCCGCCCCAATCACACCCCCCGCCGCGCTTCCGCCCGCCGTGATCGCATTCACCGCATTCGTCGTAATCACCGACTGGATCGACCCGATATCCGTGCCGCGCGAACCGCCCAGCGCCGTCTGATTCGTATGCCCGAAATGCACCGCGCTCGCCGTCGGATCCGTGAAAACAAACGTCCCGCCGCCCGCGCTCGTATCCGACCATGATTCTTCAAAATCCGTATACACCCGCGGCCGCGCCCCTAGCAAACTCGCGAACCACCCGACCGCATTCGTCCCCGGCGCCACCACGCTGAAATTGCCCCACCCGTTCACCGACGCCGAATTGGTCAGATTGATCCCCGTCACCGTCCATCCCGGCGGCGCCACCACCGCCCGGTGCACCAGCACATGTCGTGTTGCCGATTTCTCCCGCGCATGGGCGCAGCCGGTTGCGAGCCCCAGCAATGCCGCCGCCGCCAGCACCCCGCCGTTGCGCAGCAGGTTGGTTTGCCGTCCATCGGTTAAAAACGAGTTAACTAAGTTTTTCATAATAATGTTCAGTTCAGGTTCAGGTTGGTGGTGGGTGCGGACAGAAGCCGGCGCCCCCGGGCACGGCAGATGCGCGGGAACCGCCGCCGGAAGATA
This sequence comes from uncultured Verrucomicrobia subdivision 3 bacterium, assembly GCA_903820285.1. Taxonomy (GTDB): domain Bacteria; phylum Verrucomicrobiota; class Verrucomicrobiia; order Limisphaerales; family UBA11358; genus UBA11358. The sequence continues at coordinate 6,345 of CAIJGS010000036.1, read as the reverse complement.
CCCGGAGGCGCCGGTTGTTTTTGAACTCAGGTTGGCTGTCGCGCCGTTCACACCCTCATTCAAGCAAAACTCCGGAAAAAATAATACGCGCTCACAGCGCACTCGGGTTTCAGGCCCGTTTTTATTGGCTGAAATTGAGGATAAAAATTCATTTTTGAAAGATATTAGAAATACTGAAGTTACGAAACCCGCATAAACATTGGCGATATTTGTGGTCGGGTGAAAAGTTCATGGGAAAATTTCCCCAATCCGGGAAAAAGCCAATGTTTTAACGATAAAGACGCATTATGACGGAGGCCATTTTTGAAAATAGTTTTGGCAACTTGCCGATTTTTGGACGCCTCCGGGGCAAAAACCGCCGTCGCGCCCCGTAGCGGCAGGCATCCCTGCCAGCCGTAGAGCCGGCGCTTCCAGCCCGGCGGCAAAAAACTCCGCCCCGAGACTCGCTCCCAAACCAGACGCATCCCGAAACCTCCACCAAATCCAAAACCGTGATCTGCCCAAAAACCATTCGAACAACGATCCGTCTCCCTCTCCGCCATTGATAAATGGGGGAGAGGGCCGGGGTGAGGTGGCGCTGATCTATTTAAATTCGGAGGCAATCACTGTATGATACCAATCCGGCTGGGGCTTTGAAAAATGGCTTGAACCGCCATTGGATGGGAGGACAATAAGGAAAACGACGGAAATAGCTGATTTCGAATCATGAACATCAAGTCAAAGGGAAACCCCAAATGAAATCTGCCGCCAAATCTCGGTGGATTGCGATTCTGGCAGGAGCGATAGTCATCCTGCTGTTACTGACACCCTCGATCCTGCGCCACATGTCTTACCATAGTTGGGTGCGGGTTTACATCAAGGTGGAACCAGAGCCAGGACAAACAAATAATCCTGCTGGAATGCCTTATTCTGGGTGGGATGAAAAAAAGGTGGAAGAGGCCCAAGAATATCATTGTGAACAGGTGAAATTAATAATGAGTCTGATTAACAGCAGCCAAAACCGAGAGAATCTGGCAAAAGTCAGCGGTATTGAATTGAAGGATTTCTCAGCGCCGTCGGTCTATCAGATACGCAATTGCAACGCATATGCTATTTATTTCTACTGCGTAAACAGCAACGTCGCATGCACTGTTGGTTCCAATGCGGCAAATGCTGTCTTGAAATATTACGACACCCACTTTCCTCAACGGAAAGCCAAATTCCTAGAGCTCGTTTGTTCCCCCAAGTTTCCCAGCCCCGACGATTAGACCATTCCAATTAACAGCCCGGCGGCAAATAACTCCGCGCCTCAAGTCGCTCCCAACACATCCGGAGGTTTTGCCTTTACCCCCCAACCGTGTACATAATCTACCGACATGAACATGAGTTGCCTCCGCCGGAAACTGCCGGCACTCCTCCTGACCGCGCTATGGTTGGGAATCGGGTTTCCAATCACAGGCCAGGCCGATGAAACCGCCGATCTGACCACCAAGGCCCGTACCGCCTATGCGCGGAATGATTACGCCACCGCCATTGCCTGCTTCGACCGCCTCCTCCAACTCGGCGACCACACCGCCTACCTCGGCCGCGGCATGGCTCACGTACACAAAGGCGAATTTGACCTCGCGCTGGCGGATTTGAACGAAGCCGTCCGACTCACCCCCACCGCCGACACCTTTGAAGCCCGTGGCTACGCCTGGTCCCAAAAGGGCGAATGCGTCCACGCCATCAATGATTTCAGCGAAGCCATCAAACGCAACCCGCGTGCCGGCACCGCCTATGAGGCCCGCGCCGAGGAACTCATCATCCTCAAACAAACCGAGACCGCCATGGCCGACCTGCATAACGCCGTGCTGCTCCTCACCGGCACCACCAACTCCGACCATATCCTCTGCAAAGCCTTCCTGATGCTCGGCCTCGAATATGAAAATCAGGGTAACTTAGTGCCCGCCCTTGCGAATTATTCCAAGTGCCTCGCGCTCGACCCGCAACTCTATCTTGCCCATCTGAACCGTGGCCGCATTTATTACGCCCAAGGCCAGTTCGCCTCGGCCATCGCGGATTACCAGACCGCCGTCCGCCTGAATCCCGATGATGCCGGCGGCTACAACCGGCTTGGCTGGCTGCTCGCCGTCTGTTCCGACGCCAAATTTCGCGATGGCCGCCAGGCCCTGGCCAACGCCCATAAAGCCTGCGACCTTACCGGCTGGAAGGAACCCGTCTGTCTGAAAACCTACGCCGCCGCCGCCGCCGAAACCGGCAATTTCCCTGAAGCCATCAAATGGCAGACCCAGGCCATCACCCTCGGTCTGAAAGGCAAGTCCCTCACCGATGCCCAGGCCCGCCTGGAAATGTACCGCCACAACCAGCCCTACCACGACCCCGTTCCGGCGAAGTAAATGAATATGTCAGAGCGGCTCTGCCGGACCCCCTCATTGGATGTTGGGTGTTGGATGTTCCCCCAATTTAAAGTTTCATTACCTCCCATCCCAATTTCCCCCAACAAAAAGCCCCGCGAAATGAATCGCAGGGCTTTTGAAATTAGCTGAAGGAAAAATCACTTGCGCCGGCGCAGAATCATTCCCACAAAACCCGCTCCCAGCAGCGCCATTGAACCCGGTTCCGGCACGGTTCCCGGCACCAGCAACATGTGACTGCCCGAACCGGCATCCGTCGTCAACTCTTCCGTCCCCGCCGTTCCCGTCGGCCCGCTGGGGTTGATGGATAAAAAGCCAAATGCGCTCAGGTTGGACGCCGTCCATTCATCCGTGCCGGTCGCACTAAAGTCCAGCGGCCCCGTGCTGGTGATATAAAATTGAAAGAAATCACTCTGGGTGTAAGTCCCGTTACCCAAAGCCGCCCCAGCCACCACCACCGACAGGTTGGAAACATAATGAGTCAGCGTCCCGCTGTACGTTCCTCCCGTATTATTGGTCAGCGCGGTCTTCAACTTGGTCAGATCGAAATCAAACGTCGCCGTCGCCGTTGCGCCATTGGAAAAGGAAGCCCCGCTCCAACTGGCCGTAAACGCTTCAATGTCATCCGTCGCTTTGACAACGGTCGAGGTAAACATTCCCAGCAAGGCCACCATGGCAATCTGTTTAAATTTCATTGGTATGGGTTGGTAACAGGTTGATAAATCGGGGGCTTCATTCATCCTAGCGACCCGCCTCCCAACTACAAGCAATATTTAATGCGAAACATTAGAAATACATTTACCTCCAGCTGGACAGCTGCTTACCTCCAAATGAGTTTGCGGCTTTCAGCCACCTGTGAACGGGGTCTTTACACCGAATAAACCCGTTTTCACCCCGCCCAAAAAATATCCGATTCATGCGCTTGCCCCGCCTTGAATCTGGTTAATATTACCTCACCATTTTATGAAACATCGCCAGCTCGGATCCACCGGCCTCTCCGTCTCTCCCCTCGGCCTCGGCTGCATGGGCATGTCCGAATTTTACGGCACCCGCAATGATGAGGAATCCATTGCCACCATCCACCGTGCCCTCGACCTCGGCCTCAACTTTCTAGACACTGCCGACATGTACGGCTGTGGCGATAACGAGCGCCTGCTCGCCCTCGCCTTGAAAGGTCATCGCCATCAGGTCCTCCTCGCCACCAAATTTGGCAACGTCCGCGATGCCCAGGGTAAATTCCTTGGCGTCAATGGCCGACCCGAATACGTCCGCGCCGCCTGCGATGCCAGTCTCCAGCGCCTCGGCGTGGAGGTGATTGATCTCTACTACCAGCACCGCGTCGATCCCCAAGTCCCCATCGAAGAAACCGTCGGTGCCATGAGCGAACTCATCCACGCCGGCAAAGTCCGTTATCTCGGCCTCTCCGAAGCCGCCCCCGCCACCATTCGCCGCGCCGCCAAGGTCCATCCCATCGCCGCCCTGCAAACCGAATATTCCCTGTGGACCCGCGACGTCGAAGCCGAAATCCTCCCCCTTTGCCGCGAACTCGGCATCGGCTTCGTCCCCTACAGCCCGCTTGGCCGCGGCTTCCTCACCGGCAAAATCCAGCAGACCGATGATCTCCCCGCCAACGATTGGCGCCGCAATGGCCCGCGTTTCCAAGGCGAAAACCTCGGGCAAAATCTGAAAATCGTTCACCGCCTCGAAACCCTCGCCCAGCGTAAAGGCTGCCGCTCCGCCCAACTCGCCCTCGCCTGGGTCCTCGCCCAAGGCCAGGACATCGTCCCCATTCCCGGCACCAAACGCCGCACCTATCTCGAAGAAAATATCGCCGCCCTGCAAATCGAACTCACTCCTGCCGACCTTGCTGAACTCAATGCAGCAGCACCCGTCGGCGCCACCGCCGGCACCCGCTACCCCGCGCCCAGCATGGTCGCCGTAAACCGGTAGTTCATTGGCTATTCGAGGTTGGGAGTACTGACCAATCAGTAGTTCGCCTGTAGCGTACGGCCATGACGGTCCAGACTAGGAACGGGCGCCGGTTTTTCTAGCCGACACGCGGAATCGGACAATCACCCGGTCACGGCTTCCACCCCACCGGACCAATCAGCCGGTTTAGCGGGTTTCATTAATTTCGCGAAAGAGCCACGCCCGGGCGTGACTCCAGTAGTTTTTGACGGTTCGTTCGGAAAGGCCCAGGGCTTCGGCAACCTCCAGATTGGTCATGCCCACAAAATATCGGAGCTTCACCACGTCCGCCTGGATCGCGTTGGTCGCCGCCAGCTTGTCGAGCGCCTCGTTGACCGCCATGAGCTGGTCGCTGTCGCCGGGCGCGGCCACTTCGACTTCTGCCAGATTCACGCGTTGCTGGTCGCCGCCGTGGCGTATCGCCCGCTTGCGCCGCGCGTTGTCCAGGAGGATGCGGCGCATCGCCTCGGCGGCGGCGGCGAAGAAATGGGCGCGATTGGCAAAGGGTGGGTTGCCCTCGCCCACCAGACGTTGCCAGGCCTCATGTACCAAGGCCGTGGCCTGCAATGTCTGGTGCGGGGCTTTGTTGGCGATTTTTGCCGCCGCCAGCCGGCGCAACTCACGGTAGACCAACGGCAATAATTGATCGGCGGCCCGGGGTTCGCCGTGTTCAATCGATTCCAGAATTCGGGTGACGTCGCTCAATGCGCAACATTTACCCGATTTGCCTGGCGAGTGACAGAGAATTTATCCCCCAAACACCCCCGGCTCAAGGATTTGACCGGCGGTTGGTTATAAACCCGAATTCCGAAATTAAAAAGGACCGGCTGCGTCCAGAGGTTGGCGCAGCAACGGTTTGGAAAAACCGCCGCCATACCCGCAGCGGTCTGGTGAGGTTCTTTCCCAACCGTTTATGCCCAACAAATGGATGCAGAGTGGCCGTTTTAATTTCGGTTTTCGGGTAAATAGAGCTCGGCGATTAATTGCCAACCGTCACCGGCCCATTATAACCGACGATATTCAGACGCTTGGTGATGTTCGCCCGTTCCGAACTGGCGCCCGTTTTCAGGTGCAGGGTGCCGCCGTAGGTAGCGGCGTTGAGCCCCGCGGCCATGGTGTTGAAAGGATTGGAAAAGCTGCCTGTCTGCGGTGAACCGGTGTAGTTGAAATCAACCCATGTGTCCACCGCGCTCAAAATCTCGACGGTAATGCTGCCATCACCCGCCTTAAAAGGTCGCACATGCAAGTACGTCACGGAGGAAGTGTTGCTGGCCGCATTGGGATCGCCATTCATCCAGGTCAGCGCGGGGGTAAACGCATCGCTGCCCCATAGGCCGGATGAACCCCAGTTAAGATTCGGCGGACCCTCGTTCCAATCAGTATATTGTTGCTGGCCGCTGATGGAGTTGCTGGCCAGGTTCAGCAGGTTGTGATTGGCATCCTGCTGAATGTGCCACACCGCCAGTCCGTTTTCATAATTGGTCGCCGTGGCATTATATGCGACATTGGCATCATAACCGGGGCCATAAGGACTCGTCTGGGTGCGGTATTCGAGGATCCAAAATTCGCCGGTTCCATGGGCCGGGTCATAAAGGATGACCGGCGCGGTGGGGTCGCCGGCCTGGGCGGCGGGTATCGTGACCGCCCCGCCTGCGGGTATGGGTACGATGCGCGGCGAGCACCAACCTTCCACCATCCGGTGCCAGGGATCCAAATAATATAAATAATTGTACTCGGTATATGGATCGGGTTCATAGCTTTGCGGCGTCAAAGACATGCTGAAACCTTTGGCCCCATAAATATCCACGATTCCCAGCGACTCTTCAAATTCCTCGCACCAGGTTATGAACGGCGTGTCCGTGACCCGGCTCGTCCCGATTTCGATACTGCCATTGCCGCCCCAATCGTAACTGCCATCCGGAGAGGTAACGGGACCACCGGTATCCCGGCAGCCGGTAAAATCGTTGCCCAAGATGATTAT
>CAIJGS010000035.1 GCA_903820285.1 uncultured Verrucomicrobia subdivision 3 bacterium | reverse complement strand
TGCGTCAGCAGGGCGTCGTAGTCCGGCTTCGGAATCTTCGCGAAAGCCTTGATCCATTCGGCCGCGCCGTGCACTTCCTTGCCCTTCCACCAGCCGCCCGGGACGGAATAAATGCCCCAGTGAATCATGATGCCAAAGCGGTCGTCGCGCCATTTGTCCATGGCGGGGTCGGTGCGCCGCACCCAGCCTTTGGTGTCGGCAGCCGTGGAGTCGCCCAGACTTTTGCTGAGATTGGACGCGACGCTCGGCTGGGAAAACGAAGCCAGCGGGATCTGGGCCAGCAGGGCCGCCAGCACCAGTGCTGTCTGTAACGGACGGTGGGGAGATTTCAACCAAATGGAATACATGTCAGAATAAAAAAGTTTGAGGGGTATTTAAGAACAAGTCCATCGGAAATCATCCGGTTCATGGACCCGGCGGCGGCTCAGGGATTCTTAAGCGTAGGCACATGGCTGGAGACCCAGCCCAAATCGGCCCCACCGTTGGCATTGGCGTCGGCCACCATGCTGTCGTAATACTTGTTTGCATCCATGCTTTGTGCGAAGGCGATCACCGACCCTGACTGCCAGCGGCGTGCCTCGGCATGTCCATCGGCAAAATTGAAGGTGCTGGAAGTGCCATGGAAGCTGGCGGGTGAATCAAGAAAAACCCAGGTTGCCAGATCACCGCTGGGATTGCTCATCTCCCAGGCTCCCTCGTTGTCGCCCCGCGAATCACATTCCTCCACCCACAGAAACCGGTCGGTCGGATGCAGGATTTGTGAGGACTTGGTGATCAGCAAAGTGGCGGCCGCACCGCCATTCACAAACGCCACACCGGAATAGCTGTCCCAGGAAAAGCCGGCCGCCACGCTCAGACCGGCCCGCTTGTCGCCCGGACAATGAATGATATCCACATTGGGGGCATAGGGAAATAACGGGCCGTTGATCGTCGCTCCAAACAAGGTGGATGGCTGACGGTAACCCTGCTCCGTGGCCAGGGTATAACCCTGCTGGGTTCCAAGATTACCGGCGGGGGTAATGTATTGGGGACTGGTCCGCCAATTGGCGGAACTGAGTAGCGTGTTGAAACCCACCACGTTGTCCGCGTTGTCATCGGCGTACATGCGCCAGGCCAGCGCCAATTGCTTTTCGTTATTCAGACAATTCGCCTGATAGGCTTTCTGCTTGGCCTTGGAAAGCGCCGGCAGCAGCATGGCCGCCAGAATGGCGATGATGGCAATGACCACCAGCAGTTCAATGAGGGTAAACGCACGGCGTACAGGCCGGCAGCGGCAAGATGTGCAATTCATAACAAATAAAATTTTATGAGCCGGTCAGGGGGCAAACGCCAGCGTGCTGAGCTGGGAGACTAGTTGCGGATCCATCCCCGCCGGGTCCTGATAGAAATAGGCGATGCGGGTGGTCGTATCCCAAGTCGTGAAATAATACATCGTCCGGGCTTTGACCCATTGTGCCGAACCATCGGCGAAGACTTCGTTGCCCCCTTCCGGCACCAGGCTGCTCCCATGATGCTGGGGCAGGTTTCCATAAACGATTCCCGTGGGATCATAGGCCGGATCCTTGCCGCCCCAGACCCCGTTTATTTTCATAACCATATCCGCCGCCAGGCAATAGGAAGGCCGGGCCGAGGTCAGCTTGACCGGGCTCGCGCTGTTAAAAGTTCCCCGGGGATTGGTCCATTTGGTAATGCCGCCAAAGTATTGATAACCCAGCACCCATTGGGTTTGGGTGGCATCGTACAAAGGCAGGCCCGGCCGGTCGGGACACGACCACACCGACGTGGAATTGGTAACCAGATTCAGCACACTCGCGGCGGCGCTGGCATCCGGCGGATTCAGACAATTTTGCACCCAGTAACCGGTCTTGTTCACCTCATCCGAATTCCGCGCTTCCACCACCTTGTCGGAAAAATCGAGGGCATAGGCATACATGCCCACGGCGATCTGCCGCAGATTGTTCACGCAAGCAATGCGTTTGGATTTTTCCTTCGCCCGGCTCAGGGCCGGCAGCAGCATGGCCGCCAGAATCGCAATGATGGCAATGACCACCAGCAGCTCAATCAGGGTAAACCCGCGCCGGCGTTTTTCCCCTGCCGTCGCCAGCCTGACCCGCCGCGATTTCGTTCCGGTGGTCAGGGGGACCTCTGCCACCGGGGCCGCCGGCCGCGGATTGACCACGGGCGCGCCGTCATCATTGCCATGGGCAGGCGGCATCGGCTCGTGGTTGGAGTCCGGATAAGACGGCAGCAACTGTTCCGTCAGCACCTTGGCCACAACATGTGCCCGTTTGCGAACCCCCAGCCGGGCATAAATATTTTTCAAATGCGTGGTTACCGTATAGAAACTCAGCCCCAACTCGCCGGCAATCTGCCGGTTGCTGAAACCCTTCACCAGCAGACGCAAAACCTGCACCTGCCGGCCAGTCAGTTGTTTTTTGCCCGGAACCGGGGCACTCACCGGCGGTTCCGTGTTGGAGACGGGCATATTAAAGGTGACCATTTTCAGTTTTGCGCCGGCCGCGCCAGTCAGACTGGCGGGCGCCACCGGCGGTTGCTGCCTCACGGATAAACAAGGCGGAAGAACACCGTTGGCGCCGTCGGATCCATCGCCACCGGCACCGAGGTGACATTGGTCGAGTTGGGCCAGGTAAACCAATTGGTGGTCAGCCCGGTGGTCAGGGAGTTGGTTTGCGATTGCAACCGCCAGCCGAGGTGATCCGCGGGCCATGAAAGGGTGAGCGTATGGCCGCTAACCGAGGTGGTAATGTTCGTCGGCGTGTTGCTGGTGGCGCTGGTCACGACCAACTGTAAGGCCACGCCGGTGTTATCCTGCAAATGGGCCGTCACCCCCGTGGGCAAGGTGCCCAGCTTGAAACCGCTCAGCCCGCTGCCGCCGATCGTACCGGTATAGAGGATAAGATTGTTGGTACCGGTCGCTGTGATGGTACCGCTGAGGTCAATCACATTGGTGCCATTCACGCTTAACGTGGTAGTGGCGAACCCGCCGCCCGCTGCCAGATTCAACCGGCTGTGGGTGATGTCCGTGCTACTGCCGACCGCGCCAAGGTTCAGGATGCTGCTGCCGAGCACGCCCGCCCCGGTAATATCACCCGCCTGCACCACCGCCCCGTTATCCACCTGAATCGTCCCGACGGTATTGCTGCCGCCCACGAGCGTGCCGGCGTATGCCTCGACCACCCCCGAAGGCATCGGTCCATTCACGTAAACTGCGCCCGCCTGGTTGGTCAGGCTCCCGGAGAAACTGGAACTGTCACCATTGAGCACCAGGGTGCCACCGCCAGCTTTGACGAGCGGACCGCCGCCGCTCAGCGTACCGGTCAGCGTGCCGGTGTGACCGGCATCCAGATAGCAGGTCGGGGTGCCGGCGCCGCTCAGGCTTACCGCCACGCCATAGATGGACAGATCGGAATTGGTGTAGTTGCGAATGACCCCGTCATTCCAGTTCAACGACCGGCTGGCATTGCCCGCACCAGCCTTGATCAACCCGGCCAGCAGGGTGCCGCTATTGAGGTTAAACGTACCGGTCACACTCGGCCCGTTGGTGGCCACCTGGTCACCGATAGTCATCGTATTCGCCTTCACGGTGCCGCCATTGAGCGTAAACGTGCCAGTGGCATAGCTGGCGGTGCGGCCGCCACTGTAGGTTTTCTGACCGAGCACAATGTTCGTGGCATCCAGCAACCCGTACTGCATGGTGAACGCACCAACCGCACCCTGGTTTTGGTTCACGTTCGGATACGTGTGCTGACCGATGATGAGTGATCCCACGAGCGCGTCCAGCGTACTGGTGCCGGTGATGTTGTCAGCCAAATCAACTGTGCCGTTGCCGCTGGAATAATCTGAATTGGAAGCATAGCCGACCGTGATGTTCGCGCGGCCGGAACCGGTCGCATCGCGAATGACCAGCGTCGGATTGGTCGTTCCCGGATAATAACCCAAGGTGCCGGTGGAACCCCAGCCGCCGGCGCCGGTGGAACCGTAACCCACGTCAATGGCGTTCGCATCAATCACATTGACCGTACCCAGGTTCACCGAACCGGCACTGGTGTAACCGGGATAGCCGCCGGCATCGGCGATGCCAAAACGATTGGCGGTGATGGCATTGGTCAGCGCCAGATTGACTGAGCCGGCCGAGTTCGCCGCCGTGGCCTGGCCACCCACACTGAATACCTTGCCCGGCTGGTTATAACTGAATGCATTCAAGCCCGACATATCCAGCGACGGTGTGGTGTTGCCGGTGCTGCCCAGCCGCAGATCATTCGTGCCAATCACCGTAAGCGCACCGCTGCCCTGAATGTAACTGTTCATGGTGTTGTTCATCGTGATCGTCGCCACCTGCTGGGAGTTGGTGCCCAGATTGAGGTAGGCGCTGCCGATGAAACTCAGCGAGGTCGCGTTGGAAAGCGTGTTATTTCCGGCCCCGAGCAGCAGCGTGCCGGCAGAAAGCACCGTCCCGCCGGTGTAGCTCTGCACATTGGTGATGGAAATCGTGTCCGGACCGGCCTGCATCAGACCGCCGGTACCCACCATGGCCTGGGTAAAGACCAGATCGGCCGCGCAGCTGTAAGCGAGTAAACCGTTATTGGTCACTACACCGACGTTGGCTGGCAGATAGCCATTCACATCGTTGTTGCCAATTTGAACCGTCGCTCCGGTGCTGATCAGTAAGCCACCCGACCAGGTGTTGGACGCATCCAAAATCAGCGTGGAGGCACCACTCACCGTCAGTAGGCCGCTGCCGCCAATGGCACTGTCAAAATAGGTGGGAACCCCGGCGCTGATGGTGCTGTTCGTGGTCATCGTCACCGGGCTGTTCAGCGTCGCCGTGGTGCCGGAATCCGATTGAATCGCCCCCCCATTGAGCGTCACCGGCTGATACACCTGCAATGGGGTGCCGAAATCGCCAATCCACATCGTCCCCGCCGGATTCACGACGATCTGGCCGGCGCCGGCCGGGAAAGCCGTGCCGAGATGAAATCCAAGCCGGCCCTGATTAATCACCACTGTGCCATCGGAAATGGTGGCACCCACGAGGCTGATATCGTTGGTGGTCGTCTTGGTTAAAGTGTAACCATTCAAGTTCAGCGAAGCCCCCAGGCCCCCATCGCGTACATCCCAGCGGTTGAGACCGCCGATGGTGGAGTTGGCACTTAGCGTCAGGAATTGCAGGGCGGAGGTCTGCGCCGCGCCGCTGTTAAACACCACCCCGTTGGTGCCGGCCCCCGTACCGGCAATGGTCACCGGCTCCGCGCCGAGATTCTTGCCATTCACATCCAACGTGCCGCCACTCACAATTGTGCCACCGGTGGTGTTGCCCAACGCGTTGGTGCTGCCTGCGAGCAAGGTGCCTGCACTGATGGTCGTCACCCCGGAATACGTGTTGTTACCCGAAAGGGTCAAGGCACCCGCCGATTGCTTGGTCACCGTGCCGGCGCCGCTGATGGCCCCCGCATAGGTCTGACTGCCCGGATTGGCGAACACCAGCGCGGCACCGTTATTGATGCTGCCGGCCAGATTGCCGTTGTTGGCCGTGCCATCGCCCAACTGGAGCGTGCCGTTGAGAATCGTGGTGGCGGCAGTGTAATCATTGACCGTGGCAACCATGGCCGTGCCGGTGCCGTCCTTGGTCAGACTGGTGCCCCCGGTGATCTTGCCGCTGCCGCTTAAGGTGTAGGTATTGACGTTATTGGAAACCGTGACACCACCCGGGGCCACCACCGTGCCGACATTAACTGCAAAGCTCGTAGCCGAGTCGTCAAACACCACCCGCTTGGTATCCGCGTAGGCCGCCGGCAAACCGCTGCTGCCGAGCGCCCAGACCGAGGCGCCGGACAAATCCCACGTGCTGGTGGGCGTACCGGTCCAGCGCAAAAAATCAGCCCCGGTCACCACCAGTTCAACGGCGGAGGCGCTGGTATCATTGGTGATATAACCCAGCACGCCGGAAGTCAGCGTACCGGCCACAAACGTGCCGGTACCGGCCGACCCGCCCGTATAGGAGAGCAAAGGATATGCGCCCAACGTGGCGGGCAGGGCGCCAGTCACGTTCACCGTCACCTTGCCATTATTGGTAAAACCACCCGCACCCGTCACCAGCACAGAGCCGGCAACCGTCGTTCCATCACCCTTAACCGTCAGCGTGATCGCATCCGTCGGGCTGGCCCCAAGGGTCAGCGCATTGAGGGCCAGAGCAGTCGTGCCCAGCGTGGCCACCGTACCACCGGCATTCACCGTCGTGTTCCCCAGCAGGGTGCCCGTGCCGCCAATGGTCGCCCCGGCATTCACAGTCACCTGCGTGCTGGTCAGCAGACCATTTACCTGCAAGGCCCCGGCGGCGATCAGCGTCGCCCCCGTATATCCATTCGTACCCGTGAGTGTCAGCGTGGCCGTCCCATTCTTGGTGAACGCCAGCGGCGCCGCGCTGCTGTCATTAATGGCCCCGGAAAAGGTGTTGTTGGCAGTTTCGGTGACCGACAGCGAAGAGGGCATTGCGCCGGTGTTGGTGATGACGCCGCCCGCGCCGGCCAGATTGCCGACATAAACCACCGTCCCGGTAGTGGCGTTGCCCATGATCATCGTGCCGGCATTGATGGAGAGCGGTGCGGCCGAATTGCTCCAGCCATACGAGCTCAGGTTGAGACCGGACCCGGAACTGTTCAGGCTCACCGAGGCGGCGGAATCAAGATTGTTGGTGGCCACGTTGACGATCGTCCACGCGTTGGACACCACGAACGCAACCGGGCCGAGCGGCTTGTTAAGATTGAAATTACCTGCGGTCGGGGTGGCGTTCAATACCAAGGTGCCGGTGAAGTTATTGCCATTGAGCGTGTCGTTAATATTAACGCTCCGGCCGGAGGTCGTACCACTCCAGTTCAGGGTCAGCAACCCGCTGCCGGTGATCGCCCGGTTGAAATTAAGGTTATGGGTAAAGGCCGAGGAGGTATAAGTGATTATGTTGGTCCCGCTAAAAGCAAACGCGCCATTGAGTGCCTCGGTGGTGGCGTTGCTGCTTTGAAACTTCACGTTGGAGTTGGTCACCCCGATGGGGGCGGTGAGATTGGCGAAGTTATAGGTATGCGTCACGGTCCCGCCGCTGCTGCCGTTAAAAAAGAGCGTTGCCTTGTTCACCGCTATGGTGCTGCCCGGGAAACTGTACGTGGCCGTGGTAGTCACGTTGCCCAATTGCAGGATGCCATTGGTTACCGAAACCGGACCGGTAAAGGTGTTGGCCAGATTGTTCAGGGCCAGCGTGCCCGCACTGGTCTGAACGATGCCCGCCGCGCCCGATACGACGTTGCTCAGGGAAAGGGTGGTCCCGGAGGCGACGTCAAAGTTCACATTGCCGCCGAGCACCAAGGGGAAAATCAGCGTATTATTCTGAGCCGAGTTGGTAAACGCCCCATTAACCGTCAGCGCGCTGCCGAAACAGTTGAATGCCGCTGTCGGATTCAATTGCACCCAGCCAACCGAGGTCACCAGGTTGTTCGTGCTCAGCGGCCGGGTACTGCCGGCGAAAATCAGGTTGTCACCCGTGGCGTTTGGCGCGGTGCCACCCCAGTTGCCCGCCGTTGCCCAATAATTATCCGCCCCGGCTCCCGTCCAGGTATCGGTGGTTGCCTGCGCAGCGGTGCCCAGGCCCAAGGCGAGCATCAGCCCCAAGGTGGTTCGAAAGGTTGCCGTTGATTTCATATGCGGTTGGGTCAGGGATTCAGTTGTCATTCTGGTTTTCGGGTTGTGGCGGCAGCATGGATGCATGCTCGTAAACCGGGCTCAATCTCCATGGGTCCGATTCCTTACATCCGGGCATCTTAACCCTTTGCCGGAATCGAACAATATGACAAATGGCACATATCATGCAGATTTACCCTGATTATCCCGTGTTAGATTAACTTGTAACATCGCCTTGTCCCGCCGGCGGCGACCGTTTATGGTAAACCCCACATGAGTATTCATGGCCTTTGGTTGCAGGTGGTCTTTCGCCTGGGTGCCTGGGGCCGGGACCGGCGGCGGGGAGGCACACGGTTGGCGGGGTGGACGTGCCTGGCCGGTCTTGGCTGGCTCGGCACCGGCTTGATCCACGCGGACCTCGCGTCGGCGGACCCGGCGACCAATGCCGGATCGAATTACACCGTCCGCACCTGGACCACCAAACAAGGCCTGCCGGAAAACACCGTCACCGCCCTCTATCAAACCCGGGACGGCTATCTGTGGGTGGGCACCCCCGATGGCTTGGCCTGTTTTGATGGCGTACAATTTCACCGCTACAGCGTCGCCAACGGCCTGCCGCACGTCGGCATCACCGCCCTGGCGGAGGATCCCCAAGGCGTGCTCTGGGTGGGCACCGAACACGGCCTCGCCCGTTGCGCAGGCAGCCGGCAGCCATTCCCAAAATTCACCTCCGAACTGCCCGGCGCCGCCATCACCGGCCTGGGAGAGGATGCCGCTGGCCACGTCTGGATCGGCACGGATCGCGGACTTTACCGCTGGGCTGATAAACACCTCACGCGCATGGACGGCACCAACGGCATTCCCCGGCAGATCGTCAATATCCTGTTTGCGGACCACACCGGAGCTGTTTGGCTTTGGGGCAGCTCCTCCAAGCTGATAAAAATTCAGCCGGGCACGTGCGAGATCGTGCCCGTGGATTTCCCGCTGCCCCGCATCCGGTCGGTGCGCGCCATGACCGAAGACCACGCCGGCCGCCTGTGGCTTAGCATTGGCAATGGCTACCTGCTTTGCCGGGAAAACGGTGCCTGGAAAAAATACGGCGAGGCCCAGGGCGTGCCTTATTTCTATGTGGCCAGTCTGGCCGAAACCACGGACGGCACCCTCTGGGCCGGCTCCTATGGCAAAGGCCTGTTCTACCAGCAGGCGGACCGCTTTTATCCGGCCATGATCAACCCGGAGGCGGCCGATGATTATGTCCACATCGTTTATCCCGACCGCGAAGGCAACCTCTGGGTCGGCTCCTCCTCCAGCGGCCTGGCCTGCCTGCGCCGAAAACAGGTAACCACCCTGGCTGCCGGGGACGGACTCACCAACGCCGTCGTCCATGGCGTGGCCGAGCTGGCCGATGGCAGCCTGGTGGCCGCCACCGAGGACGGTATTTTTCGCGAACATGCCGGCCAGTTCAAACGCCAGTGGCTTTCCAAGGCCGATACCTTTGTCTGGACCCGCTGTGTGCTGCCCACCTCCGACGGCAACCTCTGGTGGGCGGCGGACATGCTGTTATTTGATCTCAATACGTTTGTTAAAATGGGTTTCAACCCGCCGTCGCTGCCTGCCGATCGGACCCGCAAAACCGTGCTCTGCCTGTTTGAAGACCGGCAGCATCAGCTCTGGGCCGGCAGCGTGGGCAACCAGACCCCGCACATGGGTACCAGCCTCTGGCGGATCGTGGATGGAAAATTTGTCCCGGTGCCGGACATGCCCGGCACCTTTCCTGTCCAGGCCCTCGCGCAAGCGCCCGACGGCACCATGTATGCCGGCACCGATAATACCGGTTTCTATGCCCTGCATCCGGGCAATCCGCTTCATTTCACCACAAAACAGGGGCTGGGCAGTGATTCGGTGCGCGCCCTGTATTTCGATTCCGCCGGCGTCCTGTGGATTGGCACCCGCAGCGGCGGCCTGAGTCGGTTGAAAGATGGCATCATCTTCACCTACTCCACCCGCGCCGGCCTGGTGAATGACACCATCTCCCAAATACTGGAGGATGACGAAGGTGCCCTCTGGCTGGGCAGCAACCGGGGCATTTCGCGCGTCTCCAAGCTGGAACTAGATGCGGTGGCCGACGGCAAAGCGGATTCACTTCATCCCCTGAATCTCGGCGAGGAGGACGGCATGGAAGTGGAGGAATGTTCCGGCGGCACCAACCCCTCCAGCCTAAAATCGCGCACCGGCCTGCTCTATTTCTCGACGCTCAAAGGCATCGTGGTGGTGGATCCCAAACGCTTCCGGAAACGTGGCGCTCCGCCCTCCGTCGTGATTGAAGAACTGCTCATCAACGGCCAGGTCGCCCCGTCCGCGCCGGCCATCGACAACCACGCCCCCGGCTCCCTCGCCCATGCCGAGCCACCGGAAATCAGCCTCCCGCCCGGCCAGAACACCCTGGAATTTCATTACACCGGTCTGCATTCCACCATGCCCACGGCCATCACCTTCCGCTACCGGCTTGAGGGTTTGGACCCCGCCTGGGTAAACGCCGGCACCCGCCGGTTTGCCAACTATGCCCAGATTCCCCCCGGCCACTACCGGTTTGAAGTGCTCGCCGCCAACCGCGACGGCGCCTGGCCGGAATCCGGTGCCATCGTAAACCTGTTCCTTCGCCCGTACCTGTATCAGACCTGGTGGTTTCAGGCCGGCATGCTCGGCCTCGGCGCGCTTACCCTGACCCTGCTCGTTCGCGCCAATGTGAAACGCCGCCTCCAGCAACGTTTGCAACGGCTCGAACTCGAGCAGACGCTCGAAAGCGAACGCCGCCGCATCGCCCGCGATCTGCACGACGAACTCGGCGCCCGCCTCACCGGCATCGCCCATCTCGGCGAACTCGCCATGCGCGACAGCCTGCCCCCCGGCGACGTCAAACAGCAGGTTGGTTTCATCACCCAGCGCATCCGGCAACTCATGGGCGCCATGGATGAAGTCGTCTGGACCATCAATCCCAAAAACGATTCGCTGCCCAACATCGTCGCTTTCCTGAGCGACTATGCCGAACGTTTTCTCGACCTCACCGGCATCCGCTGGCGGCTGGAGGCCGACCCGGAATTTCCCGACGTCCCCGTCTCCGCTCAGGTCCGCCACAATTTGTTGATGGCCGCCAAGGAAACGCTGAACAACACCGTCCGCCACGCCGCCGCCACCCTGATCGAGATTCATATCCACGTGGAAAACGACTGGTTGCGGGTGGTGATTTCTGATAATGGTCATGGCTTCGAAAGCGGCCAGACCCGGCCCGGCGGCAATGGCCTGGCCAATATCCGCAGCCGGATGGAACTGGTCAAAGGCCGCGCGGAAATCCGGAGCAGCGCCGGGCAGGGGACCACCGTGATCCTGCACCTGCCGCTGCCGGGCATGGATGAACGGAAACCGAAACAGTGATTTGCCAGCTGAAACCAGCGAGCCCATGAATACCAAAACAACCCGCGACGCGGTCGCCGAAAACCCGGCGAAAATCAATGTGGGCATTGTGGAAGACGACCGCGAGGTGCGCGAGAACCTGGCCAAGCTGCTGAATCTCCACCCGCAGGTCGGCTCCATCGCCGCCTACGATTCCGGCGAAGCCGCCCTCAAACATTTTGTGAACAGCCAGCCAGCCGTCGTGCTCATGGATATCCGGCTGCCCGGCATGTCCGGCATCCAATGCGCCGCCCGGCTGAAGGAACTGCTCCCCAAAACGCAGATCCTCATGCTCACGGCCTATTCGGACAACGACAATATTTTCGAAGCCCTCAAGGCCGGCGCCAGCGGATACCTGCTCAAAAACATTCCGGCCGCGGAATTGATCCAGTCCATCATCGCCGTGCTGGAAGGCGGCGCGCCCATGACCGGGCAGATCGCGCGACGCGTCATTGAAGCCTTTCGCAAACCCGCCTTCAAGGAACCCGAAGGCGCCGAGCTGACCTCCCGCGAAAAGGAAATCCTGCAATTGATCGCGCGCGGTTTTGCCAACAAGGAAATCGGCAGCCAGCTCGGTATCAGCGCCGGCACCGTGCGCAATCACATCGGCCACATCTACGAAAAAATGCACGTGCGCTGCCGCGCCGAAGCCACCGCCAAATATCTCGGCGGCTCCGAACGCGGCCCCGCTTGAGTTATGTGTCAACCCGGTAATCTCGCTCCGGATATGATTTGATTGACCCTCGCAAAATCCAATCACTCACATTGAACGCGCGCGGAGCGCGGCGTTCACGCCGCTTAAATGACCAAGCCAGAGGTGGTCTGACCCTGCCTCTAACTCGCCGCGCCGGACCTTAAATCGGGCTGAAATGCGCTACGCCACTCGGCGGCTCAAACCTTGATAACATCATATCTTCATATCTTGATATTCTGTTTTAAGATACTGCACCCCCTCAAAGTATAAGTGGACGATAACCTCGCACTTATGATATTCATCTTACACGTTCGATGAAAACCTGTACCAACATATCAGCCATGATCCGGCTGGCGACCGTCGCGAAAGCGGCCATTCGCCCGCAGTCCGGTGTCGGTGGTATGTTTGCCATCGGTTCATCCGCCCGCTTGGGGAATACAGCCCCGGGAAGTTGGCATCGGGATGAACGAATGACCGGCAGGTAAAGCGATAATTTATCGCGAGGAATTTTTCCACCCTGCTTGTCACCTGCAAGCAGGGTTTTTGTTTTTCAGTGAACACTGATCAAAAATGAAACCGCACCACCATCCACCAGACCACCCTGACCGGGCGGACCGGACATCCAAAGAATGATGTCTCTAGCCGCCAGTTCAGTAGTGACGCCGGGAAGTGATTGCTTCCCACCGTTGGGCTATGCCCACGGGTCGCGCATGCGCGCATGGCGATGGTGCCGGACACTTTTACATTTTAAGGGCTTCGCAGGAGGTGTGCCCTCAAACACCGAAACATCCGCCGTGAATCCGCGGGTTGGCATCGCCAGATGACCAAGAGGTGTTTGTTCTTTGTTGATATAAACCGGGCCGGAAGTGCCAAACCACTTCCGGCCCTTTTGCCAAAGTAATTCCATTAGAATTTGAAACCGCACTAAATGCGGCCCGCTTTAGCTCCGGAGGAGCGTCATGTTTGTAGAAACATGCCCTCAAAATTCCCAGCTCCAGCGGAGCGGCATCTGTAATTTCAAACAGCCAGCGGTATAAGTCTAAAATTCCATTTTCACCGACCACTTTCGACAGGCCGGGCGCCAGCTTGCGCAACCGGGTCTCCAAAACCCAGTTCCCCGGGGCAGCACCGGGACGGCTTGCCATTTTTTGGTTTAAATCCCTAGCGGGAAACTCGACCAGCGCACAGAGGTGAGCCTGTAAGCTCATGCAAGTGGGTGCGACTCCCACTCCCGCGACCACCATCACCCCCAACCAAAAGGAAACACATGCATGCCCCTATCCACCGGCAAACCCCACTGCGGTTTCGCCGGAGCTATAAACCCTGCCGGATCCTCCGCATCCGGCCAGTCACGAAGCTGCACTTCGTTCCCCGCCCGACCAAAAACGGTTTTGGCTCCAAACCCGTCATCGTCGCGGCGGAATAAAACCGGCCCGGCCATCCCATTCACGCTGGCCGGGCCAATCGGTGGCGATTGCCACCTCCTCCGCCAAATGCGGACGCACACATTCTATGAACACATTAACCCCAACCAGCACCCGCCTCATCGCCTCCGCCAAATCCTGGATCGAAGGCGAAGCGGTGCGCCAGCTGTATGCCACGGCCAAATTTGACGGCATGCGGCAAGCGGTCGGCTTTCCCGATCTGCATCCCGGCAAAGGCGGACCGGTCGGAGCCGCCTTTGTCACCGCCGACCGCCTTTACCCTCATCTCATCGGCGGCGATATCGGCTGCGGCATGGCCCTATTCCAGACGGACCTCGTCCGCCGCGATGCCAAACTGGATCGCTGGGCCACGCTGTACTTCCACCTCGAACATCCGTGGGACGAAGACATCGGCAATTATCTCGCCGCCTCCGGACTCGCCTCCACCGCCTTTGACGCCGATCTCGGCACCATCGGCGGCGGCAATCACTTCGCCGAGGTACAAGCCGTGGAAACGGTTCACGATGCCACCGCCTTCCGCCAGACTGGCCTGGGCAAAGATCAGCTCGTGATGCTCGTTCACAGCGGATCACGCGGCCTGGGCGAATCCATCCTGCGGGCGCACGTCAGCATGCATCGCGGCGAAGGGGTGACGGCGGAATCGCTGGCCGGCGTGGAGTACCTGCGCGAACACGACTGCGCCCTCCGCTGGGCGCAGGCGAATCGCGCGCTCATCGCCCAACGCTTCGCCAACCGCCTTGGCGCCGAGGCCGGCCTGCTCTGGGACGGCTGCCATAACAGCATCATCCCGCGCGAACACGAAGGCGAAACCGTATGGATCCATCGCAAGGGTGCGGTCGCCAGTGAAACCCCGCATCTCATGATCCCGGGCTCACGCGGCACGCTCAGTTACCTCGTGCAACCCACCGGCGACGGAGCCAGCCACGCCTGGTCGCTGGCCCACGGCGCCGGACGCAAATGGACCCGCAGCGCCAGCCGCCAGCGCATGCGCGAACGCTTCCGCGTGAGCGAACTGGCGCAGACCCCGCTTGGCGGCCGCGTCATCTGCGAAGCCCGCGACCTGCTGTACGAGGAAGCGCCCGCCGCGTACAAAAACATTGAGACTGTGA
>CAIJGS010000034.1 GCA_903820285.1 uncultured Verrucomicrobia subdivision 3 bacterium | reverse complement strand
CAACGACCTGTTTTGTCCTGTGGCAGCGCCAGTCGGCGCGTGAAATTCAGGCCGCCCGCTGGCAGGAAGGGTTCGCCCGGCAGAACGCCATCCTGTTTCCCCTGATCAATCTGCAATCGCTCCGAACCTCCGCCAAGGCCACTTTGATGGCCAATGAAGTCACCCCGGCGGCGTGGGAAAATTTTCTGACAGTTTCCGAGTGGCGGCAGCACTATCCCGGTTTGCGGGCCATCGGGTATTTGGAGCCGATGCGGCCAACGAATGGCGAAGCGGCACTGCAGCTCACCTTTACCCAATGGCGGGATTTCGTGACCGGCCGGCCGGCTTTGGATCCCACCACGGATACGGCCCTATCGGGGATTTTAAACCGCTGGTACAATCACAGTAACGGACTCGCGGCGATGCAACTGGTGCTGCCCTTCGCCGGCTCCGGCCAGTCCCGGCAGCAGGTGATTTCGTTTTTACCGTTGAAGAAAACCTTTCCGGCCGGGGAGCCAATGAGCCATTGGTCGTCCCGGCCCGGCAGCGTACTGTTTTTCCTGCTGGACCAGGCGGAGTATTATCATTCGTTTCAGCCGCGATTGGACGACAAAATTATTGAATACCGCCTGCTCGCCCCGGACGAACCGGACCCGCCGCGCACGGCCACGCAACGAACCATTTCGATCGATAGCATCACGGGCCTGTGGCGGTTTCGCGCCAGCCTCAAGCCGCAGCCGTCGGCCATTAATTTTCCGCCGTGGCTTTTGCTGGCGGCCGGCCTGGTGTTGAGCGGCGCGTTTCTCTGGCTGTTTGCGCTGCAGACCCGGCTGCGCTACCAGGCGGAGGCGGCACGCGAACTGGTGCTCGCCCGGGAGGCGGAAATTCTCGCGCTCAATCGCGGCCTGGAGGAAACGATTTCCCGGCGGACTGCCGAGCTCAACGTGGCACTGGCGGAGGAAAAGGAACTCAACCGGCTCAAGTCCAACTTCACCTCCATGGTCACGCACGAAATCCGCACGCCGCTGGAGATCATTTTGAGTTCCACGGATATTCTCCTGCGCTATACCGACCGGCTGCCGCCGGAACGGCGGGCGGCGCATTTGCACGGCATCAAATCCGCCGTGCGCCGCATGAACGCGCTGATGGCCGATGTGCTGCTCTTCAGCCGCGCGGAGGCCGGGCGCATGGACTTCAAACCCACGCCGCTGGAGCTTGTCCCGCTTTGCAAAACGATCGTGGATGAAATCCAATCGGCAACCAGCCGGCGCTGCCCCATCCGGCTCGCCGTAAGCGGGGTGGATGAGCCGGCCCGGGTGGACGAGAATTTGCTGCGCCATATTTTGACCAATTTGCTTTCCAATGCCGTCAAGTACTCGCCCGTTGGCAGCGAGGTGACGCTGACGGTCAGCCGGGTGGCCGGGGAAGCCGTTTTTAATGTCAAGGATGCTGGCATGGGAATTCCCGAGGAGGACCAGCGGCGCATCTTCACCCCCTTTTACCGGGGTGGCAATGCCGCCACGATCCAAGGCACCGGGCTGGGCCTGGTGATCGTGAAACATTGCGCTGAACAGCATGGCGGAACTATTGAAGTTGAAAGCGCGCCGGGCGCCGGCACCCAAGTCAGCGTACGCCTGCCGCTCTTTTTGCCGGCCAATCCCGCAATTTCCAACCGCACCGGCGAAAGCCAAAAATCCGCATGAAAAAAATTCTCATCATCGAAGACGAACCCTCCACCCGTGAAAACCTCTGCGAAATATTGGAGCTGGAAGGGTTCGCATCTCACGCCGCCGCCAATGGCAGGGCGGGCGTGGCCGCTGCGCTAAGCGAACTGCCGGATTTGATTCTGTGCGATGTGACGATGCCCGAACTGGACGGCCACGGCGTGTTGTCGGCTTTGCGTGCCGAGCCCACCACGCGGCAGATTCCGTTTATTTTTCTCACCGCCAAGGGCGAGCGGCAGGACGTGCGCGAAGGTATGAACCTCGGCGCGGATGACTATCTCATCAAGCCCGTGGACGTGGACGACCTGCTCGCCGCCATCGAGGCGCGGCTGGAACGTTCGCAGCAGCAGGCCGGCTTCAATCCCGATTTCAAATCCGCCGTGCCGCTGGAAAAACTCGGTCTCACCCCGCGCGAAGCGGAAATTTTGCTGTGGGTCGCCCAGGGCAAAAGCAATTTTGAAACCGGCATCATCCTCACCATCAGCGCCACCACGGTGAAAAAGCATCTCGTCCATATCTTCGAAAAACTCGGCGTGGAAAGCCGCAACGCCGCGACGTTGCAGGCGCTGGAAATCCTTTCGTCCGAATCCGCCCGCTGACCCGCAGCCTACTCCCAAGGGAGAATTGTTGGTTTCGCAATTCGACGCGATAGTGGAGGCGTCATGAAACCAATTCCGCACTTCACCATAAAAAAATGTTCTTTGGCGCTGGGCCTCTGCCTTGGCACCCTAACTTCCATTCACGCGCAGGGCACGGCGTTCAGCTATCAGGGCCGGCTGAACGATGGGGCCGGGCCGGCCACCGGCGTTTATGATTTTCAATTCGCGCTGGCCAATGCCGCGAGCGGCGGCAGCCAGGTCGGCGTTACGGTCACCAATCTGGCCGTGGGCGTCACCAACGGGCTCTTCGCCACCACCCTGGATTTCGGCAGTGTTTTCACCGGCAACTCCACGTGGCTGGCAATCAGCGTGCGGACCAACGGCGCCAACACTTTCGCCGCGCTGAACCCGTTGCAAGCCCTCATGCCGACGCCGTACGCGATCTTCGCCGGCACGGCGAGCAATGTGAGCGGGACCGTTTCGGCCGCCCAAATTGCCGGGGGCACGATTGGTAATTCGGTCCTGCCGGTCAGCCCCAGTTTTTCGGGAGCCGTCCAAGCGGTTTCCTATACCGGCAATGGCGCGAATGTCACCAACGTCAACGCGGCCAAATTACAGGGGTTGGGCAGCGCGGGTTTCTGGCAAACCGCCGGTAATGCCGGCACTACCCCGGCGGGCAGCTTTCTCGGCACCAGCGATAACCAGTCACTGGTACTCAAGGTCAATGGCCAGCAAGTGCTGCGGTTTGACCCCACCACGGACACCGCCAATGTGATTGGCGGTTACAGCAACAATGTCATTCAGGCGGGGGCCTTTGCCGCGGTCATCGCCGGTGGCGGGTCGGCCTTCAATGGCCTGCAATCAAATAGCATCACCACCTCGGGCAGTTACGCGTTTCTTGGCGGCGGCATTCATAACACCATCACCGGCCAGGGCGATGTGATCGTGGGTGGCAGCGCGAATGTCTGCGCCGGACAATATGGCGGCATTGGTTCGGGCACGTTCAATGTTCAGTCCGGTGCTAATTCCTGGATTGGCGGGGGCAGTCAAAATAACATTATGGGCGGCGGCTCTGGTAATACCATTGGCGGGGGCGGCGGCAATTCAACTGCCGCCAGTACAACTTCAGTCACCATTGGCGGCGGCTCGCAAAATGCAGCCAATGCAACCTGGTCAACGGTTGGTGGCGGTTATGGCAACGTGGCCGGTGGCCAAAGTTCCGTGGTGGCGGGCGGCAATGGGAACCGGGCGGGCAGCCAAAACGCCACCATCGCGGGCGGCATCAACAATCAGGCAAACGGTCTGAATGCCACCGTGGCCGGCGGCAGTCAAAATACCGCCGGTGCCACCAATTCAACGGTGAGCGGCGGCTTCGGCAACACGGTGACGGGAAGCGGTGCCACCTTGAGCGGCGGCCTGCTCAACCAGGCGCTTAACCTTTGTGCGACCGTTCCGGGCGGATCCAATAACATTGCGTCCGGAAATTACAGCTTCGCGGCCGGCACGGGTGCCCAAGCGACCAATGACGGCACGTTCGTGTGGGCCGATGCGCAAGGAATGCCCTTCACTTCCACAACCAATAATCAATTTAGCGTGCGTGCCAAAGGCGGCGTGGTCTTTGCCACCAGCGGCGGGGGCCTGACCGTGGACGGCTTAAGTGTATTGACCACGGCCTCCCTGGCGGCCTTCCAGCTTTCCACGAATCTGGTCGCATTGGCGGCCGCGAATTATTTCACCGGCTCGAACACGTTTGGCGGGGTGGTGCTCGCCACCAATGCGAACAATATGTTTACCGGCGCGTTTGCTGGCGACGGCCACGGACTGACCAATCTCAATTTCAGCACCATCCCCCAAGGTTCGCTGCCGGGATTTCAAGCGGCCAACGGCTACTCGACCGTGAGCGGGGGTATATATAATTCCGCTGGTACCAATGCTACCGTAAGCGGCGGCTATGGAAATACTGCCGTCGGGGCTTTTTCAACCATCGCCGGCGGCCGCTTTAACAGCGCCACCACCAATGATACGACCGTGGGCGGCGGCCAGGATAATAATGCCACCGCTCCGGAGGCGACGGTGGCCGGCGGAGATGACAATAAAGCCGCCGCCACTTGGGCTGTCGTGGGCGGCGGTTCCCAAAATGTGGCCAGCAATGATTTTGCCGTGGTGTCTGGCGGTTACTTCAATTTTGCCTCGGGTATGCTTTCCACCATCGGCGGAGGCGATCAGAATATTGCCAGCGGACTGGTTTCCACCGTGGGCGGCGGGTATCTCAACCGGGCCACGGCGGAATATGCCACCATTCCCGGTGGCTGTAGCAATCTGGCCATCGGTCAGTATAGTTTTGCCGCCGGCTATAACGCCCAGGCCCTCCACGACGGCTCGTTTGTCTGGAGCGATGGCAACGGCGTCAACACCTTCGCGTATACAAACAACCAGTTCGTCGCTCGCGCTTCCGGCGGGGTGGAGTTTTTGACCTCCACCAACCTTGAACCCGCCAGCTACGCGACCGGCAGTGCCGGCGTGGTGCTGCTCCCGGGCGCAACCTCCTGGACGACGGTTTCCGATCGCAACGCCAAGAAGAACTTTCGTCCGGTCGACAGTTCCACGGTCCTGGCCAAGCTGGCAGCTATGCCCGTGCAGTTATGGAATTACCAGTGGGAGAACGACGGCGCCACGCCCAACATCGGGCCCATGGCGCAGGATTTCAAAGCCGCCTTCTATCCCGGCCGGGATGACCGCGGCATCAGCACGCTGGAATTTGACGGCGTGGAACTGGCGGCCATCCAAGGATTGAACCGGAAGCTGGATCGGAAGGAACAGGAAATCGCGGACTTGCAGGCCCGGCTCGCAAAGCTCGAACAGCTAATCAGCAACCAAAACGGAGCCGCCAAATGAACGACCAGCTTGTTTTCGGATCCCCTCGGCCGAGTGCCGGCGGTGGGCAGCAACAAAATCAACGGGTGGTTTCCACCCGACGCCACGGCGGAAGAACCGCACTGCTACTTGGACTCATCCTTTCTGCGGCCTGCGGCCTGCGGACGCCGGCGCAGAGCTATTCAATTGATTGGCATCAGATCGCCGCTGGTGGCACCAGCACCGGCGCGCTGTATTCGGTCAGCGGCACCATCGGCCAGCCCGCTGACAGCGGCACCATGAGCGGCGGAAATTTTTCCATGACCGGCGGGTTCTGGTCGCTCATCAACCTCGTGCAAACGCCCGGCGCGCCGGTGCTCAGCATTTCTCACCACGGGAATGTCGTGACGGTGTCTTGGCAGAATGTTAACGGTTGGAGTCTGGTCCAGAGTACCCAGCTGAACGCGCCAGTGGCCAGCTGGCTGGCCAGCAGTGGCGTTGTCACCGGCACAACGAATTCCCTGACCCTCACCAACCCCGCGGGGAATATGTTTTTTCGTCTGACGCACCCGTAATTTTCCCATCCCAAAATCAGTTTATGCTCATCAAAAAATTCTTGTTCGCCGCCTTCACCGCGTCCGCCTTGGCCGCCTCGGCCCAATTGACCACCAACCTCCCGCCGTCACCGATTGTGCAGTTCT
>CAIJGS010000033.1 GCA_903820285.1 uncultured Verrucomicrobia subdivision 3 bacterium | reverse complement strand
GGCCAGCCCCGCCGAGGCCAAGGAAATGATCTGTGCCTACCTGGCGTCGCTCTCTTGGGCTGACTGGAATCTCGGCCGCGTGATTGATGAGCTCGACCGTCTCGGCCTGCGCGACAACACCATCATCGTCTTCGTGGCCGATCACGGTTATCAGCTCGGCGAAAAAGGCAAATGGTCCAAGGCCGGCTCCCTTTTTGAAATGGGCACCCGCGTACCGCTCATCATTTCTGCGCCCGGTGCCGGCGGCAACGGCCAGCCCTGCACCCGCATTGTGGAATCATTGGACATTTACCCGACCCTCGTGGAGCTTTGCGGCCTCAAGAAACCCGCCGAACTCGAAGGCCAAAGCGTCGCCCCGCTCCTCCAGAATCCCGCCGCCAAGTGGGACAAACCCGGCTTCACCGTCTGGAGCGAAGACGGTCGCACCTACCACGGCGTCGCCGTCCGCACCGAACAATGGCGCTACGCCGAATATGGTCCCAACGGTATCAATGGTGCCATGCTGTTCGATCCCAAAAACGACCCGCTGGAAATGAAAAATCTGGCCACCGATCCCCAGTACGCCTCCGTCGTGGCCGAACTCTCCAAGCTCACCCGCGACTACGCCGCCCTGCTGCCTAAATCGGCGTAAGCTCAATTCACAAACTACTTCAATAAGGCTCTCCGGAGCGCACCGAGAACAAACAAGCGTCGTTCGTTGGTGAGTGTGGAACCCAGCTTGAACTCTTTGCCGGCCCGGGTTTCGATAAGAATGCTCACATTGTTGTTACTCTCGGTGCTACGTTTTTCGTATAGCCGCACGTCTTTTACTTGCGATGTATCCAAGGTGCGTTTCCAGCCCAGTGAACCGATGCCCGTGAAAAGGGTGTTCTCATGGATTCAATTCTTACCTCCGTGTAACCGAACAGGCACGTCAAGCAGCGGCCTGCTACCAACAACCCGACTGCTATAAACGGGGTGAGAAATAGCCAGAGAAACAAGGTGTTGCCGAGGCTCATGTCGCCCCCGTTCATCTTGGGCGCCGGAAACCAGACGGGCACGGAAAGATGCAAATTGTGCAGCGTGCCAGCGATGGCAACCACGATAAAAATGGACAACAGGCCGTTCCAAAAAAGAGCAAAGAACAGTGCCCCGATCGCCATTCCGAGACTGCGGGTGGACGCTCCAATTACTGTGCCGCCGCCGTTGCTCACATACCACGAGCCTTGGGGCGGGTGTTGCAGGTCGAGGCTGGCATTGATCTCAAGGTCATACGTTAACTGGGAGAGGCGATGTGACAGGTTACATTCCCGACAGTAGGCCAAGTCTTGGGCCACATTGATATCAGCGCTGGGAATCACCCGGCGGCATTTGGTGCAAGTTGGCGTAGGCATAATATGCAATATCTGTTTGAATGATATTATCGGGGATCATTCGACGGTCTATGGCCCCTTTAATTGTAAGCATCCAAAAACTTCACCATCGCCGCGCCAAATGGCGCGAGGTCGCGCGGCGTGCGGCTGGAAATCAGATTGCCATCCACCACCACCGGTTCGTTCACCCAGATGCCGCCGGCGTTCTCCAAATCATCCTTGATGCCCAGCGACCCCGTCACGCGTTTGCCCTGCAAAATTTTTGCCGAAATCGGAATCCAACCGCCGTGGCAAATGAAGGCCACCAGCTTGCCCTGCTCGAAAAATTCCCGCGTCAGCGCCAGCACCTTCGGATCCCGCCGCAGCTTGTCAGGCATGAACCCGCCCGGCACCAGCAGCCCGCAAAAATCTTCACTGCGCGCATCTTTCAATAACAAGTCCGACGCTGCGGGATAACCATGCTTGCCCGCATAGGTTTTGATTTCCGGGGCCGCCGATTTCAGCGCGTAGCCGGATTCCTCCAGCCGCAGCTTGGGATACCACAGCTCCAGGTCCTCATAAATATCATCCAGAAACGCCAGCACGGTTTTGTTTTTTTGCATGGCGAAATAGTTGCCGAACCGTTTAAATGAACAAGTCAATTCACTCAGCAAGATGAACTTTCAACCGGCCGCCCCCCGCGCTCTGACTGGGAAACAATCCCTGTTCAGGCTGCTGCTGGCCGTCGCGTGCTTTCAGGCCGCCTATACCTGCCTGCGCTTTCCCGCCGCCGGCCTGTTCATTATCGGCTACGCTTTCGCCCTGGTTCGTTTGACGAATCAGCCTACCCCGCGCCGCGCCTTTTACTTCGGCCTCGCCGCCGGCTTTTTCAGCTATGCTCCGCAATTTTTCTTTTTCTGGAACATCTTCCAGTTCGCCGCCATTGTCCTGTGGATCATCCTCGCCTTCTGGGTTGCGCTCTTTGCCCTGCTCGCCAACCGTTGCGCCTATCGCTGGGGCCCCGGCAAAGCGGCCTGGCTCATTCCCGTGCTTTGGACCGGACTTGAATATTTCCGCAGCGAAATCTATTACTTGAAATTTTCCTGGGGCAATCTTGGCTACGCCCTCCCGCCCGGCGCGAATTTCCTCGGCATGTATGGCACTGGTTTTGTCACCTTTCTGGCTGCCGCCTGGCCATTTCGCTATGTCGGCAATATGAAATGGCTTCAATTGAAATGGGTTGAATGGCTTATCATATTCCCAGTAACAATTATATTCGTGGCCGTTCGTGTTTTATACTGTGATTCGCGCAATGAAAGTTCAGCCACCCTCACCGGCGTCCAAATGGAATTCCCCGCCACCGGCGTTGTCCCCAAAGCCCTCGACCACGCGCTCGCCAAAAATCCCGATTCGCAAATCTTTGTCCTCAGCGAATACACCTGCGACGGCCCCGTCCCTGACCCGCTGAAAAGCTGGTGCCGTCAAAACCGGCGATTCCTCGTCGTCGGGGCCAAAGACATTGTCACCAACGACGTCTATTATAACACCGCCTTCGTCATCGGCACCAACGGCGAGATCGTTTTCAAGCAGGCCAAAAGCGTGCCCATCCAGTTTTTCCACGACGGCCTGCCGGCACCCAAACAGGAACTCTGGAATTCGCCTTGGGGTAAAATCGGCATTTGCATCTGCTACGACCTTAGCTTCACCCGCGTGACCGACCGCCTCGTCGCCCAAGGCGCGCAACTCCTCATCGTCCCCACCATGGACGTCATGGAATGGGGCCGGCACCAGCATGAACTGCACTCCCGCGTCGCCCCCGTGCGCGCCGCCGAATATGGCCTGCCCATCTTCCGCCTCGCCAGTTCCGGCATCTCCCAGGCCGTGACCGGTCAGGGCGAAGTCATCGCCCAAACCCACATCGGTGGCCAGGACGAAACCCTCACCGCCCGTCTCAGCCTTCCCGCCTGCGGCACCCTGCCCATTGACCGCT
>CAIJGS010000032.1 GCA_903820285.1 uncultured Verrucomicrobia subdivision 3 bacterium | reverse complement strand
GCGGATTCTTTTACCGCACCCGTCACCCGCACCGGCGCGAGCCGGATTTGCTCCGGAAAACTTTTGAGCGCCGCCTCCAGTTGCACCGTTAACCGCCGCGCGCCCAGCACCCGGGCGGAAAAATTCACCCGCAGTTTGCCGCCGCTTACTTTCCAGTCTTCCACGCCATCGCCTTGCACATCGGCCACAGCGTCGCCGGCGGGCGGCGTCAATTCCAGTGCGTAAATGCCCGCTTTATCCACCGTCACATCCAACTGATGCGACGTCAGCAGCCGCGTTTCCTCCAGCCGGGCTGAAACGTGATCCACGGTGCTCACGACCGGTTCCACCGGCTTGAGTTGCAACGCCAGCGTGAAGGGACGGGTATTGAACTGATACGCCGCCACCGCCTGATCCGTGGCGTTCACCTGCCGCAAACCGGCAACATTAGCCACTTCCACCAGCGTGTCCTCGGCGGTCAGGGTGAGGGTGCCGGTCTCGCGCTCCACTTCCAACGGTTGAGGCGGATTCAGCGTGATGAGTTCGCCGGGCGATTTGCCCGGCCCATGACGATCCACCGGCTGCACGGTGGTTTGTTCCGAGTACAATTTCAGTTCGTAGCCAGTGTCCACGGGCTTGATGAATTCGATGATCAGTTGCTGCTGACTTCCCTCCGTGACCGTGTGCCAGTCGCGAATTTGCGCGCCCTCCAGCCGCGTGATGGTTTGCTGGAGAGGCAACGCCAGCGTGAGTTGGGTCGCCGCGCCTTGAATGGTCTGGTAACGAAACCGGCTGGTGTATTTCACCACCGCCGGACTGAGCTGCGCGGCGATATCGGAATCCACGGTGAGCATGGCCTTGTGCGCCACGGCAGCGACCTTGCCCTGCCAGCGTAACGCAAGCGTCTGATCGGCTCCGAGAAATCCGCTTACTTGGGCCAGCCCGTTGGTGGGCTTGGCAGCGAGCAATGTGCCCGTGAGCATTTGAATTTCCATGCCGTCGCCGGCGGCTTGGGCGGTTACCGCGGCAATTGGCGCGGCGGGGCCGGTGAAGGTGACGCGGTTCCAGGGTTCCTCGCGCTGAATCCGCGCGGCAATCTCCACTTTAAATTGATACCGCCCCGGTTGCGTCGCCGTGAGCCGGTAGCCGCCCGCCACGCGGGACATTGACAATGCGCCCGGCAATTTTCCCGGCAGCAGGGCCACATCGCCGGATAGGAAGGACAGGGAACTGGCGCCGGAACCGGTGGCTTCCGCGTCCACATCGAGGGTGAAACGGGCATCATCATCGGCCAGCCGGCCGGTGTAATGAATTTCCCGCACGGTCAGCCCCGCCAGCGCGGAGCCGGCAAACCAGCAGCACACCAGCAGGCTCAAAATGATCTTCTTCATACTCATTCAGACGGGAGGCGGCAAAAAATACTCCCGCCGGGAAAAAGAAATTTTCCGCCCGGCCGCGAACGTTGAAATAACCCGCTGATTCGCAACTTGAAACTTGAGCCGCGCGCCGCGCCAGCATACAGTCGCGCTACGAACATGGATGCGGAGGCCGAACTCCTGGCGCGTTGCCGCCGTGGTGAAGCGGATGCCTGGGACGAATTATTCGACCGGCATTATGCCGCGGCCGGCCGCTTTATCTTCCAGCTCTCGCCCGAATTCACCACTGAGGATGCCGGCGAAATCTGCCAGGAAGTCTTTCTTTCCGTCATCAAGAACATCGAATCTTTTCAGGGTGAAAGCCGGTTTCAGACCTGGCTGTTTCGCATTGCCGTGAACAAGGCCCGGGACTTCCGCGAAAAGCGCCATGCCGGCAAACGCGGCGGCGGCCAGACCACCCTCTCGCTGGAAACCGAGGATGCCGAGGGCACCCGCCAGTTTGATCCACCCGCCCAACTGCCGTCGCCGGATGAGCAACTGATGAGCGCCGAACTGGCCGGACTCGTGCATGGGGCGCTGGATCAATTGGGCGAGCCTTGCCGGGAAATTGTGGAGCTCCGTTATTTTGGGGAACTCAGTTACGAGGAATTGAGCGCCGCGCTGGAATTGAACCCAAAAACAGTCAGCTCGCGCCTGAGCAAATGCCTTGACCGGCTGGAGGATATCGCGCGCCGGATTTTTTCCCGGGAGAAATTTGGGGTTTCCCCGTCTAATTAAATGTGACCGATGATACGACTTAAAAAACAACGCTGATGGAACCGGAACGCCACATCGAAAAGCTGCTGCGCAGCTTGGCGCGCTTCCGACGCTCGCAGGCGGGTGATCCCGCCAAGGGCACCGATCCGTTTGCCTTGCATCCCGCCACCCGGCGGTTGTTGCAAGGCGAGGTGGCCCGGCGCGCCCCGAAGCCCGGGGCCGGGGCCGCGCGGGCACCGTGGTTTTGGGGCTTCCATCCGCTGCTCGCAGGGGCGCTGGTTATGGCGGTTTTATGCACCCTCGCGGCTGCGCTTCTACCGACCCTCAGCAAAGCCAAGTATAAGGCCCAGTCCGTCGCCGCCATGAGCCAGTTGCGGCAAATCGGGATTGCCGCCCAGCTCACCGCCGTGGATAACGCCGGCAAACTGCCCCCCACGCTGGATGAACTCACAAATATCATACCCGATCGCAAGCTCCTCGTAGACCCGCAGAGCGGTCAGCCCTTCACTTATGTTGGCAGCGGAAAATATCTGGCCAGTCTGCCCTCCAATGCCGTGATCGCCTATGCCCCGGAACAAAAACGCCGACGGGCGGTGTTGCTGGCCGATGGCTCGGTGAGGAGCTATTCGGCGACGGATTTTTCCGTGCTGACCAATGCCACGACTGGCGATCTGGCGGTAAATAACAAAATGCCGGCCGGCTCATTCGATCTCGCCGGTGTGGATGCGCCCGCCGCCGCCCCAGCCCCGGCGCAAAGGGACATGGATAAGGCCCTGTCCGTCGCAGCCAAATCCGATCAATCGGTAGCGGTCAAAGATGAACCAGCCAACCATCAGCTCAATCCCGTGCTTAATGGCTTGCCCCAGTCAGCCACCGCCGGTTTGGACTCTTCCCTTCAATTGGGACAAAACCAGAGCACCCAGATGTTTGTCGCGGTGGACCGCTTGGAAAACTCATCCCTGGCCAACAACAATAACGGCCAGTTTTACCGCAATCAGGCCAACGCCAGACGCCAAGCCCCGCTGCTGGGCAAGTTCCAATGGCAGCAAAACGGCAATGCCGTTCGAGTCGTGGACACGGATGGCTCGGTGTATGAGGGTTCACTCACGGAAAACGCTGCCAACGCAGTCATCACCGTGGCGCTGCCGCAGGCTGGCACTCTGGCGGCGAACAACCGCACGGCGAACACGCAAAATGCGCCAGGTCAATCCGGACTTTCCTTCCAAGTCCGCGGCCGCAGCCAGACCTTGAAACAAAACATCATTTTTGCCGGAAATTTCATCCCGCTGCCGGACACCAGCAACAGTGCCCAGGCCAATGGCACCGCCCTGGCTGCCAATAATGCGTCGCAAGTTGTGGCCGTGAGTAATAACGCTGCGGTGGTCAACGGCCAGATTACGACAACAGCTGGCATAGCCAGTCAATTAGCGGGGGGAGCCATGGGCGGAAACAACCGTAACAGCACCTTGCAAAACGCAGCGGTCAATAATCAGGCCGCCGCGAATTCGACGGTCAACCAGCTCAACTGGGTTAAGGCCCATATTATCGGCACCGTGCAATTGGAAAATACGAACCAGTTCGACATTGATGCCGTTCCTTCCGCGCAGTAATGCCAAGTCTTGGCAATGATCGGTGGAATGGTTTGATGCGGGGTGGAGCGCGCTACTTCGAGCGCGCCGTCGTGGCAAACTAGTAAGCGTTGGTTGGCAGGCGGCGGCGCGCACGGAGTGACGCGCCCTTACACCCTCGACTTACTGGGTATCGCCGGTAAATGGAATAATACCGCTTCCAGCTTGAAACTGCATCGGCCGGCTCGCAGGGAGTGCGGTTCAGCCCGCAGCAATGACCAAGGCGGAGGCCTCAGCAAAGTCCGGCCCGCATGTATTTTGGACGTTGAAGCGGCGTGAACGCCGCGCTCCACTCGCGCCGAACGCGGGCAACCCTCAGACACGAGGATGATGGTGCTGTTTCAAACTGCAAGTGGAATTACACCGAAGAAAACAAAGAGGCGGCGCATTGCTGCGCCGCCTCTTACCCATGAACCTAAACCTAAATCAAACCAACTGCTGCTGTGGACAGAAACCCTTCCTGCCCGGCCCAAACCGATTATTAAACCGTCGTGGTGGCCTTTTTGTTTTTGCGCACCGCCACCAGGGCCAGGCCCAGGCAGGCCGCGAAGGTGAGGGGCATCGCCGGTTCCGGCGTCGCCAGCAGCGAGTTCACCGTCGCCACGCCCACATTCAGGGCAATGATCGTGTCGTTGATATCCTTGTCGCCACCGCCCCACAAGTCTTCAAACGAGAGAAACAGGTAAGGGCTGTTCAACTGCGGCACCGCGAACAGGTGTGTGGTGAATCCCGCCACGTGCTGGCTGAAACCATCCTTATTCAGCGATTCATTCGCGGAGAACACATCCGAGCCGCCATTCGCACCGTTGGCAATCAAAAAGAAATCCAACGCCGTGCCCTTACTCACCTTGCCCAAGTTAACAAAATCACCCGGCACCACCGGCTGGTCTTGCGTCGTCGCGCCCGTACCAATCGCCGCCCCGGCGCCCGCCGGCGTGGAGGTATCCGGGAAGATCAGCTTCGCCGTGTCCGAGGTCACCTCGTCAAACGCGCTCTGCGGACCTTTCTTGCCGGCCGCCACTTCGTCCACCCCGAACGAGTTATGATATCCGGCATTCTCATAGACGAACGTCGCCGTCACATTGTAATCGCTCTTCATCACCAGCTTGCTCGGATCAATTTCAAACGCGGAGCTCTTGGTGTTGTTCACGGTTTCCGGCAGGCTCTTCTGGATGAAGCTCAGCAAGCTCGGCATCACGGTCGTGTCAAAATTCTTGGATTCAGCCGTGGAACCGGCTTGCATCACCTTGCCGGCCGTTTGCATGCCGTAGGGATCCACCTTGGACTGATACTTTGCAGCGGTGCCACCGCTGCTGCTGTCGCCCTGATTGTCCCCGGACTGGCTGTTACCATTGTCACTGCTCTGGCTTTTATCGCTGGAGGAGGACTTGCTGCTGTCGCTGCTCTGGCTGCTGTTGTCGCTGGACTTGCTGTTGTCGCCCGAGTTGCTGTCATCGGCGCGCAGGACCGGGGTGGCGATCAGGGCCACCAGGGCCGCCAAGGCGAGCGTGCGATTCACGGTATTGATTTTGGTCTTTTTCATAGTTGTCTTTAGTTTGTTGTTTAGGTTTTTGTTTCTTCGATTGGGTTTTCAATCGACACTATCCTTAAAGCAACCACCGTGCCAACTATTCGAAACACAATTTATCAACCACTTACGCCAACATCGCAAATAAGGACCCGAATCAATATTGCATTGGCATTGCTTTACTCATTTAGCAATGCGTTTGCATTGTTTACATATGATTCTCTTCCGCCTTGGCCGATGCCGGGGCAATTTGATGCCCAAACCTAGACTAGGAAAGCGCGGATGCTTTGAAGCTGAACGCAGCTGATACAACTTACAGCTTGAAACTGCATCGGCCGGTTCGTACGGAGCGCGGGCTTCAATGTAGGAGGAAGCAAGGTGCCGGCATAGGCCAGACCGCCTTTGCCTTGTGCGCTGAAGCGGCGTGAACGCAGTGCTCCGCTCGCGCCTGGCGTGGGCAACCCGCCTGCACGAGGATTATTGTGCAGCTTCTAACTGCAAGGGGGTAAGTCCCGGTCAATTCCGCACTACGTAGCGGCCGAGTGCCGCATCAAAATCAAATCGGCCCAGGTTCGCACTCAGCCATTGGGCTGCCTGACTGGTGGAACCGGGATATTGGGTGAGCGCCACCAGTTTGGCAGCCAGCCGTACCCGGCTATATTGGTCAGGCAGTGACTCCATATTCATAACGGAAGCTTGAAACGCATCCGTCAATCCGAGCTCCGCCGCCGCCAGTGTCAGGTCTTGGTTCCCCACCAGGCCCAACTGCGCCAGGCGCCAGGCTTCCCGCACCGCACCGGCGACATCGAATCCCGGACAGGCCCGCAGCGCCGGTAGGACGCGGTCCTGGCCATCGCGCAATTGCAAAAAGCGCCACTTTATATCTTCATAGGTGGCCGGATCATGCGCCTCCGCCACCAGTTTGACCGCTGCAGCGGGATAGTTGAGCCGGTGTTCTGGCAGCCGGGCCAGCAGTGTGGGCCGGGCTTCCGCCGCCCAGCCCTTTTGCTCAAACCAGCCAGCCAGGTTGGGATCGCGATCCAGGGCCGCCAGCAACTCCGGGAGCTGAGCATGCGTAGCCAGCCGGGTCAGCACCGGTAATACATAGTTGTCTTCCGCCTCCTCGCTCAGTGGCAGGTGACGCAGGAGCACCGGCAATCCACCCGTACCAATCAAAGCCAGCTCGTCCTGGATGTTCTTTTTGCCTGCCGAATTCCAGTTGTCGGGCAAATCCTGCAAAATCGTTTCCACATATTGATTTACCTGTGTTTCGGTGGCGGCTGGCGGCAACTTCACCAGGCGTGCGGCATCCTCGGGCCGGGGGCCGAACACCTTGCGGGAGAATCCGGCGACGTCCGCCACGTGCCGCTCCAAATGTTGGTCAAAACTTCCCTGATACTTTGGAACAAACACACAAAATTGCGCCTCCTTTAACCACTCCGCCAGCGAAACGCCGGTCAGCCGCTCGCGGAGGGCGGGAAAGGGAAAGATGTAATCGAACTGCCGCAAGGTCTGCCCGCCGGTCAGGTCCGGTGCCCCGGAGCCGTAATTGGCCGAACCGGTAAAAGCTTCGCCAAACCGGGGATGGTACAACACATAATACCCCAGCCCCAGATTGCCGCCAAAAGCAGTTTTGGTATGAAAACCCGGGTAATTATCCCGACGGAACCGGGGATCGGCCTCGGCCTCGTCCACCACCAAATGAATGCCGGCGGTGTCGGAATAAATCCGGCGCAAGCTGATGCGCTGGCCGGGCGCCACCTGGATGGTGACCGGTTTGACGGGTACCCGCGCGGCAGGCACAATTTTGAACTCATGCAGCTTTAAATCCAATGACAGGCTGCCAGCCAGGGTTTTGTTGTTGAATTCGTCTTGGAGCCGGTTCAAATAGGCGACATTTTCTCCGGACTGGGGCGGGGGCGGCCCCAGCCAGATGGTTTCCGCTGGAAACTGCCGGCGCAGGGCCACCACATAATTGCCCTGCTGGGGTGATTCATCCCAATAATTCCAACCTGCTCCGGTGTTCGTGGGGGGGAACAGCGAATTCCGGTAATTGAAATAAACCGGCCGGGGCAAACTGGGCTGGCCATCCGGTTGAAAAGAACCCATCACCGAGGCCATCATCAGGAAACTGTCGGCTGGCACCCGGTCCACACAAAGCTCCGTGGAAAGATGCTGACGGATGACACTGTCATCCACCCCGGCTGGCAAGGGGGCATCGGCAAACACCACCGGCAATGGCGACATGGACCGGGAAATTCCCGGGAAAAAATTGGTCCGCCAGCTCCAGCCAAAATTGGGAATGGAGAGCAACCCGATCGTCAGCAGGATGAATCCGCTCGCGCGCCAGCCGCCCAGCACTTGCATGACCCAGCCGGCAATGGCACAGAGGGTGAGAAATCCAAAAAACATCACCCGGATACTCGCGCGCAGACCCGCCGCGCTGTTCATGGAGACATCACGACGGTGATCGAGCGAGATCAGGGCACTCCAGAGGAACAGTGCGCCGGCCAGCAAACCCAGCATTAGAAAAAATTGCGTGAGATCCCGGGTCAGGGCCGCCAGCGCCGCGATCACGAAAACGATCGCCAAGGTGTACAGGGCAAATTCCTCGGTCTGCGCCAGCAGCAAGTCCGGCGGAAATCCCTGCCCGGCGGCTGTTAGCACGGTCACCAAAATGCGGGGAACGGCGACCAGCAGCAGCAACAGCAACGTCTTGGACCAGAACAAATGCCGGCGGCGCACCGGCCGGGTGAGCCAACTCGCGCTCGTGCCTTCCAAGGCATCTGCCTGGACCGCCCGTGCCACCAGAAACAGGGTCAGCCCCAGTTGTAAAATTTGTACCAGCACCAGGAATCCGTCCCGGTCGTCGCTATAATTCTGGTGCGACCCCAGCCACCATTGCAGGCCAAAGGTGCCCCACAAGACCAGCAGTTCCAGGCGAAAGTGCCGCACGTCGGTTTTAAATTGATGCAGAATAAGATTCATGGCTTCAAGGAGTGGCGCTTGCCAGTTGACCGCCGGCCAGTTCGGATTTCAGGACAAACTGGCGGCGCACGGAATCAAACACAAATTCATCCGCCGCATGGCTGCGGCACCATGCCAGCACCGGATCGAGACTGGCGGGTATGCCATTGCCGGCATTGGCGAGTTTTCCCGGTACCCGCACATGCTGGTGCACCAGTTCCGATTGCCACCAGTCATATTGGCCATCCTGCTCGCCCAAGGCCGCCCAAAATTCGCGGAAGGCAGCCGGATTCCCTTCATATAGGGCGTGGGCAAGCGCATTGTGAAAAAGCTCATCATTAAAATTTACCAACCCGCTCACCTTCGTCCATTGGCGGTCAATCGTCTCACGCAGTTGCGGCTGGATGCCCGGCAATGTCCGCAACAGATCGTAGGCATCCGACGGATTGGCCGCGAGATTCTCAAGCAGGCGCGGATAGGTCACCGGATCGGCAAACCAGGCCAGGGCCTGAACCGCCTCATACGGCAATTGGCCGGGTCGATCCAGCAACTGATACAATACCGGCCGAGCTTCGGCCAGCCAGCCCCGTTGCACCACCACCGCCGCCAGTTCCGGTTCCTGCGCCAGCGCGGCAATGATCTGCGGCTTCTCCGATTCCTCCGCCCCTAACGTGATGGCTCGCATGACCATTGATTTGGGCTGCCCGAACATGGCCGGCAAGCCATCCAGAAATACATCCAAATGGGCTGGCACCAGCGGCAAGAGCGGAGTCAGCACCTCGTCCCCCAGCCGCAGCGTCGGCTTGGCCGTTTCCAGCAGCCGGACGTAATCGAGCAGATACGTCGCCACTTCCGGCCGGCCCGCGTTGGCACCGGGCAGCCGCAACGCCGCCATGCGCCGGAGCAGTTCCGGCCTTGAAATACCGTTTTGATTTACAGACGACGTTTCAAACGGTGGCACTAGCACCTGATTCAGCACCAGTCCGGGCGACTGCCATTCCCGGGGCACCGTCCCCAGCCAGGTCCGGCGAAAAACCAGGATGCGGCATTGATCCAATTCACCCGACACCGGTTTGGAACCGGAATTTACCGACAGGTTCAGGGCATAATAATACTTGGGCTGCGCCGTGAGTCCGGCCCGCCGGCCGATTTCGGGCTGGCTGATCATCCGGATGGCAATTCCCTTTGCCGGATTGTAGAAGAGAAACTCCAGGTTGGCTTCCCTGGCTACGGAAGAGTCCACCCGCTGGTCATGCGCCGTGGCCAGCACCACTTGAGCGCGTTCCACGAGCCAATGGTAGGGGTAGCTTCCCCCGTTATTTAGATGAAAATATTCAGTTATCTGTGCCTTCCACCGGCCGGGGGCTCCGACATCCGCCACGGTGGCACCGTCATGCGCCGGCAGATTGGCGGCCAGCTCCCATTGAAAAATCTCGGCGGCCAGACCGGCGCGCAAGGTAATCGGCTCCGCCAGCCAGGGCGCGGTCCGCGGTACTTTCAAGGTGGGCAGCGCGACACTGTTCTCACTCTGCATGCCATAAAAATCAAACCGGCCGCCGAAGATAAACCCTTTGGCCGGGAGCAAACTGGCCAGCGCCCGGGTTTCGGACAACGGTTTGGGCACGTAATACTCATCAAACAAAGACAGCCGCCCGGCGCCACCTGATTGGGTGATTTGTGCTTGCGCGGCATTCACCGCCACTACATTCGTGGCCACCCAGCGCACGGCGGCTCCGGACGCGTTAAGCCCGTCCTGCGGCTGCAGGCTGACACACCACCCCAGCTTGCCGTCGCGCGGGCACTGCGAATCCTGGCTGAATTGCAGCGAACTCAGCGGAACAGTGAAGCCGGCCTGATTCATCAATGCAGTAGCCGCCGCCGGATCACGCGGTTGCACCGCCGCCAAATCCCACCGCCAGTAACCGACGCTCAGGCCGAATACCACCACGCTGGAAACCGCTATGCTCCAGCGTTGCCCCGCCCCGCCCGGACGGCGGCCATGCCAGAACGCCAGCACCGCCAGCCAGGCCAGCGTCACATAAACCGCGCCCGACAACCGCGCCACCGCCGAAGTCTCGCGGGTCGGCTCCAACCAGGGCACCGAGGCCACATGCGAGATGATAAACGTCAGCAAAATGAATCCGCCGAAGGTGCACAACACCGAAACCACCATGCCCGTCACCCAGCGCGCATAGTTGGACCACAGCGACGCAAAGGCCGCCATCCCCAAGGTGATAGGCACCACGAACAGCGCTCGCTCACCCATCCCCCACCACACATAGCGCGACGGCACCCCTTGCAGCAGCAGGTAAACGCCCTCCTCGCCAATCGCCGGGACCATCACCGCCAGCGTGATAAACAGAATTTTGGCCAGCAGCCAGTCGCGTTTGGCGAGCGGTCGCGTGCTTAAAAAACCTTCCCGCCGGGCCGGCGAATCCGCCACCACCACCACGGCCGGCAACGCCAAAAACAGCACCCACGCAAACGTCAGTTGCGCTCCCAGTAAGAATTCCGAGTACACCGGTTTGCCCATGCCGTCGAAATGCACCGCCTCCACCCAGCCGAGATTCGTGGCCAGATCCAGCCCGAGCAGCACCAGCCAGACCACCAGAAACCAGCGGAATTGCCGCGCATCCTTGCGAAATTGATGAAGTACCAGGCCCATAAAAAATATTTTGTCCTAGCTGTTGGCGTCGCCGGTAAGCCGGTAGGTCCGGGCCAACGCGACAAAGATTTCCCGCAAATCCATCGGCGTCACGTTCATCTGCCGGGTGGCGGGAAACAATTTGCCAGTCACCGTCGCCAGCTCCGCCTCTTGAAAATGGGCATCGGCAAACCGCACCACGCGCCCGGACGCCTCCACATTCAACCAGTTCGCCGGCAGCTTCACCGGCAAAACCGCCTCGCCCACGAGCGAAATTTCCACGAACCGGAACCGGCCCATCAGCGCCTCCGCCGCTTCATCCAGTTGAATGCGGCCCCGATGAATAATCGCCACGCGATCCGCCAAGCGCTCCACTTCCGCGATGTCATGCGACGACACAAACACGCTCCACCCCTCCTGCTCGGTCAGTTCCAACATGCCGCGAATGAATTCATCGCGCACCAAGGGGTCCAGCCCGGAAAACGGTTCGTCCAGCACCACCAGTTTCGGCCGGTAAGCCAGACTCGACAGCAACGCCGCCTTCATCCGCATGCCGCGGGAGAGCGCCTTTAACTTGGCGGCCGGCGGCAGGTCAAACTCGCGCAGCATCTTGGCCGCAAAGGCCGCATCCCAGGTCGGATACATCGGCCGGCAGTAGTCCATGAATTGCTGCACCGTCATCCACAGGGGTAGTTCCTGATTTTCAGAGACATAACCAATTTGCTGAAACTCCGCCGTGCCCAGCCGCCGTGAATCCGCGCCCAAGACCCGCACTTCCCCGCCATCGGGAGTAAGCATGTTCAGCAAACATTTGATGGTAGTGGTCTTGCCGGCACCGTTGGGTCCCAGGAAGGCGGTGACCGCCCCGGCCGGGACATCCAGATTCAGGTCATCCACCGCCAAAGTTCGGCGGTACTGTTTACGAAGGTTCCGTATTTCAATAATGGGGTTCATGACGGGAGATTCGTTTAAAGCGCTGGTTTATCGTTACCGGCCTGATAATTTGAGGAGTTTGCGCTATTTTTGGCGGCACATTCAAGCGCCTCGATCACTGCCGGGAAGTCCAAGTGGAGATCTTCGGCTTCCTTCAAGATTTGCTGGCAGAGCGGTTGGAGATGCGCCAGCCGTTCCGCCCGGTCCGGCAGTTCCGGCGATTTTACCACCATGCCAATACCCGGCCGGCTGGCCAGATACCCGGCATCCTTTAAAATGGCGACCACCTTATGAGCGGTGGTGGGGCTAATGCGCAGTTCCTGGCTTAGCGTCCGAACCGAAGGAAACTCATCCCCCACGGCGAGCTGCCCGGTCAACATGGCTTTGCGCACGGCTTGGATGATTTGATCCGAAACCGGCAACCCATCTTGAATTTGGACGATGAACGGTAACATTGTGTATTAACTGTACCAGTAATACTGTAACACTTGATACGCGTCAAGGGTTTTTTACTATTTTTTCTGGTTCGCCTGCCATCGTGGGCTTAGGCTGCGGATAACTCATTCGCTTATGGATATTGTTTTTAACTGCCCGAATTGCGAACAGGAACTCGCGGTGGATCAAACCGGCGCGGGGTCCGAGATCGAATGTCCCACCTGCCACGAGAGTATTACCATTCCCTCGGCGAAGGTGACGACCGGTTCGCTGCCCACCACGCCTTCCACCCCGGTCACGGCCAGTGCTGTGGCGGCCTCGGCAGCGGCCAAAGTGGAGCTGCACCTCAAAGTTCCCGTCCGTGACAAGCCGGCGGAACCGCTCATCGGCAAAACCAAGCCGCCGCTGGAAGTGGTTCAGAAAGGCGCCGGCAAACGTCTGCGCACCCTCACCATCCGCCATGCGAGCTGCATTGAAGGCGGCCATGACAAATTCGACGAGAAAGTCAGCGCCGCTTTGCAGGAGATTGGTGAAACCAACATCGTCGGAATTCATGTGATCAACTACGAACACTTCGATGTGGCCGTGCAAAAAATCATGACGGATTACGGGGTGTTTATTATTTACCGCGGTTGAATCGCTTTGACTTGAATCCGGCGGGCCGTTACCGTTTCGCCATGAATCGCCGGACAGCCTTCTGGATATTGCTTGCCACCGTGGTGGTGGGAATGCCCTTTCGTTCTCCCGCCCCGTTGATTTATGTGCCCGGCGAAGGCTGGTATTACGAGCCCTACGGTGAAAATGTGAAGTGGACGCGCAGCCGCGCCAAAGACCAGCTGGAAGTGGCTGAACAGGCCTATGCGAAAAAAGATTTCAAGATGACGCTGCATGCCGCCCACCGGGTGCTGCGCGTGTG
Organism: uncultured Verrucomicrobia subdivision 3 bacterium; assembly: GCA_903820285.1. Taxonomy (GTDB): domain Bacteria; phylum Verrucomicrobiota; class Verrucomicrobiia; order Limisphaerales; family UBA11358; genus UBA11358. Next base: position 3,314 of record CAIJGS010000032.1, on the reverse strand, counting down.
GCCGCTGTCGGATTACGCTCCCCGCGCCGAATTCCTGGTGGCCCGCTGCCTCGAGGCCAGCGGCAAGGATGAAGCCGCCTTCAACGCCTATCAGAATATCATCGAGAAGTATCCCAAGAGCATCGAATATAATGAAGTGCTCTGGCGCCAGTATGAGATTGGCAACCGCTTTCTCGGCGGCGAATGGTTCCGCCTGTGGAACCTCATCCCCCTCTATCCCTCGATGGATGAAACCGCGAAGCTGTACGAAAAGATCGTCAAGAACGGACCATACAGCGAAGTGGCTCCGCACGCGCAATTGCGCATTGGCGCGGCCCGGGAAAAACAAAAGAATTACGAAGACGCGGTGACCGCCTACGAAACCGCCGCCGACCGTTATCACGACCAGCCGGAAATCGCGGCGGACGCCATGTATCGCGCCGGTCTGGCCTGGCAGAAGCAGGCGGCCACGGCGGAATACGATCAGGGTGCCGCGGCGCAGGCCATTGCGGCTTACACCGATTTCATTACGTTTTATCCCGATGACAAGCGGGTGGCCGAATGTCAGGCCGCCATTGTGAAGCTGAAAGCCGAACAGGTGCGCGGCAGTTTCACCATTGCCCAATTCTACGAAAAGAGCCGTCGCTGGGCCGGGGCCGTGGTTTATTACAATCAGGTGCTGCAATTGGACCCGAATTCCCCATTGGCCGCGCAGGCCCGTCAGCGGATTGATGTCCTGAAACCTCGCCTGCACCCCAACCCGGCTAAGTAATGATCTGGCGCGCTTTAAAAATATCCTGCCTCAGCCTGACCGCTGCCATTCTGGCCGGTTGTGCCGGTTATCATCTCGGGCCCACCACCGGCGAAGCCTCCGGCAGCCGGTCCGTGGAAATTTTCCCTTTCAACAACCAGACTATGCAGCCGCGCCTGGGCGATTCGGTCACCCAGGCTGTGCGTGAACGGGTGCAGACCGACGGCACCTTCCATCTGGATACGCACGGCTCTGCGGACATCATCATCACCGGTACTCTGAGTCATTATGGCCGCGAAGGCTTGAGTTTCCTGAATTCGGATTCCTTCACCCCGGATAATTATCGCGTGGGAGTGGTCGCGCATGTAGTGGCGCGCGAACGGTCAAGTGGCAAACTGATCTTCGAAAAGGATGTCAAAGGCTTTACCCTGCTCCATTCTGGCACGGATCTAAACAGTGCCGACCGGCAGGCCATGCCCCTGCTGGCCGAGGATCTGGCCCGCAACATTATTGGTTTGCTGGCCGAAGACAAGTGGTGAAACGGCCGGAATTGCGGGGTGCCGGTGAAATTTCCTGAAACCTTTCCCGGGCGGCTTCGTCTTTCAAAGCAGTTGTCCAAACGACTAATCAATTAAATTAAAAGTTAATATATTTATGAAAAAGCATCTCGTTAAACTGTCCCTGCTGGCCTTGGCCGTTGCCCTGATCGGTTCGCCCGCCATCATTCGCGCGCAAGACACCGGCACCAACGCTCCCGCCGGCACCGAAGCGCCGGTCAAAAAGAAAAAGGGCGGCGCGCTGCCGTTCCATGGCAAGGTGGCCTCCGTTGATGCCACGGCCAACACCGTCACGGTCGGCAAGCTGACCCTGATCGTCACGGAAAAGACCAAGATCAAGAAGGATGGCCAGGCGGGCGCCTTTGCTGACGTCACCGTAGGCGAAACCATCAAGGGTGCCTACAAAAAGGGTACGGACGGCAAACTGACCGCCGTATCCATCACGATCGGCGAGGCACCCAAGAAGGCCGCCGCGCCAGCGACCAACTGATTTGGCGTACTATTTGAAAACAGCAAAGGCGGACGGCAACGTCCGCCTTTTTGCTTTTTGGGGAATTTGCCGTCGTGGAAATTGCGCCGGGACCGTACGGACTTATTGCCGCCGCCACCAACTGGTGATCCGCTTGGGCTCGTTGTTTTCCTGGGGCGACTGATATTGCGTCACCAGCAACTGGCTGCGCGCGGCGGTCAGCGCCATGATGAATTCATCATAGTTCATGAAGCGGTCGGAGGGATTTTTGGCCAGGGCCCGACTGAGGGCGTCGCTGGTGGCCTGGGAAATTTCCGGCACCACGAGATTGGGTGGCGTCAGCGGCGTATTCACCTGCGCCATCACTACTTCCTCCGGCGTGGGCGCATCGAAAGGCACATGGCCGGTGACCGCGTGATACAGCGTGGCACCCAGGCTATACATGTCCGCCAAAAACGTCTCCGGCTCGCGCTTGATCTTTTCCGGTGCCACGTAAAAAGGTGTTCCCCAGACCATGTCCTCCACCTCGGAATCCACTTCCGCCTTCCGGGCCAGCCCGAAATCCACCAGCTTCGGCTCGTGGTCGGCATTGAACAGAATATTGCCGGGCTTGATGTCGCGGTGGAGCAAATCGTGCTTGAGCGCCATGTCCAGGGCGGAAGCGATCTTGATGCCCACATCCAGCACGTCGAGTTCGGGCACGAGGCGCAGCTTTTCAATGCGCGCATCCAGACTGCCATTATCGGCCAGTTCCATGACGAGGTAGCGTTCGCCTTCCCATTCGTCAAAGGTATAGATGTGAATGATGTTGGTATGATTCAGCCGGGCGCAGGCCCGGGCTTCGCGATAAAAACTTTCGAGCGACTGCGGATCATCGATCAATTCCTTCTTCATCAACTTCACGGCCACGAGCCGTTCCAGGGTGATGTCCCAGCCGCGATAGACAATCCCCATGCCGCCGGAGGCGACCTTGCTGCGCAGCTCGAATTGGCGCAGCATCATGGGCATCATCAGCGCATGGCCGCAGGAACATTGGTGGGTGCCGAGCGGCGGCAGATCGCCGGGGATGAACGTCCGTTTATTACATCCCGGACACGTGACCATCTTCAATGGCTTACTGGCATCGCTCATTTGAGTAATTTCAATTTAACACCGTAACGCAATCCGACAAGCCCCGACCTTAAAGGTTTTTTGGCCAACCCCAACCATCGGGTTGTCCGGGCGGGCTTTGTCCCGGCATCGCACGCTCCTACATCGGTAAAAAACATACCCCCAAGCTCGCCGGTTATCACGTGTAAAATTCAAGCCCGGCCGGGGACCGCGTGAAAAATTCACTTTGGTTGAACGGTTTGCGAACCGGGGCGGTCTCATCATCAGCAATCGCCGGCGATCCGGGCGCATCTTGACACTGCCCCCGAAATAGGGTTAGAAAAAGGAGGTTCCTCAACCAACGGGCAAAAAACCAACCAACCAAAGGAAGAGGATGAATACAACACCAACGGGTCCCCGCCCCTTGCGCGAGATCGAGAGCGAAGTGATGGCGGAAGGCCGCGAATGG
>CAIJGS010000031.1 GCA_903820285.1 uncultured Verrucomicrobia subdivision 3 bacterium | reverse complement strand
TCGTCAACCAACGCAATCGGGAAACGGGGGATACGGTGGGGATCCTTTGGCCCTGCCGGAGAAGGCATGCCGAAGCCTCCAGCATTGTCGGGATCAATGTTATCAGGAACGTCGAACAATACCCGGAGAACGAGGAATATCCCTGACCGTGACCCCATATGACCAGACCAGGGGTCCGAAACGCGGAGGTATTCCCCGATTGCCGCCAGCGCTTTTTCTTTTCCCATGGGTTGAAGCGTATTAACGATTTGAATCAAGGGGAGCGGATTGTACGAATAGCCGTCGAGCCCGGGAGCGGTGTTGAGCAATCGCAGAAGATTACGCAGCTCGTCTTCCTTGAATAGGTTCTGATCAGGGGGGTGTCCATCTCCGCCGAAGGCCTCCTGACTACGTCCGTCTTCGTCTATGTAAACGCATCCGAGCGTGGGAAAACTCAGATGTCCGTCAGTACCATAACACCAGATTTCTTTCGTGTGTACGCGGCTGATTCCACCAGGGTCGAATTGTGTGCGGATGTCATCAGGCTTGCCGAGCATGTCCCATATCTCTTTTTTGGCCACGCCCTTCATGATTTTTCCCATTGCGGCAGCGAATTCCGCTCGGGAGTGAGGGTGTGGCGTGCCCTGAGCTTGTAACAAAGTGCCGGCGAGCAATAGCAACACCGTTAAAGCTGATGAAATCCAGTTCGAGCGCATAATCAAGCCTGTCGAAAGGAGACAGTCGCTTCTGAAAAATGTCAATCCTACATCCCAAGTCCCGATTCCGGCGCGCTTGACATGCGCTTGCATTTAGACAATTATCTAAATATCGAAACAATTTCATGGACAAGCTGTTCAAGGCCCTGAACGATCCAACGCGGCGTGCGATTCTGGAGCAATTGCGCGGACGGGAGATGTCGGCTGGCGACATCGCGGGGTGTTTTGCGTTCAGCAAGCCGACGATTTCGCATCATCTGGATCTGCTCAAGCAGGCAGGGCTGATCCTCGCGGAGAAGCGGGGGCAGTTTATCATTTACTCGCTCAACACGAGTGTGCTGGAGGAGTGTTTTGCCTGGCTTTTGAAGATGACGGAAAAGCGAAAGGAAGCGTCTTATGAAACTGCTGATGTGGCTCAAAAAAGAGTGGGTGCAAATCATCATCCTGGCCGTCCCATACTGCGCCGCCGCCCTGCTGTGGGATAGGCTGCCAGCGAAATTGCCGATTCATTGGAACTACCGCGGCGAGGTGGATGGTTACGCGGGGAAGGTTTTCGGCACGTTGTTCCTGCCCTCCGTGGGTATGGTGATGGCGTTGTTGCTCCCCTTGCTGCGCCGACTGGATCCCAAGTGCCGCAATTATGACGAGGAAACCAAAGCGAGCATTGCCGGCGTGTTCCGCACTTCCCGGCTGGCGATTTCGCTGTTCATGACCGTGATCAGCCTGGCCACCTTGGCCGTGGCCATGAATGTGCCGGTGAATATTTCCAGAGTCGTTACCGGAGGAATGGGAGTTTTGTTTATTGTGCTGGGTAATTGCATGGGGCGCCTGCGGCCCAATTATTTTGCCGGCTTTCGGACGCCGTGGTCGCTGGAATCGCGGACGGTCTGGCTGAAAACCCATCGCTTGGGTGGCCGGTTGATGATGCTCTGCGGTGCCGGGGTGCTGGTGGAAAGCTTTGTACTGCCGGTACCCGTGCTCATTTTTGCCGCCGTTATTCCCGTGCTCATTCTGGTGGGCATCGTGCCCGCCGTATACTCGTATTTCAGCTACCGGGCGGAGCGGAAGGCGGCGGGTTTGCCGCATTGAAGGAATTGATACGGAAGGTTTTTGGATGAAAATCAGGGACTACGCCCTTGCATTTTGCATGGGTTATGGGAAATTTCCCACATGACGACGGTAGCCAAAGCGGACAAGAGTCGGTTGACCATTCGCGGACTGGTTGATGGCCAGCACTATATTGTGCAGGAACAACCCGGTGGGTGGTTCATTTCACCAGAAAAGACTCATCGCGTAAGAAAGACCGGTATGAGTGCAGAGGCGTTTGAAAAACTTTACCGTTCCCGGGTACCTCTGGATCCGGCCACGGCTGGAGAAATCGCCGCCAATATTGCCGCCACCGACAAGGCAAAATGAGAATCTTACTGGATACCTCGCTCTTGGTTGAAGGGGAGCGGAGGAATTTTGATCTGGGTAAATGGGTGGTCGCATCACGCCATGAAATTTTTATCTGTGACGCAACCATCACGGAATACATTGCCGGCAAGCCTTTGAAAGATGCTGGAAAGGAACAACGATGGCAGCATTATTGGGACTCGTTTGTGTCGCAACTTGATTCTATCCCACTGGACCATCAGGTGTGTGCCAAAGCTGGAGATCTGTTGGCGGAGGCCCGGCGCGCGGGAAAAACCGTTCCGCTGGGCGATGGTTTGCATGCCGCAGTGGCAGAATTGGAAGATTTGACCGTGGCCACCCTGGACGTGGATCATTTCAAAGCCCTCGGAATTCGGGCCCTTAACCCGTTAAAATAACGGCACAAACTTCTGTCAGATATCGCCGAAGTACCGGAGATGGATTTCGAATTCGCCGTCAAAGTTCATTATTACACGTGATAATTAGGTAAAAATGCTGAATTGCTGCGGGTGGGCGGGATGAGGCGGGCAGGGGAGACGGTTTTCACAGCCGGTAAGGCCGGGGGGCTCAACTGTCCCACCGGGCACTAAACATTAACTTCCAGCATTTCCTGCCACCAAACACCTAAGGCACAGATTGCGGTGGTGGTTGGTTGATTTTATCATTAGTATTCCTAAATAAACTAACAGAGTTGGAATCCCCCCGGTGGGGTGCTGATGGGTAGGGAAATTTCCGCCAAACCGCCCGCGGCCGTGCTTTATTTTGGGAAAAATTGCCTCACTTCGGCGGCTTCAGGCGGTCAATGCCCTGATTTACCCTCTGGAAACCCGCGAGCGCCGGGTTTTTCCAATATTTTTGAAAAACATTTATTGCACTGCGATGAAAATTGAGTAAAAAATGGATGAACGCAGACCTGTTTCCGTCTGTGTTCACCTTGATACAATGCAGAAAGCTAATGCCATAAACCAAACGCGTATTGCCGCGCCAACGAAGCAGGGTCTTTATGATCCACAATTCGAACACGACGCCTGTGGGCTCGGGTTCGTTGTGAACATCAAAGGGAAGAAATCCCATCAGTTGGTGTCTGATGCGCTGAAGATACTGGTCAACCTGGATCACCGTGGCGCCTGTGGCTGCGAGCCGAACACCGGGGATGGTGCGGGCATTCTCATTCAGGTGCCGCATGACTTTTTTGCCGCCGAAGCGGCGAAGCTTGGTTTCACCCTGCCGGCCGCCGGCCAGTATGGTGTCGGCCAGCTGTTTCTGCCGCCGGATTTGGCGGAACGCGCCGCCGTGAAGGCGGAGCTCATCAAGTTTGTGACCGCCGAAGGCTTGACTGTCCTCGGCTGGCGCGATGTGCCGGTGGATAATTCCTCGCTGGGCAAGACGGCAGTGGAAGCCGAGCCGCACATGGAGCAGATTTTTGTGAGCCGCCCGGCCACGATCACCTGCGACGAGGCTTACGAACGGAAACTTTACATCATCCGCAAGCAGGCGGAGCAGGCGATCCGGTACGGCAACAAAATTGCCGGCGGCAAGTGGTTCTACGTTTCCAGCCTTTCGGCCCGCACGATCACTTACAAGGGCATGCTTATGTCCGAGCAGGTGGAAAAGTATTATGCGGACCTCCGCGACCCCGCTACGACCACGGCGATGGCCCTGGTGCACTCACGTTTTTCCACGAACACGTTCCCGAGCTGGGATCGTGCGCATCCGAACCGCTTCATCGCGCACAACGGCGAAATCAATACGCTGCGCGGCAATGTGAACTGGATGAAGGCGGCCCAGGCCAACTTCAAATCCGAAACTCTGGGTGCCGACATCAAGAAGGTCGTGCCCGTGATCAACACCGACGGCAGCGACTCCGCCCAGTTTGACAACTGTGTGGAACTGCTCGTCATGGCCGGCCGCGAACTGCCGCACGCCATGATGATGATGATTCCCGAACCGTGGGAAAATCATGAGAGCATGGACGCCGACCGCCGCGCGTTCTACGAATTTCATTCCTGCCTGATTGAGCCGTGGGACGGTCCCGCCTCCATGGCGTTCACCGATGGCGTCCGCATTGGCGCGTGTCTGGACCGCAATGGTTTGCGGCCTTCGCGTTACTATGTGACGAAGGACGACGTCGTGATCATGGCTTCCGAAGCCGGCGTGCTGCCGGTGGAACCCGAGCGCGTGGCCATCAAGGGCCGCCTCCAGCCTGGCCGCATGTTCCTCATTGATACCAAGGAGGGACGCATTATTGCGGACGAGGAGCTGAAACAGAAATATTCCAAGGCCCATCCCTATCGCGCCTGGTTGGACCAGCATCATTTGCTGCTGGAAAACCTGCCGGAGCCCGCGAAGAATCCGCATCCGTCGCACGTCACGGTTTTGCAGCATCAGCAGGCGTTTGGCTACACATTTGAAGACTTGCGCTTCATCGTCGGCCCCATGGCCCGCGATGGCGTGCAGCCGCTGGGCTCGATGGGCACGGACACGCCACTGGCGGTGCTCTCGAACAAGCCGCAGTTGCTGTATAACTATTTCAAGCAGCTGTTCGCGCAGGTCACGAACCCGCCGATTGATCCGATCCGCGAAGAAATCATCACGGCCACGCACACGATGGTCGGTTCGCGCGGTGGTCTCTTGAATCCCGGACCGGAGAGTTGCTCGCTCGTCCGCCTGGAGCAGCCGATTCTCACCAACGAACAGTTGGAAAAACTCCGGCAGATCGACCAGCCAGGCTTCAAAACCGTCACGCTGCCCATCCTTTTCAAGGCCAGCGAAGGTGCGCAGGGTTTGGAAAAGGCGCTGGACACCCTGTTTGTCGCCGCCGACACCGCCATCAAGGGTGGGGCGAATGTCATCATTCTGTCCGACCGCAATGTGAGCGCCGAAAACGCGCCCATTCCCGCGCTGCTGGCCATGGCCGGCTTGCATCATTATCTGATTCGCACCGGGGCTCGTGGCAAGACCGGTTTGGTGCTGGAATCCGGCGAACCCCGCGAAGTGCATCATTTCGCGCTGCTCATTGGTTACGGTTGCAGCGCCATTAATCCGTACCTCGCCTATGAGACGATTGACGATCTCATCAAGGAAGGTTTGCTGACCGGTACCGATCACAAGACGGCGATCAAGAAATTCATCAAGGCCGCCATCAAGGGCGTGGTGAAGACCATGGCCAAGATGGGCATCTCCACGGTCCAAAGCTATCGTGGCGCGCAGATCTTTGAAGCTGTCGGCCTCAACAGTGAGGTCGTGGACAAATATTTCACCTGGACGCCTTCGCGCATTCAGGGCGTGGGTCTGGACGTGATTGCCAAGGAAGCGCTCGCGCGGCATATCCGGGCCTTCCCGCCGGCTCCGGTCAACGAAGAGCTCGACGCCGGCGGCCAGTACCAATGGCGCGATACCGGGGAACATCACCTGTTCAATCCGCAGACGATTCACAAGCTTCAGACGGCCTGCCGTCTCGGCAGCGAAAAGATCTACCGCGAATACGCCGATCTGATCAATAATCAGGCGAAGAATCTCTGCACCCTGCGCGGGTTGCTGGATTTCAAGTTCCTGGAAACGCCCCTTTCCCTCGACGAGGTGGAATCGGTGGACAGCATCGTGAAGCGGTTCAAGACCGGCGCGATGAGCTATGGCTCCATTTCGCAGGAAGCACATGAAACGCTGGCCATCGCCATGAACCGCATGGGCGGCAAATCCAATACCGGTGAAGGTGGCGAAGACTCCGAACGTTATGTTTGGACGAACGAACGCGGGGACTCCAAGAATTCCGCCATCAAACAGGTGGCCTCCGGCCGTTTTGGTGTGACCAGCCACTATCTGGTCAACGCCAAGGAACTTCAGATTAAGATGGCGCAGGGTGCCAAGCCCGGCGAAGGTGGCGAATTGCCCGGCAAGAAAGTATATCCGTGGGTGGCCAAAACCCGCGGTACGACCGCTGGCGTGGGCCTCATTTCCCCGCCGCCGCACCATGACATCTACTCCATCGAAGATCTCGCGGAGCTGATCCACGATCTCAAGAATTCCAACCGCAATGCGCGGGTGAGCGTGAAGCTGGTTGCCGAAGTCGGCGTCGGCACGGTCGCTGCGGGTGTGGCGAAGGCCCACGCGGATGTCGTCCTGATTTCCGGTCACGACGGTGGCACTGGCGCATCACCGCTGTCCTCCATCAAACATGCCGGCGGACCTTGGGAGCTTGGCCTGGCCGAGGCGCACCAGACGCTGGTGCTGAACAATCTCCGCAGCCGCATTTATGTGGAAACGGACGGCCAGTTGAAAACCGGCCGCGACGTCGCAGTGGCCGCCTTGCTCGGCGCCGAGGAATTCGGTTTTGCCACGGCGCCGCTCGTCGTCATGGGTTGCATCATGATGCGCGTCTGCCATCTGAACACCTGTCCCGTGGGGGTGGCCACACAGGACCCGAAACTGCGCAAGCGGTTCACGGGCGATGCCGACCATGTCGTCAACTTCATGAAGTTTGTCGCGTCGGAATTGCGCGAGATCATGGCCAAGCTCGGTTTCCGCACCCTGGAAGAAATGGTCGGTCGCACCGACAAATTGATTCCCTGGAAGGCGATCGAACATTGGAAGGCCGCCGGTCTGGATCTGACGCCGATTCTCCACCGTCCCGACATGGGACCGGAAGTTGGCCGTTTCCGCCAGCAGGCGCAGGAGCACGGTTTGGAAAAGTCGCTCGACGTGACCAAGCTGCTGGACATCTGCGAACCCGCCATTCAACGCGGTGAAAAAGTGACGGCCGAACTGCCGATCATCAACGTGAACCGCGTGGTCGGCACGATTGTCGGCAGTGAAATCACCAAGAAGCACGGACCCGCCGGGTTGCCGGAAGACACCGTCCATCTGAAGTTCCACGGCAGTGCCGGTCAAAGCTTGGGCGCGTTCATTCCCAAGGGCATGACCCTGGAGCTCGAAGGCGATGCCAATGATTATTTCGGCAAGGGCCTGAGCGGCGGCAAACTGATTGTTTATCCGCCCAAAGGTTCCACGTTTGTGGCCGAGGAAAACATGATCATCGGCAACGTGGCGCTGTACGGCGCGACAGCGGGTGAGATATTTGTGCGCGGCATGGCGGGCGAACGTTTCGGTGTCCGTAACTCCGGCGTGAACGCGGTCGTCGAGGCCGTGGGTGACCATGGTTGCGAATACATGACCGGTGGACGCGTTGTGGTGCTCGGCCGGGCAGGACGTAACTTTGCCGCCGGCATGAGCGGTGGCGTGGCCTATGTGATGGATGAGGCGGGTGACTTCGCCTCCCGTTGCAATATGGAACTCGTCGCCCTCGAAAAACTCACCGATACCGACGAAATCGAGGAAGTGTGGAAGCTGGTGCAGCGCCATCAGGCCTACACCCAGAGCGATCGGGCGGCCAAAATCCTCGCGGACTGGAAGAATTATGTTCCCAAGTTCGTGAAGGTGCTGCCGCAGGATTACGCGCGTGTGCTCAAGTCGCTCAAGAAAGTCCAGGAGCAGGGGTTGAGCGGTGAAGAAGCCATCATGGCGGCCTTCGAGGAAAACGTCAAAGGCGGCCATTAAGACTTAAAAGGCTTAACGCAGAGACGCTGAGAGTCGCTGAGAAACGCTGAGTGTAAGAGTAGAGTCCATGCACGAGAATGAAATATCGGAGCGGGTCATTGGCGCTTCGATTGAAGTTCATCGGTATTTTGGACCGGGATTGGTGGAGCAGGTTTATGAAGAGGCCTTGTGCCACGAATTAACCTTGCGCGGTATCCGGTTCGAACGCCAAAAGCCGGTGCCCATTTTTTACAAAGACGTAAAATTGGGCATACCGATCCGCCTCGATTTGGTGGTGGAAGATAAAGTGATCGTTGATTTGAAAGCCAAAGAAGAAGTGACTGCGCTTGACCGGGCCAAGCTATTAAGTTATTTGCGCCTGTCAAAATTGCAGCTTGGTTTGATCATCAACTTTCATTCCGTTATGCTGAAGGACGGAATCTTCCGGGTGGTGAACGGTTTGAAACAGCCGCCACCGCCACCCGGCTCATTCAGCCTTTGAAAAATGTTTATGTTGAATCATGCGGAATTTAACCGGACGTCCGGCGAGGTCAGCGGGAGCAGTCAGCTCTCTGCGTCTCTCCGCGTCCTTGGCGTCTCCGCGTTTATCTGATTTTGATTTTATAACCAAGCAACGAAAATGGGCAAACCAACCGGATTTTTAGAGTTTCAACGTGAACTGCCGAAGGACCGTCCGCCGCTGGAGCGGATTTCGGACTGGAAGGAATTTCACCTGCACCAGCCGTCCGCCGACCTGAAGAAACAGGGCGCGCGCTGCATGGACTGCGGCATTCCGTTCTGCCACACCGGCCAGCTCGTCAGCGGCATGGCCAGCGGCTGTCCGATTCATAACCTCATTCCCGAGTGGAATGATCTCGTTTATCGTGGCCTCTGGAAGGAGGCCTTGGACCGCCTGCACAAGACCAACAACTTTCCGGAATTTACCGGCCGCGTGTGTCCTGCCCCGTGCGAAGGCTCCTGCGTGCTGGGGATGAATAACCCGGCGGTCACGATCAAGAACATTGAGGTCAGCATTATCGACCATGGTTGGGAAAATGGCTGGGTCACCCCGCAGCCGCCTGCCAAGCGCACCGGCAAAAAGGTCGCCATCGTTGGTTCCGGTCCCGCCGGTCTCTCCGCCGCCGCCCAGTTGAACAAGGCCGGCCATACCGTCACCGTGTTTGAACGCGCCGACCGCCCCGGCGGCCTGCTCATGTATGGCATCCCCAACATGAAGCTGGACAAGCAGGAAGTCGTCCTGCGCCGCATTTCGTTGCTCGAAGCCGAAGGCGTGAAATTTGTCTGCAACACCGAGATCGGCAAGAATTATCCCGTCGAGAAATTAAAGGCGGATTTCGATGCCGTCATTCTCGCGACCGGCGCCACCAAGCCCCGCGATCTCACCGTGGATGGACGCCAGCTCAAGGGCGTTCACTTCGCCATGGAATTTCTCACGGCCAACACCAAGAATCTGCTCGATGGCGCCAAGCCGGGCACGCAGATCACGGCCGATGGCAAGGATGTCGTCGTGATCGGTGGCGGCGATACCGGCACCGACTGCGTGGGCACTTCCGTGCGCCATGGTTGTAAGACCGTGGTGCAGGTGGAAATCATGGCCAAGCCGCCGCTGGAGCGCGCCAAGGACAATCCCTGGCCCGAATGGCCAAAGACCCTAAAGGTGGACTATGGCCAGGAAGAAGCCGCCGCGAAGTTTGGTGAAGATCCGCGCGTTTATCTCACCACCGCCACCAAGATCGAAGGCGATGAGCAGGGCAACGTCAAAGCCGTCCACACGGTGCAAGTCGAGTGGACCCGCAACGACAAGGGCCAGTTCATTCCCAAGAATGTTCCCGGCACCGAAAAAGTTTTGCCTGCGCAGCTCGTGCTGCTGGCCATGGGTTTCCTCGGACCGGAACAGCCCTTGCTGGAGCAACTCAGCATTGAGCGCGATCCGCGTTCCAATGCCAAGGCTGACTTCGAAAAATACACCACCAATGTGAAGGGCGTCTTTGCCTGCGGCGACTGTCGTCGCGGTCAGAGCCTTGTCGTGTGGGCGTTTAACGAAGGCCGGGGCGCGGCGCGCGAATGCGACCGTTTCCTCATGGGAGCCACCAGCCTGCCCTGAGGCCGGCCGTTGTACTTGGTTTCACCATGAAACCGCTTGCTCTTCTTGTGTACGACCGGGTCATGCCCGGCGGTCAACTGGCCAACCGGTTGCAGGACCTCCTGTACCGGGTGCAGACGCTCAACAAAGTTTCCGACGTTGTCGAAACCGCGTTGAAAGAAAAGCCGTTGCTGGTTTTCATTGATCTCGCCACCGCCGGCGATGCGGCGGCGGTCATCCAGACACTGAAAACCACGCCAGCTACGGAACATTTGCCCATCATCAGCTTCGCCCCGGATAAGGCGGTTGACCTTCTCGCCGCTGCCGAAAAAGCCGGGGCTGATCTGGCCGTGGCCGATTCGGCGGTGGTCAATCATCTTCCACAGTTAATCGAACGCGCCTTGCATATTGAGTGAGGGGGAAAAGACTTTGAACAGAAGTTAACGGAGGAAACGAAGATTTGATTTCGCACACCTTTGTTAACTGTGTTTTCTTTTGTGAAAATCATTTTCCCGGTGATTCAAACTTGACGGCTGACACGTCCAGGCATAAAACGGCTAAATTATGCGCGACATCCCTGAACGTGATTGGAAATTGCTTCGCGAATTGACTCCCGTGGCGCTGAATCGGTTTTGCGAACAGGTTTTGCACGAAGCCACCGACATTGCCGCCGATACGACGGCGACGCCCCATGAGCGCTATGGGCGGTTGTACGATTTGATCAAGAAACAAGACCGGGAAGTGGCGATCATGTTCGATGACCATCGGCGGTCCACGGCGTTCCTTAAAATCATTGCCATCCATACACGCAAAATGTTTACGGAGGAGGAATTTGCCCGATTCAGTGAGGAAACCCGCCAAAAAGTATTGGATTCGCGATCAATATGGTCAGGCACATGATATTGTGACGGGCAGCCTTGGGGACTCCGTTTTCCCTTAAGTTAAACGGGTTGCCAGAATGGGGTTGGGTTGGGGACAGTAAATGAATTTCTGCCAAAAACTTTCGCTTGACGGACTCACCCTTTTTTGTTATTAATTTTAACAATCTGCAAGTATGAGTATTTGAGATAACTGATTTATGGCACAGCCACACCGGCTGTGTCTTTTTTGTTTTTGGCACCCAACCTCAAATCAGGAGTATTATGGCTAGTGGCAAAGTGAAATGGTTCGACAACAAAAAGGGATTCGGGTTCATCGCCCAGGATTCCGGGCAGGATGTATTCGTGCATCACACCTCCATCATCGGCTCGGGTTACAAGACCTTGAACGAAGGTGAACCGGTGATATTCGAAGCGATCCCCAGCGACAAAGGTTTGAAAGCCCAGAACGTGCAGCGCGCTGAGGAAACCTGACCCCGGCGGATTTCATTCACAACCGCCCATGACTCCGGTAAGCTGGAGCCATGTCTGAATGCGTGTCGGCTCCGGTCACGAGCCTTTACATCCACGTTCCGTTTTGCGCCCAGAAGTGCGAGTATTGCGCGTTCTTCTCCGAAGCGTCGTCGGGTGAGCTCATCAACCGTTACGTCGCTGCCCTTATTCGCGAACTGGAGCTGGTTGCCCCCGATCTTCGGCCCAACACCATCTTTTTTGGTGGTGGCACGCCGTCCATGCTGAACCTCCGCCAATGGGAGGATATTCTCCGCGCCATGGACCGGCTGAAGCTCCTCGGGGCGGCCGAATTCACCATCGAGAGCAATCCCGCCACTGTTTCCCTGGACAAGTCGAAGTTGCTACGGGATTTTGGCGTGAACCGCATTTCGATGGGGGTCCAGTCGCTGGATGAAAAACTGCTCGACCGCCTCGGCCGGGTTCATTCCCGCGAAATGGTCTTCAAATCCTTCAACACCCTGCGCCAGGCCGGCTTCGACAACGTCAACGTGGACCTCATGTTCGCCATTCCCGGCCAGACCATGGACATCTGGCGCGCAACCCTGGACGAGGCCATGGCCCTCGGCAGCGAACATCTTTCCAGCTACGAGGTGATTTATGAGGAGGACACCCCGCTGTTCCAGCAGTTGCAGGCGGGCGAATTTGATGTGAACGAGGACCTTGCCTGCGCCATGTTCGATGAGCTGGTTGACCGCTCCGCTGCCGCCGGTTTTCAACAATATGAAATTGCCAATTTCGCCCGGAACCAGCGGGTGGGGGCAGCGTCTCCTGGCGCGAACCAAAAAAGTTTGATCCCCAATTTAGCGTGCAAACACAATGTCAACTACTGGCGTGGCGGGTCCTTTTATGGGCTTGGCCCCAGCGCGACCGGGTATGTGCGCGGCGTTCGGACCAAAAATTGGGCCAACACCCAGCTTTATTGCGAGCAGTTGGAGCAGGGGAAGCGGGCCATCGAATCCCGCGAAGAGCTGCCGCCGCTGCGTCGGGCTGGGGAAATTGCCGCCTTTGGCCTGCGCATGAATGCCGGCTGGCCTTTCGCTGATTTCCAGCAGGTGACCGGGTTTGACCTGCGGGAGCAGTGGCAAACTGAAATCCGGCAGGTTGAGCAGCGTGGTTGGGGGCACTCGGTTGCCGACCGTTTTCAACTCACCCGCCCCGGTCTTCGCTTTGCCGACTCCGTGGCGGAACTGTTTCTCCGCTGAGACCTGTTTGGGAATAACCATAAACCGTAATGATTCGCCTTGCCTTGACCGCATTGGCGGGCAAATATATGCGTCTAAATTTATGGAAACACAGGAAATATCAGGAGAGTTCTTATTCAAAGCGTGGCCGTGGATTGAAGCCCACCGGCGGCAGCTCATTGGCGGCGTGATTGGCGTGGCCGTGCTCGTTGGTATTATCAGCGTGGTCTCCGCTGCCAGAGGGCAAAAGGAAATCTCCGCCGGCATCGCGCTTTCCAAGCTGCTGACCACCCCGCCGGTAGATCCCGAAGCTCTGTTGCAACTGGCCAGTGCCCAGTCTGGCACCCAGGCCGCCCTCCGGGCGCAACTCCAGGCGGCCACCGCTTATTTTGAGAACGGCAAATACACCGATGCCCAGGCCCAATACCAGGGTTTCGCCGATGCCCACCCGACCGGCCCCCTGGCTGGAGAAGCTTTTCTGGGTGCCGGCGCCAGCTTGGAAGCCGAGGGCAAAGCCGATCAGGCTGTGAGCTGGTACAATAAGGCCGCCGCCGGTTCCATGGAAGCCCCGGCCACGCTGATGGCCAAATTCGCCCTCGGGCGGATTTCCGAATTGCAGGGCAAATTGACTGAAGCCCAGGGTTATTTTCAGGATGTCACCCGGTTGGGCACCCAGATTTCCATCGGCTCGGAAGCGTATCAGCATCTCGCCATCATCAAGCAGAAGCTGGCCGTGAAACCAGCCGCTGCGAAATAAACTTTGAACCTCAATTGATTTAACTGCGGCTTCCCGGAATAAATTCATTTCATGAAACTTTGTATCATTGGTACTGGTTACGTTGGTTTGGTTTCGGGCACCTGTTTTGCCGAAGTGGGGCATCAGGTCATTTGTGTGGATAATGATGCGGCCAAGGTAAAAAAACTGCAGGCCGGCGGCATTCCCATTTACGAGCCCGGACTGGAAGAGCTGGTCAAAAAGAATGTCGCTGCCGGGCGCCTTTCCTTTACCACCAGCACCGCAGAAGGGGTGCAGAAATCGGATGTCGTATTTATCGCCGTGCCGACGCCGCCGCAGCCGGACGGTTCCGTGGACCTGAGCTACATCGAACGCGTGGCCCGCGATATCGCCGGGGCCTTGACCAGTTATAAGATTGTGGTGGATAAAAGCACCGTTCCGGTCAAGACCGGCGACAAGGTGGCCGAAACGATCAAGCGCTATTGCACCGCCAAGGTGGAATTTGACGTGGTCAGCAATCCCGAATTCCTGCGCGAAGGCTTCGCCGTGGACGATTTGATGAAGCCGGACCGCATAGTCATCGGAGTGCGCTCGCAGCGTCCGGTGGCGGCCATGACGGATATTTATACCCCCTTCAAAGCTCCCATCATCGTTACGGACATCAATTCTGCCGAACTGATCAAGCACGCGGCCAATTCCTTCCTGGCCCTCAAAATTTCGTACATCAACGCCATCGCCAACGTCTGCGAAGCCGCCGGTGCGAATGTTCAGGAAGTGGCCCAAGGCATTGGTCTGGACGAACGCATCGGCCGCCGTTTTCTGAACGCCGGCATCGGCTTCGGCGGCAGCTGTTTCCCGAAAGATCTCAGCGCCTTCATCAAGATTGCCGAACAGATCGGCTACGATTTCAAGTTGCTCCGGGAAGTTCAGCATATCAATGCCGACCAGATGGACCGGTTTGTCAAAAAGATCACGGACACCCTCTGGGTGCTCAAGGACAAGAAAATCGGCGTGCTCGGTCTGGCTTTCAAGCAAAACACGGATGACGTCCGTTCTTCACCGGCGATTGACCTGTGCCAGCGCCTGCTGAAGGAAGGCGCGACGCTGCGAGTGCATGATCCCAAGGGCATGGAAAAGGCCAAGGCCATCCTGCCGGACGTGACCTATGTGGACGATATGAACGCCGTTGCCGAAGGCTGTGATGCCTTGGTGATTGCGACCGAATGGGAGGAGTTCAAAACGGTTGATCTGGCCCGGGCCAAGAAAGGCCTAACCCATCCGATCCTGTTTGACGGCCGGAATCTGTTTGATCCGGTGGAAATGGAAAAGCTCGGCTGGATCTACAAGAGCGTGGGACGGTAAATTTGTCAGCCACCAAAATCATTGAAGTCAGCGCGGCCTTGATCTTCCATCAAGGCCGTTTGCTTATTACTCAGCGGCACGCGGCGGCTCATCTGGGCGGCCTTTGGGAATTTCCCGGCGGTAAACGCGAGCCCGGCGAAAGTTTTGAAGCCTGTCTGGTGCGGGAAATCCACGAGGAGCTTGCCGTGGAAATTGCCGTGGATGAGTTGTTTGAGGAAGTCACCCACGCCTATCCGGAGAAGACGGTTCACCTGAAATTTTTCATTTGTCGACTGCTGTGCGGGGAGCCGCAGGCCATCGGCTGTGCCGCCTTTCATTGGGCGACCAAGGCTGAGTTGGGCCGATTCGAATTTCCCGCTGCGGACAGGCAATTGCTCGAAAGATTGAAAATCGTGACGCTGTTTTAGTCAGGCTAAGAACTCAGGCGCGGACATCAACAATCGTTCCCTTAAACGCTTCCAGCGCTTTCTGGATCAACGGATCGTTCTTGAATTCTTCCTTGTTGAAAGCGATCGGGGCGGTTTTCTTTTCCGCGGGGGCTGCCGCCGGGGCGGCAGTGGCTTCCGCCGGCTTGGTAGCCGGGGCCGGGGCGGGTTTGGGTTTGGCCGGGACGGGAGTCGGAGCGACCGCCACCGGTTTGCGGTCCCAACCGGCCGGAGCTTCCGACTTGATGAACTTGATCATCGCGTTCGCATAACCCATTTCACCTAATTTCGTGGCCAGCAGGGCGTGATTGCGGGCGTTGTCGACCAAGCCTAGATGATCTTCAAATTCCGGGTCGTAGCCAATCACCAGCACATGCTTTTCAAATGAAACGGGATGGGCATCAATCAGATAGCCGCGGGTGAATGGACTGACGCGGCCGACGGCATCGATCAGCTTGGGCCAAAGATCGTTTAGATTAACTGGTGTGCCAGCTGCCACCACGGGCGCAGGCGCAGGCGCAGGGGCGGGTGCTGGTGTTGGGGCTGAGGTGGCCACGGGGGCCGGTGGCGGGGGCACGGGGGCGGCGGGTTTTGGAGTTGGAGCTAGTGGAGCCGTGGCCGCCGCCGGGGCAGGGGCAGGAGCAGCAGCCGGAACCGGCGCGAATCGGGGCGTGGCACTTGCTGGCACCGGTTGGGCATCAGAGCCCGCCTGACTGCGCATCTGGTTCAACTGCTTCAAAATGGTGTCAATCGGCAGCGCGTTGCGCGCCTCAATGGATTTTAATAATGCCACTTCCAGCAGAATCTTTTTGGACGTGGCATCGCGCAGACGCAGTTCGGCGTCGGCAAAAACCTCCAAGATACGGGTCAGCGCATCGGTGGTGGCGAGGGCGGTTTGTTCCTTCAACGCCTGGGTTTCGGCCTCGGAAGCCTCGAGCAGGGTCAGGTCACCGCGCGAAACCTGAAAGATCAGCACGTTGCGGAAATGGTTGAGCAAATCGGCCAGCAACCGGCCCAGATCCTTGCCGCCCTGCGCCAGTTCATTCAACTGGGTGAGGGCGTTTTGAATATCACCGGCCAGCACGGCCTGACTCAGCTTGAGAATCTGGTTCTGCGCGGCCAGACCGAACATGGAGAGCACATCGGCTTCTTCAATATGGTTGCCGCAAAAACTGATGAGCTGGTCGAGGGTGGACTCGGCATCGCGCATGCCCCCATCGGCCCCGCGAGCGATGGCATGCAGGGCGGCGGCATCAATCGTCACCTGTTCCTTGCCCGCGATTTCCGCCAGGTGCTTGGTGATGAGCGCGGCGGGAATGCGGCGCAGATCAAACCGCTGGCAGCGCGATAGAATCGTGGGCAGCACCTTTTCCGGGTCGGTGGTGGCGAACATGAACTTCACGTGCGCCGGCGGTTCCTCGAGCGTTTTCAGCAGCGCATTGAAGGCCGCCGTGGAGAGCATGTGAACTTCGTCAATGATGTAAATTTTGAAGGCCGAGTTGGCCGGGGCGTATTTGCAGGTTTCGCGCAGTTCGCGCACCTGTTCCACGCCGTTGTTGCTCGCACCGTCGATTTCCAGAACATCCAGCGACCGGCCTTCGGTGATTTCCTGCACCCGCAGGTCGTCATCCGAGAATTCAATGCTCGGGCCGCCGGTGCAGTTCAGCGCCTTGGCAAAGATGCGGGCGATGGTGGTCTTGCCGGTGCCGCGCGGGCCGCAAAAGAGATAGGCGTGGGCGATGCGCTTCTGCGCAATCGCGTTGGCCAGCGTCTGCGTGACGTGTTCCTGCCCGACGACATCCGCGAACCGCTGCGGACGATATTTGCGCGCTATGACTTGGTATGACATGGGTGCTTGGATTACCGCCGGCCCGCCGCCCGCGATGGTTTCGCCCAATGTAGGGCGAAACGCCGGGTTGGTAAATGCCGGAATCGAAATGCCGGATGCAAAAAGGAAGAGTGCCAGGGTGACCACGGCAGATACGGAGCAAACTACCGTTGCTGCCTTCCGGCCCTGGCGGGGTTCGTAAGTCCCTATTCCATGGGCCCTGGCAAGTACAGGGTGGGGCAGGGCGGCCCGGCGTTCAAGGATAAACGTAAGGGGTTTTGTAGGCGAACGAGGCAGAACACGAATTTGTCAAATCGGGACGGTTACGGAACGGCTTTCAGGGAATGGTACAAACCGGCCTTTGCCAGTGCAGGAAAATTGTGTGCCATGAGGAAAGCGCCAGAGGACTGGACGCACTCCACGACGCTTCGCGCACGCGGGAGCCAACGGAGTCGCGCCAGCGTCTTGGAGTGCGGCCGGCCCTCCGCCGCTTTGACCTTTACGGCAAACGTGAAGGAGTCACTACTGTCCAAAATAGAACACTAATTTGCCAACGAAGGTTGATTCCACCTTTTGTTTACAATGGGTTTGTTTCGGCAGCCTCCGTCGACCGAATGGCCAACCTCATATTTTAACGTATTAAAACCACTTGAAATCCTCAATGAAATCAAACCTTCACCCCATCCAATTTGGCTAATTTGGACAGTAGTGGACTGACTCCTTCACGGCTGGGGGTTTTAAACCGGGTGGCTGCGGGACAAATTTCTTCCTTGGCGGAGCGCGGCCGGGTTCTGCCAGCTGTTGAAGTTTTCGACCTCTTATCTGATTTGAAACTAGTCGGCGCAAAATCCGCCGGCCATGGGTGCCGTCCGTGGGAGCAGGCGGCGCGGTTCCGGCTGCGGCGCATTAAAATGACAAAAAAGGCGCGGCCGACCGGCCGCGCCTTGGAAAGGATAAGTAAGTTTGCCGTGACCTTTTACTTGCGGCGGCGGAAGAGCAGGGCCGCACCGCCCAAGCCGGCCAGCGCGAACGTGGCGGGTTCGGGGGTCGGCGCAGGGCTAAAATCTGAATAGTCATTGCCGTCTCCCACGGCCCCAAACTGTGGCCCGGGGCCTACCCCAATCGTAACAATCGGCGGATTAACATTGTTGCCGGTACCGTAATGGGCTTGAAATAAGCCCGAGACCAAGTTGTAGCTCCCATCCAGGGTCAAACTGGTTGCTCCAGTTACTGAATCAACGTTGGCGCTGGAGATCTCAAAACTTGTCACGCTCGAACTGCCGGAAAAAATGAAGTCAAAGGCAGTGATGTCCGAAGCGGTCAGCGAAGTGGTTCCGGGGGCGAAATCGGCGGTAAAACTACCCGACAAGGTGCCGCCATAACTAAACTGTGTGTAGTTAAACGTATAAGTCTTATTGATGTCAGCGTAGGCAGAGCCGGCCATGGCAAAAGCCATCAAAGCCCC
>CAIJGS010000030.1 GCA_903820285.1 uncultured Verrucomicrobia subdivision 3 bacterium | reverse complement strand
GCCACCAAGCGCAAAGCCAGAGGCTACCGGTCTTCGGAGTATCAAATCGCCATGCTCTACTTCGTCGCCGGAAAGCTGGAAATTCCGTACTATGGCTAATTACCCATTACAAACGTCGAGGAACCACCAGTATTAAGTCATTCTCGGAAATGATTTGTCGACTTCATCTGGACGAGTGAATAATTTGACTGAAGAAAATTCCCAGCAATTATGCAGTCGCCAGACCCTTTGACCCAACCCACCGCGCATTTATGAATACTTACTCCATGAAACGGCGCGCCTTTACCTTGATTGAACTTCTGGTGGTTATTGCCATCATTGCCATTCTGGCCGCGATGCTGTTGCCCGCCCTCGCGCGCGCCAAGGAAAGCGCGAAGCGCACGCAATGTTTGAGCAATTTGCGACAAATCGGTCTGGGCGCAACGCTCTATGCCGGGGACTATCAGGATATGGTACCGCCGGCGAACAAAACCGTGGGCGGGACCGGCAATAATTACGTTCAGCTGGCGCTCAGTTCGCCGGTGGTCACGGCGGTCAATTCCTACCTTCGGGTTCAGAACACCACGGGATTGACCATCTGGAGTTGCCCCAACCGTCCCCCGGGACTGCCGTTTTATGACAGCGGCAATGATCAGTGGATTCTGGGTTACGCTTATATGGGCGGGATTACCAACTGGTCCTACTCCACCACCGCTTACAGCCCGATCAAACTCGCCGCTGCCAAGTCCTGGTGGGCA
Organism: uncultured Verrucomicrobia subdivision 3 bacterium; assembly: GCA_903820285.1. Lineage (GTDB taxonomy): Bacteria > Verrucomicrobiota > Verrucomicrobiia > Limisphaerales > UBA11358 > UBA11358. The sequence continues at coordinate 9,097 of CAIJGS010000030.1, read as the reverse complement.
TTGGGGTCGGATTTGAACGCCAAGGTGGTCGGCTCCGGGTGGACCGGCCAGATGGCCCCCCAAGGCAGCGCCTATTATATCGAATATGGCAATGTTCCGCCCCATGCCGTGAAAGGCAAACCGGCCGGTGGCAATGAGGTCTTTGCGGATGGTTCGGCGACTTGGTGCAAGTTCCAGACGATGTGCCGGTTCAATAATTACGCCGGCTTGGTCGGCTCAACGGATCTTTGGTGGTATCAGGCCCCGACGGACTTCAATGCCGCGCTACTGGCCCAACTGCCGACGCTGCAAACGATTCAATAATGGCGACCGGCGTTTGCGTATCCGCGCACGCGAGTAATTCAGTCATTCAAAAGTGCTTGCAGAGTTATCCAAAAAGTTGGGGAAGTGGCGGTCACGGCAGTCTTACCGCGTCGAACTGGAATTAATGAAACGCTGGCGTTTGGCGGGGTTGGAATTGGCCGGGTCGTATAGCAGAGTGCAGACCGGCATTTTCGCCGGGTTGCCCGTGTAAGAGATGTATCCGGTGAAATAGTTGGTCTGGTTTTTCACCAAGGCGCGCACAGTGAAGCGGGTGGGATCCTGACCGCCATGGGTCTGATAATGGACGACATACACCCGATAGGTTCCGGCCGGCGCGCCATTGACCGGCCAGAAGATGTTTTCCACCGGCGTGTTTATGAATTCGTGAGCGTTGGCATCGTGATCCAACAGTCCGCCGGTGGCGACGGAATTGGTGTTTTCAAACCAGATTTCCACCCCCCGGGGGTCAATACAGTGGAGGTCCAAGTCGTTTGCATTATTCCAACTGAGGGAAAACTCAATGTCTCCGGTTTTCGCGCCCACCGCCCCCAGACGCTGCGCCAAGGCCGTGGCATCCGGACTGTTGGTGGCCGGGTCGCTGGCATCATCGGACACGTCCACGATCGTTTTGAAATTTTGGTTGGTGCTGGGCGTGTCAACTGGGGCCGAGTCACCCGTACCAGAATTCTGGTTCGAGCTCACCCCGGTTGGCCTCAAGTTTGCCGTCTGATTCGTGGGGCCGGCCGGATTATCCGCAGCTTGCGGGGGGGCATCGTCACCGGCAACTCCCAGGCCCGCTGACTGGGCCAGCCGGATGCCAAAGGAGCCAAACAGGTTGGTCTGAAGCTGGCCGCCGACCGGCCCCAAAATCTGCGGCTTGGTCAGCAGATGCCACATTGAAATGAGGATTACAACGACCGCCAAAGCGATCGCCGCATCCGTTTGGTACCGGCGCTTCTTTTTGACGGGCAATGCACCCGTAACGACCGCTCCGGCCGGGACACGGGATGACACTGGCCGTCCCGCCTCCCGACCGCAACTCGGGCATTTCGCCGCCGGTCCGGCGGCGTCATTCATCACCGCTCCACAATAGGCACAGAAGCTCATTTCCTTGGTTTGAACTGGCCAGATCCGCCGGGCCCTGCCGGCTGGCAAATTGGGAAAATCATTGGGTAACCGGCGCGGGCTTGCCTCCCGCGGTTGCATCCGGGATTTGATTCGTAACGGGCGAGGGAATGAAACGGTAGACCCCGTTGTTTTCCTCCGCGAGCTGGCGCAGGATGGCCTCACCATCGCGATTGAAGAAATTCACCGTGTTCATGCTGGCATGAACCACCCCGTTGGAACTGTTGATGGCCTGGAGTTCATTGGTGGAAAACTGGCCATCCGACAGCAGGCAGACGGTGTCCGGCTTTACCTTGAACGCGGATTGCATGGCCGCCTTCAGGTCATATTGGGCGGGGGAATTACTGGCGGAAAAAATCCAGTTGGTAACCGCGTCAATGCTCATTTCAGTCGCCGGTAAAAAGCCTGGGGCTGGCATGGCCTTGTCCGGGGACGCCACGATGTAAAAATTCTGGTTCGTGGTCAGATTGCGGAGGGCATTCAACAACTCCAGCCGGGCGGCGAGCGTTTTATCATCGCTGCTCATGCTGGGGGAACGATCGAGCACAAACACCACGTTGGTGCCGGTCAAGGTCATGTCCAGCAAGGACTGGGTCGACTGCTGGGCCACCGGCGGCGGAGCGGGCGGGTTGGTATCTCCGGCGGGCACCGGTGAAGTATTGTCCGGCGTCACCGGCGGGGTGGTCGGCGGAGTTGCCGGCGGTTGGGTTGGGGTAGGCGTGGCATCGGGCGGGTTTCCCGTTGGGGTGCCGCCAGGCAACTGGCCCTGAGCCAAGGCGGCGGTATCCGGCCCGGCACTGTTGGGAGAGCCGGCGGGCGTCGCTCCATTGGCACTCCCGGCTGGCGAGCCGCCCGTATTGCCCAGCAAATCCTGGGTCTTTTGTGAGGCCACCGGCGCGGCCGCCGAACCACCCGAACCGCCGGCTTGGGCCGCATCTCCGGTGGCACCGCTGCCACTGGAGCCACTGCTGCCATTCCCGCTTCCCGCACCACTCGCACCACTCGCACCACTTGAACCACTTGAACCACTTGAACCACTTGAACCACTTGAACCACTTGAACCGCTAGAGCCGCCGGTTCCGCCTGAACCACTGCTGCTGCCGGTGGAACCACCGCTACCCCCGTTACCCGAGCCGGTGCCGCCGCTACCGTTATCACCACTACTTCCACCCGAGCCGGCAGCGCCACTACTTCCGCTGCCACTGCCCGCACCACTGCCCGCACCACTGCCCGCACCACTGCCCGCACCACTGCCTGTACCGCTACCGCTACCACTTCCCGCGCCACTTCCGCTGCCGCCAGTGCCATTGGCCGAAGACGCCGGTTGATCCGGGGTAATGGCACTCAAATTAGGAGTGTCGTTAGGCGAGGTGGGGGTGGCTCCAGCCGGAGATCCTCCCCCGCCACCCGAGCCTGATGATCCACCACTGCCCGCTCCGCCACCACCAGTGCCACCGCCACCGGTCCCGCCGGAGGCGCCATTGCCGGTGGTTCCGGAACCGCTGCCGGACGAACTGCCACCGTTACCGCCCGAGTTTTGACTCGCCGATCCGCCGCTGGACGAGCTGGCTCCGCCACTGTTACCGCCATCCGCTGAAATGTTTTTGTCGCCGGACGACATGCTGCCAGATCCGTTCGCCGGATTGCCGTCGCCATGCGACCCAAGGCTGCCAAAGATCAGACGGCGGGCGGGTTGGTTGGGGCGGAAGAAAAGCAGCAACAACAGCACCAGACTGGCCAGCCCTAGAATGGCAATGGCAAGATCTTTGCCAGTCCATTGAAATTTTCTTTTGGGTGCCAGCCCGTCGGTCGGTAAGGCGGCCGCGGCACCCGGGAGTTGTGCGGCATGTCCGCAGGCGGGGCATGTTGCCGGTGCTGCCGGATCATCACTCTCCATGGCTTGCCCGCATTGAACGCAATAGTGTTTCATATGATATCCTTTGAATACAGGTGAACCGGTTCACTTCAATTCTGTGGCAAAATGCGCTGACCGCGGCCTTTCAAGGTTAACCGCCAGTCGTGCGGCATGGGCTCCCAACCATATTGCATACCCAAGTTAAATACAATCTCCTTGGCACGGCTGAACGTGTCAAAGGAATCATCATAAACCCAGAAAACAAAGTAATAATTTGTTTTACCTGCATCCCGAAAGGCTTGGACCATTTCCTCAATGCTGTTCTCCGGAGCCTGGCCCTGCCCTATTTTCGGTTCCAAAGTATTCCCCCATTCCAATGATCGCGTGTTTTTCACCGCCGACGCGTGCCCCTGGGGCGGGGCGGCATAGACCGGGTAAATCTGATGATAGCGCACAATCACATCCCATTCCTTCTTGTCCGTACCGCTGATACTCGGCAGGCGCATCCGATTCGTCTGCGGCGTCGAATCAAGCTGCTGGAGCGCAGATTGAATCCGGGCTTCCACGGCGGAATTGGAGGCGGTCACGGCGTCCAGCTCGGCCTGCACTTGGGCGGTCTGTCGCTCGTTCGCCGCCGGCGTGGCGGCATCCCGCGTCAACGCCGCCAGCGTGAGCGTGATAAAAATAATGCCCCCCAAAATGTTGCACATGGTGTCCAGCAACATCTCCAGGCTGTCCGCATAAAAACCGTCTGCTTTCTTTCTGCTCATGCTTCAGGGTGGCGCCAGCAAATACTGCCGGTTCTCGTCCGCCGTATCATAACCAATGCTAAAGCCGCTGTTGGTTGCCATATTCCGGAAATCTTCGAAACGCGAAATCCCGGAAGGCCGCACATAAAATACCAACCGGTCGTGCGCCGGATTAAATCCGTCCAAAATCTGCCGGATGGTCGAACGGACATTGTTGCCCAGGGAGACCTGGGTGGGATTATTATCCCCCATCCGCGCCACCCAGCCATCCGTGGCCGAAAGCACCAGCAGCACCACCTCCTTACCGGAACGGTCCTCCTCGGGGATCACGAAGATATGATTCATGGTCGTGTTCAGCCGCAACTGCAATTGCGCCAGCGTTTCCGTACGCGTCGCCAACTCCCGCCGGGCCTGCTCCACCTGCTGCTGGAGGCTGGCGCGCGCCGCCGCTTGCGGACTGGTTGCCTGCTCCGTCAGATCCAGCGTTAGCATCATCATCACCACCATGAGCACGCCCGTGACCGCCGTGATCATGTCCTGAAAAGCAAAGAATGAAACGCGCGCGCTTTTGTTTCGCAGTTTATTGGACATAGGCGGATTAGATCCGGCCTGGCCGGTCCTGATCTCCACTGCGCATCCGCAGCTTGGATAGCACGTTCGCGTGGCAGTAATCGTTGCACTCGTCGAGGAAATCCATTTCTTTCTGCTGGATCAAGTCGGAGGAGAGGTGGAGGATCAAAGCAAACACTAGGCCGACCAATGTGGTTTCAAAGGCGGTAGAAAGCCCGATAATCACTTGTCCCAGGCTGGCTTTCATTTCTTCTGCGGAGCCATGAGTATTGAAACTTTGCATGGCTAGTTTTAACCCCAGCACGGTCCCGACGAATCCCAGCACCGGAATCGCCCAGACCATGGCGTTGATCAGCGCATAGCTCGCCGCGATCTGGTTTTCATCGTTGTCCGCCTGGCCCTTGAGAATCGTGGAAACATCACTTACACCGCCAATGTTGTGCAAACCGGAGAGGGCGCGGTCAATCCGGTTAAGCAGGATAAAATTCCGCGTTTCATCCACCAGGCTGCGCATGCGTTCCAATACCGTCCGGGCGGTCGCCTCGTTGAGCGCGAAATCGTGGTGCTGCGGCACCACCGCCAGATCCAGCGCCTGGCGCTGCAGCCGGAGCTTGGGGATTTTCATTGTCACGATGACCATGCCCAAAAAAAACGCCATGCTCGCCGGTATGGTGGCGTAGAGATTGCTAGTCCTCACAATAAACTCCCCTAAATGGTGAGAAATGCTCTCCTCCGGGCGACGGTAGAGCGCAAACATAATCACCAAAAAAATGGTCGTCAAACCGGCCGCCAGCAGGAAGCAGAGCAACTTGTTGACGCTGGTGAACCGGCCACCGGCAAAGACTCCCCAGCGATTCTCGATGTCCTGGTCCGCCCAGCTCAAAGAAACCAGCAGCGGCCGGTCAGCGCCGCCACCCTCCGGCGTGGGGTTTCCACCCGGTCGGCCGCCGGTTTGCGGTCCTGGGCCGGATCGACCCAGAACCGTGCGGGTACGTTTCCCGGCGGTGGTCGGCTGGGGTTTTAGCGGATTGGATGATGGTTCCATAATTTATCGCAATTCAATGGTTACAGGTGGCTTTCATATCATTTCTCTCTCGTCAACGTCCTGGTGCACCAAAACCGCCTCCGCCATGGCCCAAAGCCAGGCGGCGATGACGCCAAAACCCAGCAGGAAACTGGCCACGCTTACCAGGAGCTGAATGACGCCCGTCAGCCAGTGTCGCGCATAAAAGTTATGCACCCCTAGAAAGCCCAGCAGAATGGCCAAGACCGCAAAAACCAGCCGGCGCCGCGGACTCCGCTCTGTCGGGGCATCCGGCAACGGCATGGCCGGTGCCGCCGGCCGGGCTGCCACGGTGGGGGCCAAAGCTCCGCCGCCAGTCCGGGCCGGCGCCGCCAATATATCGGCGGACGGGCCCGGGGGCGCCGGAACGGGAACCCGGATTGGCGCCGCCTGCAACCGCAGAAACTCCTCCACACTGATCCACCGGTCCTGATATTGGATTTCATGCCCCATGCCGATCTCATGATCGTCCAGTTTACGGTTAATCTCCTTGACCGTGCAGGGGCCGGACTGCCGTCCGCGCCAGCGAATCAGATAGGAAGGTGAATCGCTCATAATCCGGAAAACAGTGGCGGCAGAAACGGGGCCGCATTTTGCAGGGGATACAGGGTGCTGCTGGCGGCATGGTTCAAGAGGGCCTTGCGATCCTCGCCGAATACCAGCAATGGGCTGAACGGCAGCGGTGCCGCCAGTTCCTGCCAAGCCAGGTCGGGGCCAGCCCGCCGTAGCAGCAGCACGGGCGCGCTGGACCGCGCACTCCAGCCCCAGCATTCCAGCGCCGCCGCGTTTGCCTGGTTGACCGCCGGCCGGCCATTGGCATCCGCAAAACCGGCGTAGGCAAAGCCCGCCTCGCAGGCCCGGTGAGCCAGCATTTGAAAAAATTGGGCCTGTTTTTCCAGAGAATCACGGCCCGCCTGCGCAAATAACTCTGCCAGGCGCTGTTCGTAGACCGGGTACCGCTGCCCCACCAGCCAGTCGCCACTGCGGAGATCCCGGGCCCCGCAGTTTTTCAGGTTTTGCAGGTGAATCGCCACGCCCGGCGCCCAGTACAGCCCCCATTCGGCCGGCCGCGTCCCCGTCAGATCAATCAATTGCAGCGACACATAGGCGCGAAATATGGCACTGAGCCGCGTATCGCGGGTGAGATCATCCAGCAGTTGCAAAACGGATTTGGTGTAGTTGCCGGTATTCCCATCAATCAAGTTGTCCAGGCCCAGATCATGAAACGCGGCGGATTCCTTAACCTCCCCAACGAGGAGGACGTTGGTATAATCCCAATCGTCGAACGCCTGCTGTTCCAGCGTCAGATCGCCGGGATATTTCTTGGGGTCATAGACCATCCCTGTCTTCCGCCCGTAGCGGTTGGTGGTCAGCAAACCTTCCGCAACCACCATATGTGTTTCCAACAAATTGTCTGACCGGAGGCGTTTCTTCAGCTCATACCAATAGACCTTCTGGATATTTTTATCATTCCCCAGCTTGAAATACGCGTCCTTCTCCTCCGCACTGGGTTGATCCGGCCGGAACGCGGACCGGGCCGCCGCCGCCGTTGCCAGCGAGTCCCAGAACTGGGGCTGGTCGGGCAACAGCAGTTCGCCCAGCAACTCGGCCGGATTGTGCTTCAAGGCGGCCACCCGCCGGATGGCTGCCTGCTGCCCCGAATCCACCAGCGAACATCCGGACAGTTGCTGCAAACCGCCCAGATAATCGTCCAGATCCCGCGCCGTCAGCAGGTGTTCCGTGGCAGGCATCAACAGGGACAGCTGGTTGGTCAAATCCTGGTACTGGCTGAGGAGCGATGTGCTCAACGGTACCGGCCCGGTCTGGCGGGCAGCCAGATTGGTCAAAAAGGACTGTTCCCGGGGCAGCGCCGCCGCCACCGCTGCGAAACCGTTGGTGAGGTTCAGATTTTCGCCGGCGTATTTGACGGCCTCCGCCAGCAGGGCGGCAAACTGCGAGTTATATATGGGGCGTAACGCCTCCAGATGGTCCTGCCAAAGTTTATCAAAGGTATCCAGCCGGCTTTGGCCGGCTGACTGGTATTCCGGCGCGAGCTTCTCCAGTGCCGGGGCGCAATCGGCGCGCAGGCCGTTCACCTGGCCCTCGCCATTGGCAAACCCCTGGGTGGCCAGCTTTTCGAGACCCGCCATCTTCGTGTCGAACTCCTGCTTTAACTGTTTCTCCCGCGCCACAAATGCCGTGGCCTGGGTGATGGCATTGTTCAGGGCCGCCGTGGGCCGGTACGGCGGCGGACTCAGCGAGGGAATCCGGGCCAGCAAATGTTCGGTGTCCCCCACGCGCCGGGCGGTCGCCAGACTTTGCAACTGCGCCACGGCATCCTTCTGCCGGGTGAAAATCCAAAAGGTCACCGCCGCCGCCAGCAGCACCGCCAGGACCAGCAGAGTGGTCGCCAGCGCGCCGGTCTTGCGGCGTTGCTGCCGTTTCCGGATCCGCCGGGCCAGACTGGCGCTCGCCGCCTCGCAGCGTTGGACCAAATCCTCATCCAGCGGCCGGCCAAACCGCTCGGCTTCCTGCAGCTTGCTCGCGAGCAATCCAATGTCTGTTTGCATTTGCTCCACCGACAGCGCCGTGCCGGCCGACGACTGTGTTTCCGCCGTTTCCACCTGGTATTGCAGCGCCGTATGGGCCTGCTGAAAATCCTGTTCCGCCACGAGCGCCGCCCGGCGGTCGGCCGTCCACGCATCCAGCGTATTCCAGCGTTCCGTGTCCGCGTCGGAGAGCGGGACATTATTCTGGTTGGCCAGCACCCGGATATTCTCCACCACCTCCGCGGCGGCTTCCCAGGCATCCTGCTCCCGCAACGCCTCCGCCTGACCCAGCAGGCCTTGGCAGCGGAGCAAATGGGCCTGCAACCAGGCGGGATGGTTGGGCGGCACCGGCAGTCCGGCCGCTTCAATTTGTTCCAGTTTCGCCAGTGCGGCGGGCACCTCTCCGGCCGCGAGCATTTTACCCAGTTCTTCCAGGGTGCCCTGCACGGCCTTGCCTTCCAGCCGTTTTAATTCCAGACCCCAGTTCTGGTCGCCCGGATTCAACCGCACAATCACCCGCAGAATGGGCAGGGCGCGTTTTTCATCCCCCAGCATCAGGGCTCGGCGGTAATCACGGTAAAACGCATGGTCGCTGGTGATCCCCTTGCCGTACGTGGCGTTCAGCAGCCGCACATGTTTGTCGTAAAACGGTTCCACCCACGGCAGGTTATGCTGCTGGCAATACACCCGCCAGGCCTGGCCCTGCCGGAAATCCAGCAGCGTCAGCAGATCCAGCAGCGGCGGCTGCGTTTCCGCCAGTTGCAGGGCCTGCAAATCCTGGCCGTTTTCGATCATGATCACGCACTGCTCCAACCGCCGGGTCGCCGCCCGGGCCAGCTCCGCGTAATCTTGCGCCAGCTTGGCCGCCTGCGTCTCCAGGCCG
>CAIJGS010000029.1 GCA_903820285.1 uncultured Verrucomicrobia subdivision 3 bacterium | reverse complement strand
TTCTTCGACCACATGCTCACCCTCTTCGCCAAGCACGCCACCGTGGACCTAACGTTGCATTGCGACGGCGATCTGGAAGTGGACGCCCATCATACCGTGGAAGACTGCGGCATCGCCCTTGGTCAAGCCTTTGCCACCGCCCTCGGCGACAAGCGCGGCATTCGGCGCTATGGCCATGGTTTTAACCCGCGGAATCCTTTCACCGGCGAAGCCTACGTGCCCATGGATGAATGTCTCTGCCGCGCAGTGGTGGATTTCAGCGGTCGCGCACACCTGGTCTGGCGCGGTTTGAATGAACACGCGTATAAGAATATTTCTGCCAAGGAGAAGAATCAGGATATGTCCAGCACCTTCCGGTTCGGTCTGGCCCGCGAATTTTTCCAAGGTTTTGCCAACGAAGCCCGCTGCAATCTACACCTGGAACTGCTGTACGGCGACGAACCGCACCACATTGTCGAAGGCCTGTTCAAGTCCTTCGCCCGTGCCGTGGACGCCGCGCGTCAGCACGACCCGCGCATTGCCGGCGTGTTACCCAGTACCAAGGGAAAACTCTGAAGCGGATAAAACGCAAAGACGCTGAGAACGCTGAGAACGCTGAGTTGCGCGGAGAAAACAACTCCCTGCCAGAATGGCTGGGAAATTGATGTTTGAAAAGAAACGCATCCCCTCTGCGTTTCTCCGGGATCTCTGCGACTCCGCGTTAAGTCCGGAAATCCGATCTCAATCCGTGTGAACCAGATCCATGCCGCGGGTGAAATAAAGGATGCGACCGCAGTTGGGGCAGCACACCAGTTCCATTTGGGCGCGGGCGCTGGAAACATTTTGCGCCGGCAGTTTCATGTGGCAGCCGCCGCACACGGAATGTTCGACCCCTACCACGATGTTTTCGCCCTTGCTCTTGAGCAGGCGTTCATAGCGGCTGCGGACAACTTCATCCACGGTGGAAATAAGCGCCGTCCGTTCGGCAATCAGGTCAGCCTGTTCTTTCTTTAAATTTTCTTCGCGCTGGTCCAATTTGCTGATCTGGTCATCCAGCAGTTTCTTGGCGGCGGCGGCTTCGGTGGCGGCCACGGCCACGGCCTTTTGCGCGGCTTCCGTCTGCTCCATCAGCACAATTTCCTGGTCCTCAATCTTCACAATGGCTTCCTTGGCCATGTCAATTTCGTGGGTCAGCGCCTTGTACTCTTCGTTCTTGCGGGTTTGCAGTTGCTGGTTGAGGTACTTATCAATCTGGGTCTTCTTGGCATCTACTTCCAGCTCCAGCCGTTTACGCTCGGCCTCGATCTGTTTGACCCGCAACTTGGCGGCTTCCCATTGGGATTGGGTGGAAGATGCCTTGGACCGCAAATTCTCACGGTCCGGAATGATTTGGGCAAGTTCCTGAGTGACCCGGAGGATTTTCCGGTCGCGATCCTGTACAACGAGAAGCTTCTCGATAATTTCCTGCATGCTGGCTAGAGGCTAACCAGCGCGAGCCGGCAAGTCAATGCGGAGGCGCAACCAATTTAAGCAGATTGGGAAATTTTTGATTCCCCGCCGGTTTTGACGGCCTTGAACATCGCCAGGCATTTGCCCCGCTGCTCCTCGTGGAGCACCACCCGGGCCGAATACTTTGATCGCGCCAACAGCAAAGGGTTTTCCCAAGGCTGATGGATGAGATCATCGGTAAAACTGGCCAGTTCAGGCACCCAGCGCCGGACAAATTCACCCTGGGGATCAAATTTTTCGCCTTGGGACACCGGATTGAAGATGCGGAAATACGGGGCCGCATCCGTGCCGGTGCCGGCGCTCCATTGCCAGCCGCCATTATTCGCCGCCATGTCGCCATCCACCAGTTGCTTCATGAAATACCTTTCCCCCCATTGCCAGTGAATGAGCAGATCCTTGGTAAGGAACATCGCCACGATCATCCGCAGCCGGTTATGCATGGTGCCCGTGGCATTCAGGCAGCGCATGGCGGCATCCACGATGGGATAGCCCGTGCGCCCCACGCACCATGCCGCAAAATGCGCCTGATTATCCGACCAGGCCAGCCGGTCATATTCGGGCCGGAATGCCCCCTTGGTCACATGCGGAAAGTTGTGCAGCACTTGCAGATAGAACTCGCGCCAAATCAGTTCACTTAGGAACACATCGCACCCGGAAGCCTGGGCAGGCGTTGCCTGAGCACGCGCCTTGGCCAATTCGGCCAGAATCGTGCGAATGCCAATGGTTCCCGCCCGCAAATGCGGTGACAGTCCGGACGTACCATCAATTGCCGGGAAATTCCGGTTGCCACCATACTCATACACCGGGCTGGCCATAAACCGGCGGAGCAATTCCAGCGCTGCGCGTTCACCCGCCGCCGGCACGGTTTGCGTGAGCGGGTAACCCACTTCATCAGGCGAAGCTGGCAATGGGTGAGAATGGAATGTCTGTCCCCTGCCCGCCCGCTTTGCCAGCCGTGGCTTGGGTGCTGGGATGGCGCGAGTTTTCCAAACTCGCGAATACGGGGTAAATACGGTGAACGGTTTGCCGGCCTGAGTGAGAACTTCTTGTTCCTCCCACACCACCGCATCCTTGAACAATTCAAATCCAAACCCGGCCCTGAGCAGAATTCCGGTGATTTGCTCGTCCCGACGCTGGGCGTAGGGTTCGTAGCGTTTATTGGCGAACACCGCCTGCGCTCCAAATTCCGCGCACAGTTTGGGCAGCAGTTCGGCGGACTTGCCATTGCGTACCACCAGTGAATAGCCCAGCTCGGCCAGGTTTTTGCGCAGGGATTCGACGGATTGTAGCAGAAACGCCAGCCGGGCGGCGCCGACATCCGGTCCGCTTCGGAAGGCGTCTTCAAAAATGAACACCGGGATGATCTGTTCCGCGCGCCGGACCGCCTCGGCCAAGGCAACATTATCCGAAACCCGGAGATCCCGCCGGAACCAATGAATAACTGTCTTCACCCGGACGTCAGGAATTTTTCTTCAGTCCCACTTCTTGGGCGATGTCGTTGAATTCCTCGCGGCTCACCTCCTCGAGGCGTTTGCCGCGCGACTTGAGTTTCTCGTTGATCTTGATGGCTTTCTCCGTCATCTGCTCGTGCGTGTCCTGCGTGCCGCCGATCAAAGTGAAATTGTCGCCCTTGGTGATGCGCTTATGGCCGTCGGAATCCAGTCCGAGCCCCAGCATCATCGCTTTGGTTTTCTTTTTGGCGTTCGACATCGTCAGAACCTAAAAGCGAAGTGCCGCCGGGTCAAATGAATCTGTGCCGCCCGCTGCGATTTTCCATTCAGGCCCGGGGATTGAATTGCGATTCCTGCGCCAGTTGCTCCCACAATTTCTTTTCTGCGGCGCTGAGTTTGGCCGGAACCACGATCCGCACCACCACCAGCAAATCCCCATGAGCGCCAGCGCGCTGAACCAGCCCCCGGTTGCGTACGCGCAGCTTCTGACCACTTTGGGTGCCGGCGGGAATCTTGATGTTCACCCGGGCTTCCAGCGTAGGCACGGCAATTTCCGCGCCCAGCGCGGCTTCCCACGGGGCCAGTTCCAGCTCGTGAATCAGGTCATGCCCGTCCACCTCGAAATCCGGGTGTTTGGCAAAGCGCACCCGCAAATACAGGTCGCCCGCCTCGCCCCCGCCGCTGCCGGTTTCACCCCGGCCGGCGAGTCGCAGTTTCTGCCCTTCGGTAACCCCCACTGGGATACGCACCTGATGTGTCTCAGTGTGGTCCTCGTGCCGCACGGTCACCGAACGGACGGACCCACGCGTGGCTTCCTCAAGCGTGACCATGATGTCTCCCTCGATGTCGCTGCCGCGCTCGGCCATATTGCGCCGGGGATCAAAATGAGTCCCCGCGCCGCGCATCCGGGAACCGAACATTTGCTCGAAAAAGTCGCTGAAGCCGGTGCCGTCAAATTCAAAATTCGAGCCCCCGCCGGGGCCACCCCGGAACGTCTGACCGCCTGGATGCCCGCCGTAGTCGGGCGGCGGACGGAACTCGGCGCCCGACTTCCAATTCGCGCCCAGCTCATCGTATTTCTTGCGCTTGCCGGCATCGGAAAGCACTTCGTAAGCCTCGTTGATCTCTTTGAATTTTTCCTCGGCCTTCTTTTTGTCCTTGGCCACGTCGGGATGAAATTCCCGGGCCAGCTTGCGAAAAGCCTTCTTGATTTCAACATCGGTCGCCGTCCGGGGCACCCCCAGACTCTGGTAATAATCTTTGTATTGAACGGCCATAAAAAGAATTTGCCCGCCGGCGGCGATTTGTCAAAGCCGCAGACGGGCAAAGTGTCAAAACGGTCTTATTTGGTGTGCTTGGTGTTGTCCACCGAGAAGTATTTGGTGGCGGCAAAATTGCCTTCCCGATGCCAGACTTTCACCAGAATACGCCGGCCTTTGGCCGCCTTGCAGACCGTTACCGCCTGCTCGGCATTTTTGATGGCCTGATGATTGATTTCCACCAGCACGTCGTTGCGCTGAATGCCGGCATCGGCGGAATTGGAATCACCATTCACATCGGTCACGACGACGCCTTCCACTTCATCCGGAATGCGCAACTGTTCGCGCGCTTGCGCATCCAGATCCTGAACGGTCACGCCATCCAAGGCATCCGTGGTGGAACTCGTGCCCGCATCATTTGATCCGGTTTTATCATTATCTTGGGAGTTGGGCGCAGTCGGCAGTTGTTCCAGCGTCACGCTGATGTTTTTCACCCGGCCGTTGCGATATAACTTCACATTCACCACCGTGCCCGGCGAGAAATCCGACACCGTGAGCCGCAGCGCGTGGGCGTCATTGATCGGTTTGTCATTGATGGCCACAATGATGTCGCCCGATTTGATTCCCGCCTTCTGGGCGGGAGTATTGGGCGAGATATCGCCCACGAGGGCACCGTTCTGATCCGGCAAATTAAAGGCCTGCGCCAGATCCGCCGTGACATCCTGCGGCACGATGCCGAGGTAACCGCGGGTCACTTTGCCGCCGCTGATCAGCCGATCCATCACGTTGCGGGCCATGCTGATCGGCACCGCGAAGCCGATACCCTGGTTGCCGCCACTGCGGCTGATAATGGCGGTGTTAATGCCCACCAACCGGCCCTGGATATCCACCAGCGCCCCGCCGGAATTGCCGGGATTGATGGCAGCGTCCGTTTGGATGAAATTTTCGTAGCCGCTAAAGCCGAAACCACTGCGCCCCAATGCGCTGACAATCCCCATGGTCACAGTCTGGCCCACGCCAAACGGATTGCCGATGGCCAGCACCACGTCGCCAACTTCCAATTGGTCGCTGTCGCCCAGGACAATGGCAGGCAAGTCGCTGGCGTCAATCTTGAGCACCGCCACATCGGTGGCGGAATCCTTGCCCACCACTTTGGCAGTATATTCCTTTTTGTCGCCATTGACGGCCACCTTGACCTCATCCGCCTCCGCCACGACGTGATTGGCGGTCAGGATGAAACCATCGGGAGAAACAATGACGCCCGAGCCCAAACTTTGCTCTTTGCGTGTGCGTTCCTGGTCATCTCCCTGCATCTGGTTGCCAAAGAACTGGCGGAAGAAGGGATCGTTAAACAGCGGACTCATCCGGGACTGTTCATGCACAATCCGCGTGGAGTAAATGTTTACGACGCTGGGCTGCGCCTTTTTCACTACCGGGGAAAAACTGGTGCCCAGCCGGGCATCCCGGTTGATCGGGGTGTTATCAACATGAATGTCGGGCGCGTTTTCACGCGCCCAGACTCGATGATGAACCAGGACCACCAGCAACAGGGCGCTGGCAAAGGCCGTGGAAAAACCAAAGACAGTTCTAAAGGTCAATTTCATATGCTAAAATTGACATCCGGCGCAGACAAATGTTCAAACCGGAAGCTTATTGCTTCGGGACTTTTTGTGCATCATCCTGCTTGATGACCTCGATTTTGGCGCCTTTCTTCATCTCTTCGGCAGAGGGCACCTTGATGATGTCACTGGTCAGGGGAGCCGCCGGGGCCACCGATGCCGCCACCTGTGCGGGCTTGGTGCCCAGCAGTTCCACTTCAAAAATCAACGTTGAGTTCGGCGGTATGCCGGCGTTGCCCTGTTCGCCATAGGCGAGTTCGGACGGCAGAAAAATTTTCCACTTGGAACCGACATTCATTTTTCCCAAGGCAGCCGTCCAGCCCGGAATCACATGGTTGAGCACGAAGCTCGCGGGGCCGCCATGCTTGACCGAGCTGTCAAACTCGGTGCCATCGATCAGAGTGCCGCGATAATTCACCGTCACCGTATCGGTCGCCGCCGGTACCGGGCCGGTGCCGTTGGTAATGACGAGGTATTGAAATTCGGCGGTGCCACCGGTCGGGATCGCCACGGAGGCGGCCAACACGCCCGGCTGATTGCGGTTCGCGGCCAGGAAGGCGGCGCCGGCCGTCTTGTTCTGGATGCCCTGTTGCGCGCGCTTCTTCTGCATGGTCATGGCGAACTCCTTCTGGAATGCGCTGAGCACATCATGCACTTGGGCTTCCGTGAGCTGTTCCGGGCTGCCGGTCAACACATCTTTGATGGCACGCGTGACGAGATCCGGATCCAGATCGAGTTCCTGCCGTTTGAAGCTATGGCCGATGTTGAGGCCAATCGCATAGCTGACGCGCGACTTCTCATCGGCGAGGGAAGTTTGGTTGGTACCGTCGGCCCGGAGCGAACTGACCAGGCCGAGAACGAGCGTGGAGGCAAAAATAATCTTTTTCATTTTGATGATGTCAGGCGGTAAAGATTAATGATTGCAGAACGAAAGGCAATCCGGTTTTGCAATGAAAATGCGCTGAACCCAAGCAATTTATTTCCCTCAATGAACAAAATAGGCTAAGTTGGGTCAAAACGTGCAACTAAACATGCGCCAAATCCGAATCTCGTTGTTTGCCCTCGCCGGAGCCTCGCTCCTGGTCTTTGTCATCGCCGCCGGCTGTGTCAGTCAGCAAAGCCATGCCGATGCCCCGACCCCCGTCATCACCCATTCCCGGCTCCAGCCTGGACCAAACGACCCCCGCATCGCCTATGTGGCGGCCCTGCTGCTGGAAAATCTCCACTATTTGCAACGCCCTCTGGATACCGAACTTTCCCAGCGTTTCTTCGACGGCTATATCAATTCACTGGACCCGCGCCACGACAATTTCCTGCAAACCGACCTCGCCGAGTTCGACCATTATCGCACCAACCTGGATAAGCTGACCACCGGCGGCCATGGCACCTCCGACCTGAGCCCCGCGTTTGAGATTTACACCCGCTATGTCGACCGATTTGAACAGCGTGTGACTTATGTGGATGATTTGCTCCACCAAGGTTCATTCAAGTTCAATAACAGTGAAAAAATCCAGGTGGATCGCCGGCATGCGCCCTTCCCCAAGGATCTGGACGAGGCCAAACAGCTCTGGCGTCAATGGGTGCGCCATGAATATCTCCAGGAAAAACTGGGCGATGAACTCACCGAAACCAACGGCATTGTGAAGGTGAGCCTGTCTGCCACCAACGCCGCGGAAATTCCCAAAAAGCTTCTCCGGCATTATGGCTGGGCGCTGCGCATGACGACCAATAGCGACAGCGATTTTGTCCTCCAAATTTACTTGAACGCCATGGCGCACGCCTATGATCCGCATTCGGACTATTTCAGCGCGCCCAAGGCCGTGGACTTTTCCATCGGCATGAGCCTTTCCCTGTTTGGCATTGGCGCCACTCTCGGCGAAGATGACGGCTATTGCACCATCAGTTCCCTGGTCCCCGGCGGTCCGGCGGCCAAGAGCCATAAATTAAATGAGAAGGATCGCATCCTCGCCGTGCAGCAAAGCAACTCCCCGCCCGTGGATGTGGTGGACATGGAATTAGAGAAAGTTGTCCAGAAAATCCGCGGCCCGAAGGGCACGGTGGTCAAATTGACCGTCAGTCCCGAATCCGACCGCGCCGCGCGCAAGGTTATTGAACTGGTTCGCGATGAAATCAAACTCGATGACGCGGCGGTAAAGGCCAAGATCGTTGATATGCCCGACGGCCACGGCGGCAGCAACCGCGTGGGCGTGATTGATGTGCCTTCCTTCTACGCCACCATTCCCACGGCCGGCAACGAAGGTCATACCGGTCGTTATACCTCCACCGACACCATCCGGCTGATCAAGAAACTCAAGCAGGAAAATGTTGCAGGCATCATTCTGGACCTGCGCTCGAATCCCGGCGGTTCGCTGGAAGAAGCCGTTAAGTTCACCGGCCTGTTCATCAAGGAAGGCCCGGTCGTCATCGCCCGGTCGCCCGATGGCACACAGAAAACCCGCGCCAACAGCGATTCCTCCGGTTTTCTCTACGATGGTCCGCTCATGGTCATGATCAACCGTTTCAGTGCGTCGGCTTCGGAAATTGTCGCCGCCGCCTTGCAAGACTACGGCCGGGCCGTGGTTGTGGGCGATGTTTCCACCCATGGCAAGGGCACCGTGCAAAATCTCAATGAACTCCGCCCGTTTGTCTGGCCGGCCACGCCGAGCGCCACCAATGATCCGGGCACCATCAAGATCAGTATCAACAAATTCTATCGCGTCACCGGCGCTTCCACCCAGTTGAAGGGCGTGGCCTCGGACATCGTTCTGCCGGACATCTGGAATTTGTCCAAGCAGGTCGGGGAAGGCGCTTTGGAAAATCCGCTGCCGTGGGATACGATTCCTGTCCAGCCCGGCACGTATACGCCCTTGAATATGGTGCAACCGTACCTGGCCGAATTACGCCAGCATTCGGATGCCCGGGTGGCCACCAATCAGGATTTCATCTATACCCGCGAAGACATCGCCCTGTTTGAAAAGCAGGAGGCTGAAAAGGCCATCACCCTCAACGAACACGAAGCCATCAAGGAACGTCAGACCAACGCCACCCGGAACAAGGCGCGCGATGACGAACGCAAAGCCCGGGCCGCCGGCCCCAAGGTGTATGAAATCACCTTGGAAAATGTGGACCAGAAGGGCCTGCCCGTGACTCCCCCCGCCACCAATGCCGTGGCCCATGCCGGGGGCGATGCGACCGAGGACGTCGCCCCGCCCGCGCCCAATATTGACGCCGGGCTTGACGAAACTGAACGCATTCTGGAGGATTACGTCTCGCTGCTGGCCCGGTCCAACCGGGTGGCCCTGACTCATTAATCAATCCCTCAAACTATCATGAAATGGCTCGCCGGCATCTGTGGTCTGGCGCTGGTGGCGAATGTCGCCACCGCCCAGGTTAATTATAACATTATCAAGCAGCAGGCCCACGCGGCTGAAAACGCCTCCGCCAACGCGAGCCAGGGAATTGCCCCGCAGGCACCGCCCGCCGCTCCGCCGGTCAATCCCGTGCTGGCCGCCACGCTCCAAAACATTTCCAGCCTGGCCTCCGATATCTCCGCCCTGTGCAAGGCACCCGCCGGTTCACCGCCGGATGCCGCCTTGAAACTGGCCTTGCTCAACGACCTCGCCGCCGGCGCCCAAGGCGTCAAACCCGCCAAGGATGCCGTTGAGAAACTGGCCACCGATTTCAGCGCCGCCGTGGCCGGCCACAATATCCCGCAAGCCGTGCAGACCAAACTGGCCCAGACCCTGCATGCCCTCGTGAATGCCTCGCACCTCAATCCGGCGCAGTTACAACTGCTGCCGGGCGTGGTGCAAAAGGCGCTGACCCATGCCGGCGTAACCGCAGATGACGCCACCAATATCGTCACCGACCTCAAAGCCATCGCCGAGCAAACCAAATAAATGACCGTCCCCTGCCCGACCTGCAAAAAGCGCGGCGAGTGGTTTGAAGGCAAATACGGGCCCTTCTGCTCCCACCGCTGCAAGCTGGTTGATTTGGGCAAATGGTTTGAAGGGGAGCACGTCATCTCCGAGCCACTGCGCCCGGATCATTTTGAGGAATTCGCCGACCTTCCGCCCGGGCGGGAACTGGATACCCCTCAACCGGAGTAGCAGACAAACATCCCCGGAAGTAAGCTGCCATTTGTGTTTTCATGAATTTACTCACCGCCATTGGCCTGCTGTTGCTCACTGCCGATCCACTGGGGAATGTGCCAGTTTTCATTTCCGTGTTGCAGCCGGTGCCGGAAAATCGTCGGACGGCGGTCATTGTGCGGGAACTGCTGTTTGCATTGGGTATCATGCTGGCCTTTGTGTTTGCCGGCCGGTTCCTGACCGAAGGCCTGGGCATCCAGCAGGAGGCGATTTCCATGTCCGGTGGGATAGTTCTGTTTCTCGTTGCCTTGGAGATGATCATGCCGGGCAAAGGTCGGCGTGGTTCAGCTTCCGAAGAGGCGGAGCCATTCGTTGTCCCCCTGGCCACGCCTTTGGTGGCCGGGCCGGCCACGCTGGCCACAATCATCCTGATCACCAGCAAGCCCGATGGTGTCCGGACAGGGCTGGGGGCGGTTTTGATTGCCTGGGGCATCACCTTTGCTACGCTGGTTTCTGCGCCGGCCATCATGCGGGCGCTCAAACAGCGGGGCTCGCGGGCGGTCGAACGGCTGATGGGTATGTTATTGGTGATGCTGTCGGTTCAAATGTTCCTAAACGGCTTGAGCGAATATTTCCGGCATCACTAAACAGTCAAAAGTGTCTCCCCCCTTTCACATCTGAGTTTCGCTGCGATCAAAATTCCCGTTCGCGTTTTTGGCGTCCTTCGCGGTTACCCCGCCCTATCCCGCGCTGGAATCAGAGTAGCGCGTTTGTAAAAGTATGTTACCTTCTGCCATGAAATTGGCGCTATGCCTGACCCTGCTGGCCGGATGCCTGCCCCTCGGTGCCTCCGCCCAGTCCACCAATACTATGAGCACAAACAAAATTGAAACCGCCACCCTCGGCGGCGGCTGTTTCTGGTGCATGGAAGCCGTGTATGAACGCCTGCCCGGCGTCGTCGCCGTCACCAGCGGTTTTTCCGGCGGCCAGACCGTGAACCCCACCTACCATCAGGTATGCGGCGGCGACACCGGCCATGCCGAAGTCACCCAAATAGATTTCGACCCGGTCAAAATTTCCTACGCCAAGTTGCTGGAAGTCTTCTGGCAGGCCCACGACCCCACCACCCTAAACCGCCAGGGCGCGGATGAAGGCACCCAGTATCGCTCCGTTATTTTCTATCACGGCGATCACCAGAAGCTCATCGCTGAGAAATCCAAGCTGGAGGCGCAAACCCATTTCCACAGCCCCATCGTGACCGAAATTGTTCCTTTTCAGGTCTTTTACAAGGCCGAGGACTATCACCAAGGCTACTACGACGCGAATACTACCCAGCCTTATTGCGCCGTGGTGATCACGCCGAAACTGGAAAAACTCGAGCACAAAAAAGTCATCGAAGTGGAACCGCAGATCAAACACCCTTGACCGTGATTTCATCCAAAAACCGGTGAGGCAATGGCAAGAGAGAGCCGGAATTCTTGATTGACGATTCGCCCCCGCCAGCTAGAATTCTCTCGCGGTTTCTCAATAATTTACACTTAACGAAAACTCAAACACTATGGCAGTAAAAGTTGCAATCAATGGTTTCGGTCGCATCGGCCGTCTGGTCTTCCAGGCGCTCGTGGATCAAGGACTTCTCGGTAACACGATTGACGTCGTCGCGGTTGTGGACGTGTCCACAGACGCCGACTACTTCGCCTACCAGCTGAAGTATGATTCCGTGCACGGCCGTTTCAAACACACCGTCACCACCGAAAAGAGCAATCCCGCGCTCGAAGAAACCGACACCATCATCGTCAACGGTCACAAGATCAAGACCGTCGCCGCCGTGAAGGAACTCTCCGCCCTCCCCTGGAAGGCGCTCGGCGTGGACATCGTGATTGAATCCACCGGTCTCTTCACCGACAGCGAAAAGGCCAAGGGCCATCTCGCGGCCGGTGCCAAGAAAGTCATCATCTCCGCGCCCGGCAAGGGCGAAGTGAAGACCATCGTCATGGGCGTGAACGAAGGCGAATATGACGCGACCAAGCACAACATCATTTCAAACGCCTCCTGCACCACCAACTGCCTCGCGCCGCTGGTCCATGTGCTGATCAAGGAAGGTTTCGGCATTGAAACCGGTCTGATGACCACCATTCATGCCTATACCGCCACCCAGAAGACGGTGGACGGTCCCTCAAAGAAAGACTGGCGCGGCGGCCGCGCGGCGGCCATTAACACCATTCCTTCCTCCACCGGCGCGGCGAAGGCCGTCGGCGAAGTGTTGCCCATCACCAAGGGCAAGCTCACCGGCATGTCCTTTCGCGTGGCCACGGCGGATGTCTCCGTCGTTGACCTCACCTTCCGCACGGTCAAGGATACGAGCATTGAAGAAATTGATGCCGCCCTCAAGAAGGCGTCCGAAACCTATCTGAAGAACATCCTCGGTTACACCGATGAAGAACTGGTCTCCACCGACTTCATCCACGACAACCGCAGCTCCATCTATGACAGCCTCGCCACCGTGCAGAACAACCTGAAGGGCGAAAAACGCTTCTTCAAGGTGATCAGCTGGTACGATAACGAATGGGGTTACAGCAACCGCGTCGTTGACCTCGTGAAGTACATCACGGCCAAGGGCATTTAAGTCACCCTGACCTTTCCACCGGCGATCTGGCAACAGATCGCCGGTTTTTTATTTGGATTGCGACCCCGATTCCGCCCCCGCAATGTCCCGGTACTCCGGCTCCAGCCCCGTCGCCTCGACAATCGTCTGCGCCTGTGCCGACAGCGGATTTTCCACCCGCGTGCGCACTGGCTCGCAATGCACCCCCTTGTTCAAGACGTTCGTTATCGTCGTGAAATTATCCGTAATCGTCAGATCATGAATATTCGTCGTCCACAAATGCAGCCACATGCCCGGATGCGATTTGCCAATATTCCGCGTATCCCGTGGATCCAAAACATTTCGGGTCACCGTCCAATCCGCCGAACCATCATCCAGGTACAGCAGCCGGGTATTGGACTGAATGTAATTGCCCTCGATGCGACCGCCTGGCTGAACGCCCAGTACATAAAGCGCCCCGCCGTCCTTGGGCAATAGCTGCTGAGTATCCACGATCCGGTTAAACGCAATCGTGTTATTCTTAGGCACCTTCGAGGCCGGAATTTCCGCGTTGCCCCACCACCAACCCAGCGCTATTCCGCCATAGGGCACCCCGGCGATATCGTTGTGTGAAATGTCCGCCGCTTCGGTGAAGAATCCGCTGATGGCTTCCTCCTGTTGAAAATCCAGGCTGACGCGCCGAATCCAGTTGTCCCGGACCACATCGCGCGCACAGACACCGGCCACGCCGGGTTTGAATAGCGGCCCGCCGCCAATTACATAATGCGTCGGATGCCCAAGGTTTACCGCATTGCCGGAAAGATCATCAAACACATTGCCGGTCACCGCACTGTCCGTCACGTCGTTGACCAGGCTCACCGCCACGCCGCTGCCGAGATGCGTGAACCGGTTGCGCTCAAACCGGATGTTCTCCGCGTTCCGCACGTTCACGGTCGCCTGCGGCAGATCGCACAGATCGTAATGATCCTTGTGCCAGTTGCCATCCGCACGAAACCGCGTGTAGAGTCCCAGACTTTGCACCCCCACCAGTCCGCGCGAGTCACCGACTTTCTCCAGCAGCCAGTGATCATAGGCAAAGGTGAGTCCGCTGAACGCCAGATTCTTTACCCGGTCGGAAGTGGAGTCGCCAGCAATCCGCACCAACCCCTCGCTCAGCGGGGCCACGATGGTTGCATGCGGCACATCCTCGCCGGGCCGGGCTATATAATACAGCCGGTGCATGCTCCGGTTGAAATAAAATTCTCCCGGCTGGCTCAACAGTTCATACGCATTGCGTACAATGAAGTCGCCCGTGGGTTTCAGATTACAGCCCCAGGCCATCGTCGCGGCAATCGCCCCGGAAGGTTGCTGGAGCTTCACAATGGTGTGATTGCTTTCCACCACCATGTCGCGCGCACACAAAACCATCGAATTGAAAATCCGGTGTTGCGCCAGTTCCACGTCGGCAGGATTGGCAAAGACCGGAAGTTTCACGGCATCAAACTGAATGCCATCCAGCGTTTCCCCCGGCGTTTCGGCCCAAGGCTCGTTGCCCTTCACCGTAAAGTGCCCCCAGGCCCCCTGCCCTTTGTAGGTGCCTTGCGTCATCTCCGCCCGCACACCGTTTACAAACAACCCACGCAGCTTGCCATCCCAATCCAGCCGCGCCGAATAAACCTGACCATGCTCCCGCGTCCAGTTGGTCACCAAAACCCCGCCGCTCAGCACGGGCACTTCCTGCGCATACGCCGCATAAACAATTTGATGTCCGCCCACCCCCGAGTCGGCCGCGCCAAATTCAATGGGCGCGGCCAGCGGATAAGTTCCACCCCGCAGCCAAACGATGATGTTGCCCTCTATTGGCTGATTCACCGTCCGAACCACGTCCCGCGTATGTCCCAAAGTCCGAAACGGCTTGGCCAGAGTACCTGGATTGGCATCATCCCCGGCCGGCGACACGTAGAACTCGCGAAATAACTCGTCCGCCCGGGCGGAGGTCAATGCAGCGCCTCCCAAAGTCAGCAGGCAGACCCACAGCCGGATGGCGGATTGAAGCGATGCCTTTTTCAGAGGTATATCGAATCCGAGATAGTTCATTTAATGCCGTTTCTCCTGGCATAGCACACTTAAAGCCGTTGCAAGTTTGGGGTACTTAAACTGAAACCCCGCCTGCGTCAGGCGAACTGGTGCACACCGCTGGCTGATTAATGCCAATGACGGTTCTGAGCCCATCAATCGTGCCCCCAGTTTCACAGCCAAGGCCGGCGCTGGCGGACTCCACGGACGCCCGATTGTTCCGCGCAGCTCACGCATAAAAGCCGCATTGGTCACCGCTCCCGGTGCCACGGCATTATATGTCCCGGACCAGGCATCCGTCTCCACCGCTTCAACAAAGATTCCGATCAAATCCGCGACGTGGATCCAACTGATGTATTGCCTGCCCGAACCCGCCGCCCCGCCCAGAAACAGCCGGGTAAGTTTCGCCAGCACCGGCAACGCTCCACCACCCCAACCCAATACAAAACCGATCCGCAACGTCACTTTCCGCGTGTCCGGTGTCACCGCGTCATTAAACGCCTGCTCCCAGTCGCGGCATATGTGCGATAACGCATCCTTGCCATTCGGAGCCGATTCATCACACAACCGGTCTTGCGTATCGCCATAAAACCCCGTAGCGCTGGCCTGCACCCAGACCCGTGGCGGCTGTTTTGCCTGCGCCATGGCCGCTGCCACCGCTTTCACTGAATCCACCCGCGACGCCGTGATCTCCCGCAAATTCTCCGGCGTATGCGGGCAATTGATATTTTTACCCGCCAGATTGATGACCGCTTCCGCCCCCTCCAGTTGTTCCGCCCACGCGCCAGCCGTCTTGCCATCCCAAGCCATTTCGCACACTCCATCCGTCCGCTCACGCGGCGAACGCGTCAATACCACCACCGTGCGCCCACGACGGATGAATTCCCGGGCCAGCGCCGTGCCAATAAAGCCGCTGCCGCCAGCGATGACAATGCGATGATTGCTCACGGTGAGGATAAAAACTTTTGTAAGGCCAGTTGCGGCTTGTTCAGTGGCGTCAGCGGATTCACGAGGAATTCTCCCCGCTCCAACTGCTTCAACCAGCCAAAAATCAGCAGCCGGACGGCCACGAGATTCAAACGTTCATGCACCTCCGGATACGGTTCAAAGTTGGCCTGGGCCAGCTTGAACAGGGCCGACGACGGCTTCAGCCGGTTCTTTTGCAAATGCACAAACGCCCCGGCAAGCTGAATCAGCCCCTTGTAATAATTCCCATTCCGGCCCTGGCGGTCCGGCAGCCATAAATCTTCCAACACATCATGAGCTTCATAGAATTTCTGCTGATTGAACAGGATGAAATACCCCGCATAACGGGGATCCACCCCGTCGCCGGAAAATTGCGCGGCCAGTTCAGTGATGCGGGCATGCTTTTTGCTCACGCCGCGGATTTTAAAGGCCCCCCCGCAAAGTCCAAAGCCCAAAGTAGACCCAACCACACCGGAACCGCCGGGTACCTCCGGCTCTGCCGCACTGCCCCTTTGCTCAGTCTTCTCCGCGAAACTCATCCCTCCTCCGCGACTCTGCGTTCATCCCGGTCCTTAACTCCAAATTGACTTTGAAACAGCCCTGCGACACCCTGTACGCATGGCAAAACCTGCATTGGGACGTGGTCTGGGCGCTTTAATGGGTGGCAATCCGTCACCCAAACAGCCCGGAACCACCCCCGCCTCAAATCCTCCCGTTCCGGCCCCCGCCGTGGTCACGATCGCTCCCGGTGACCGGGTCCAGCGCGTGGCATTGGACCGTGTCCGCCCTTCCTCACTCCAGCCGCGCAAAGAATTTTCCGCCGAAGCCCTTCAGGAACTGGCCGATTCCATTCGGGAGCAAGGCATTGTCCAACCTTTGATCGTCCGTGAACGCGGCGGCTTTTTTGAATTGATCGCCGGCGAACGCCGCTGGCGCGCCTCCCAGTTGCTGAAGTTGTCCGAAGTACCCATCATCGTCCGCGAAGCGGATGACCGCACCGTCCTCGAACTGGCCCTAATCGAAAACCTGCAGCGCGAAAACCTGAATGCCATCGAAGAGGCCCTCGGTTATTCGCAGCTCGCCGGCCAATTCCAGCTGACCCAGGAGGAAATTTCCGTCAAAGTTGGCAAAAGCCGCGCTTCCGTGGCCAATGCCACCCGCCTGCTCAAACTGCCCGCCAGCGTGCAAGGATTCATCCGCGAAGGCCGGCTTTCCGTCGGTCATGCCAAAGTCATTCTCGGCCTGCCCACGGAAAAAGATCAATCCCACCTCGCCGAACGCATCATCAAGGAAGGCCTGAATGTCCGTCAAACCGAAGGCTTACTCGCCAAACTGCAAGCCCGCCCCCAGAAATCCACGGCGGAAAACGCCACCCCGGCGGCCCCGGCCAAGGCCGATTCCAACCTGATGCGACTGGAAGACAAGTTGCGCGAAAAATTCGGCACCAAGGTTCACCTCAAATACGCCCAAGGCAAAGGCGCCGTGGAGATTTCTTTCTTCAGCGACGATGAATTGCAACGCATCCTCGAACTCGTCGGCGTTTCCGCCGATTGATCAATCTGCCCGCCACCCGCGAAACCAAATCACGCTTAAAACTGTCTGATCAACAATAATTTAGCCTTAATCCCTGAAATGATTCTCGATATCGTCAAATACGGACACCCGGTTCTCCGCCAGCGTGGCGTGCGGATCGAAACCATCACCCCGGAAATCAAGAAGTTGATCACCGACATGTTTGCCACCATGGAGGA
Source organism: uncultured Verrucomicrobia subdivision 3 bacterium (assembly GCA_903820285.1). Taxonomy (GTDB): domain Bacteria; phylum Verrucomicrobiota; class Verrucomicrobiia; order Limisphaerales; family UBA11358; genus UBA11358. The sequence continues at coordinate 3,168 of CAIJGS010000029.1, read as the reverse complement.
AAACCATGGTGTAGGCCTTGCCGCCCAGCAGGTTGGCATCGCTAAACAGCTCACCGTCATAGATGTCCGTGGAGTTACCGACCGCCCTTCCACCCTCGAATTGGACGGCCAGCCCGCGGATGTGGCCGAAATCATGCCCCTCGTGCTCATCAATCCCGAGGTAAAGCCGGTGAGCGAAGCCGTCAAAGGCCCCGAAGGCTGTTTGAGCTTTCCCGAAGTGTTTGGCGATATTAACCGGCCTGAATGCGTTGATGTGAAAGCCCTCGACGCCAAAGGCAAACCCATCGCCTTCCGTTGTGGCGGACTGCTGGCCCGCGCGGTGCAGCATGAAACCGACCATTTGAATGGCATTCTCTTCATTGATCGCATGGACAAGAAGACCAAACAGGAATTGCAGCCGGAATTGGATGAACTGGCCGCCCAAACCAAAGCCAGTCTGAAAAAGTGACGTTTCGTGGCCAAAAACCGGGTGCCGGGTTACAAAAAATGGTCGAAGTGTAAAAAAAACGACAGCTGATTTTGCGCATCCGGACATTGGCGAAATTGAAAACCAGAAAAACCCCAGTAAAACGTCATGAAATAAAATAATTTAGAGTTGGCACGGGTGCTGCTTATTAGAGTTGCAGGTTGGGTTGGAGTGTTGGAGTGGGGAACCAAACCGGTTAGGTGTGAGTGGGGACTTGTCCTAGCCGGATTGGAGAAGACGAACAACATTCGTTGTTCGAAGTGAGGAGCAACGCACGCGCCCGTTAGGTTTGCCTGTAATTTTGACTGCGACCAGGTAAAGGAGGTGGCAGCCGGTTACAGCCGGGTCAACGAGGCGCGTGCGTGTTATTTTTAGTGCGAGCCAAGGAGGTAAGTTCTAGTTTAGTTGGTTTTCTCGCGCATTTCTGCGCCTTTTTTCACAAAGACCTTTTCTGGTCGTGACACGGCCAAACGCCTTGTTTAACTTTTGTTGATGCAAGCAGCGACATCAACGATTTTGACCCTCGGCCACTCGCCCGATCCCGACGACGCCTTCATGTTCTATGCCTTGGCGAAGGATTTGATTCCCACCCATGGCTTTCAATTTCAGCACATTCTCCAGGATATTCAGACTCTGAATGAACGCGCCACGCGCGGCGAACTGGATATCACGGCAGTCAGCATTCATGCCTACGCCTATGTGAGCGACAAATACGCCCTCCTCCCCAGCGGCGCCAGCATGGGCGATGGCTACGGCCCCATGATCGTGGGCAAACAAAAATATTCCCGCGAAGAAATCCTGAAAAAGAAAATCGCCGTTCCCGGCACCATGACGAGTGCCTTCCTCGCCCTCCAGCTCTGGCTCGGCAAAAGTGCCAAGGAATTCAACTACGTGGTGGTGCCATTCGACCAGATTTTCCAAGCCGTCAATTCCGGCATCGCGGACGTGGGCCTGATCATCCATGAAGGCCAGTTAACCTATCAAAATGAAGGCCTCGTGGTTTCTGTCGACCTCGGCGTCTGGTGGGGCCAGGAAAATGATGGTCTGCCCCTGCCCCTCGGCGGCAATGTCATCCACAAAAAACACGCCCCGGCCACGCGCAAGCTGATTTCCGATACCCTGACCGCCAGTATTCAATACAGCCTCGACCACCGGCCCGAAGCCGTGCTGCACGCCCTCCAGTATGCCCGCGATATGGGGCGCGACCTCGCCGACAAGTTTGTGGGCATGTACGTGAATCACTGGACTATCGACTACGGCGACAAGGGCCGGGAAAGTATCCGCCGTTTCCTCGGTCAGGCCTTTGAACGCGGCTTGATCCCACATCGTCAGGAACTGGAATTCGTCCAATAATCCCTGCGGTCAAAATGCCCGTCCGGGTGTTTTGGCCACATTTGACGCCGCCCCGCGGCGACGTTAAGATTTCCTATGATCGACACCGTTGAAATTCAGCCCCGCGCAGGCATGGCTCCCGCCCGCTTCGAGCCCCTTGCCCGGGAAATCTATGCGCTGAAAAAGCAGCTCAACGCGGTGATTCTGGCCCACAATTATCAGGTACCGGAAATTCAGGACGTGGCCGATTTCACCGGCGACTCCCTCGGCCTCGCCCAGCAGGCGGCCAAAACCGATGCCGATGTCATCGTCTTCTGCGGCGTCCATTTCATGGCGGAAACCGCCAAGATTCTGAACCCGAATAAAATCGTGGTCCTGCCGGACAAGGATGCCGGCTGCTCCCTCGAGGAAAGCTGCCCGGCGGAAAAACTCGCTGCCCTCCAGGCCACCAATCCCAATTTCTGGACCATTGCCTACATCAATTGCAGCGCCGCCGTCAAAGCCCTGTGCGACGTGATTGTGACCAGTGGCAACGCAGAAAAAATCGTCAACGCCGCGCCCCAAGATCGCGACATCCTCTTTGTGCCCGATGAAAATCTCGGTCAATGGGTAATGGAGCAAACGGGACGCCCGATGACCCTATGGAAAGGCAATTGCTACGCTCACGTGGAATTCCGGCGTGACCAAATTTTAAAACTGCGCCAGCATTTCCCGGCCGCCAAAGTGGTGGTACATCCCGAAAGCCTGCGCGAAGTCCGCGAACTGGCCGATGCCGTTTGCTCCACGGAAAAAATGATCACCTACTGCAAGAATGATCCTGCGAAGCAGTTCGTGATTGTCACCGAATCCGGCATTATCCATCGCATGCAGAAGGAATGTCCCGGGAAGGAATTCCTCTGCGCCCCGAGCTTTGATGCCTTGAAATTGCCCACCGACGGCTGCCGCTGCAGCGAATGCAAATTCATGAAGATGAATACGCTCGAAAAGGTGCGCGACTGCATGAAAAATCTCGCGCCGCGCGTGGAATTGCCCGCTGAAATTATCCGCCGCGCCCGCCTGCCCATCGAACGGATGCTGGAAATCTCCGCCCGGCCGCTGGAAAACGCCGGTTAAGCAAATCTAAGTTGACGCTTGGAACTGACTATTGTCCCGGGGGTAATGGGCATTCAAGCCCCGTGTTTAGCGCCTGGACGCGTTCAAAACACTCCAACAACCTTCACAAACAGGTAAGCAATCGCCGCGCTCACCGGCAGGGTGAAAGCCCACGCCCAAAGAATGCGTTCCACCACCGGCCATTTTAAGGCACTCCAGCGTTTGGCTGCTCCCACGCCCATAATGGAAGTCGTGATCACGTGCGTGGTGGAAACCGG
>CAIJGS010000028.1 GCA_903820285.1 uncultured Verrucomicrobia subdivision 3 bacterium | reverse complement strand
TCGACATGATTTCCACCAGCGAAATCAAGATCTCCGTCGTGATCGACCTGGCCAAGGGCGAAGCCGCCCTCAAGGCGGTGCACGCGGCGTTTGTGGATTAAATCATTTGCGGGCTTGGCGAATCGGATCGTTGCCGTCCAACCGCTTCCCGATTGCCGCCTGCAAGTGGTTTGACAACACTGGTTTGGATTATTATTGCATTAAGCCATAGTGTGATGTAAACTTCATTCAACAACGGACTAAAACCCGCTGATATGAGTAAGCAACGCCAAAAAACGCCAGCTTCGCCGCCGCCCGCATACCCTGAAAAGACGACGGGCAGCGTTGTAGCTGCGAACTTCCGAAAACAGGCGAATGAATGGTCGGAAGCGGAACGTGCCCGGTTGTTTGAACAGGGAATGCAAATAATTTATGGCGGCTCCGGCACCCCAGCGGCCAAGGTTCGCTCTTGATACAAACGTCCTGATTGATTTGGGCGAAGGAAAACCATTTGCCCAAAGATTTCTGGCCACCTACCGGAATTCAGGATTGGTTGTTCCACCCACCGCAGTGCAGGAATTGGTTCATATTGCCACCTCAGCGCACAAGGCAAACGGCCATGCCTTGACGGCGCTCAAAAACATGCGCAGATGGAACATTCTCCCTTATGATCTCATATCGGTCGGCCATGGAATAACCGAGGTGAACGCCAGAAAGTTAATGTTGTCCGGCATTTTACCGCAGGATGAACTTAACGATGGTTTGATCTTGGTTGAGACGGCTCTTGGTGGCATCCGAAATCTCATCACTTCAGATCACCACTTGCTGGCCATAAACCCTGCCATGCTTGTCCAAAAACTTGAAGAGTTTGACCTGCCTCATGTTTCGATTTACAGCCCGAAGGATATGTTGAGATAAGATTGAAAAGGCAATGGCCGTTGAGTTTTAATTCAGTTAAGGCAATCCGGTTGACACTCTGCCCGTGCAGTCTTAACGTTGCCTTCGGATGACGGCCATGGCCAAAGGATTGGCAGCGAGAAATTGCGAACCGAGGTTTGCATGAAATCCCTTGTTATCCTTATCCTTGCCAACCTGTTCGCGGCGATGTTGGTTGCCGCCTCCATGGTGGCGGCGGATATGGAGTGGTCAGTGGTAGACTCGGCCGGCGTTTTGGCGTTAACGGTTTTTGGCGGCCTGGCTTTCGTCAACTTGGGGTACATCTTATTTGCCTGGAACAAGCGGCGCAGGCGGGTATTCCTCCCCTTGGCCTCCTATTTGGTTTCCGCCGGGCTGGCCGCCTTGGTTATGCATTACGGCACAAAATTTGTCTGGTGGAACACCCCGTTTCAACCCGATACATTTTTAACCGGTCAGCGCCGCGCCGATTTAACAGCCGCCGCCATGGCTTTGGATGGAAAAGGTTACTCAGGAATCGCTGACGACGGGTTGAACATAGCCGCGTTGAGCATAGAAATGTTAGATGGCCACCCACGCCGGAAGGTGGATCAACAAGTGATTAACACCATGAAGCGGTATGGGTTGGTGGAAGCTGACATGGATGATGCGCAGGGGATTGTTCAATTCCTGTTTTGCAATAACCGTCTTTATTGCGAATACATTTGGTCAAAACCCGACTTGACCGCCCTGGACGCCTTGCCCTCCACCATTTTTGATGAGCAAATTCACTGGAATAATCTGACGGCAATCATCCGTCATTTCCAAGGTGGCGAATCGACCAACCGCCCGCCGGAGACGTCCAGAGTGCGGGCTGATTTTCCCTTTCCGCAGCTGAAAGCGACGCTGGGTGATGACTTGGTGATCCGTCTTGCCGCCACTGAACCGGGGCAACTTGTTGAGGAGGCAGACCGGAAAGCCGTGCTGGCTGCGTTAAACCGGCAGCGGATGCCAGCCAGCCGTTTGCTGGAAAATCCGAGCGTTACCTATGAAAACCGGGGCACACATGGTTTTAAGAAAGAAGCCCTATGCTTAAATGGCAACCAGTACCAGGGCGGTTCGGATGACTTTTATGGCGGTTGGGAGGTTAACCAGGTCAAAAAAGTCATGGACGCAGGTTTGGTGACTTATGCGGCGGATGGCCGGCATCTAAAAATCAAAGAGGGGTTGAGTCCCCAACAATCCTATGAAGTGGAATGGGCGCAGGTGGGCATAATGTCACTCGCTTACGGGGAAGTGCTGTCCAAGCGCCAGTTTCCCAAACTCAAAGCACTCGGAGATCATTGGCACTATTTTTGCCGGTGACTGACGTTTAACGTTTTAGCCTGATTTTTTACCTGCTGGACTCGATCCGGTGACTCGATTAAGCTTCCAGACACCCATTAATTCCGTTTAACACCAATATGATGCAAAGGAATGTTCATCGCGTCTGGATGGCGTTTGCTTTGCTCGTCATGCTATTTGGCAGCACCACCGTCCCGGCCGCCGTCACGCTGGCGACCCTGGGTTCGACGGCGCCGACGCCGGGGTTGAGTGACGTGTCCCAGTTAAGTGTTGTGGGGCAGGCCAACAAGCCTGACGGCTTGAATTATTATACGGACAACCAGGTCTCCTACAGCACCGGTGAGCCGGGCCAAAGTTTTCTGACCCCGGGCGGCGCGACGGGATTTACGCTGACTTCGCTCACCATGCGAACCGGCGGCGGCACCACGTCCGGAACCACCACGGCCCAGAATTATGTATTGCACATTTATTCGGTGAGCAACGGCGTGGCCACCCTGATCACAACTTACAGCGCGACCAATTTTACTTTCACCGATGGCGATTGGTTGCAGTGGCGCAATCTCAGCGTTTCGCTGGCTGCCAATTCGCTTTACGCGTATTCGTTTGGCAAAATGTCCACGGCCGTCGGCGGTTGGGAGGCCATGGCGAATGCGGCGACCAATCCCTATGCCGGCGGCGAGCTCGGCATGTTTCCCGTGGCAGGCGGCACGATCGCCTTTGGCTCCAGCCACAACTACGACGCGGCCTTTGATATCGGGCTGGTTTCCACCGGACCGCCGACGGCGCCCATCGTCACCAATCTGCCCGCGACCACCATTCAAGCCGTCGGTGCGGCGCTTAATGGAAAAATCGTTTCCACTGGCGGCAGCCTGCCTTACATCACGGTCTATTACGGAACCAACGACGGTTCCACGAACGTCCTGACCTGGTCCAACAGCGTAACCCTCGGCGCGCAGACCGGCAGTTTTTCAACGAACGTCACGGGCCTCAAGCCGAACACGACGTATTATTTTGCGGCGCAGGCATCCAACGCCGTTGGCGTCGCCTGGGCGAGGCCATCATTAAGTTTTGCCACGCCCACGGCCACGCTGCCGGCGGTCACGAACCAGCCGGCGACCGGGATTTCCGCCACCTTTGCCACGGTCAACGGCCAGGTGCTGAACACCGGCAACGAATATCCGACCGCCCGGATTTATTACGGCACCAGCGACGGCGGCACCAACCCGGCTGCATGGGCACACCAGTTTTCTGCCGGCCCGCAAACCGGGGCCATCATGGTTCAAGTCGGCGGATTGACCGCCAGCACGGCATATTATTTTGCAATTTCCGTCTCCAACTCGGCCGGCCTGACATGGGGCGGCCCGTCCCAGGCTTTCACCACGCTGGCCGGCCCGCAAAAAACTTCCGTCCTGACCTACCACTACAATAACACCCGCCAGGGCTTGAATGCCGGTGAAACGCTGCTCACGCCTGCCAACGTCAACGTGGCCAGCTTCGGCAAGCTGTTCAGCTACGCGGTGGATGGCTACGTTTATGCGCAGCCGCTGATCCTGACAAACCTGGCCGTTCCCGGCAAAGGCGTGCGCGATGTGCTCTTCGTCTCCACCATGCATGATACCGTCTATGCGTTTGACGCCAACAGCAACAGCGATGCAAACGGCGGGCTGCTCTGGAAAACCAACCTCGGCATTGCCGCGAATTCACCGACGCCCGAATTTGGCCAGCGTTACCATCCGGGCACGGGCAACCTCGATGTCGTTCCGGAAGAAGGCATGGTGGGCACGCCGGTGATTGACCCGGCCAGCGGCACGCTCTACGTGGATGTTTTCACCCGCGAGGTGCAGGCCGGAGTTGCCACGAACTATTATCATCGCATCCACGCACTCGATGTCACCACCGGCAATGAACGGTCCTACAGTCCGGTGGTGGTGGCCGGGTCCGTGACCGGGACCGGTGTCAATGGCAGCGGCGGCGTGGCGGGAGCCGGCACCGGGTCGACGATCACCGACGGCGGCCCAACGGTGACCTTCTCGGCGATCCAATCCTGCGGCCGCCCGGCGCTGACCCTGGCGGGCGGCATATTATACGCCGCCTTTGGCAGTCACGATGACACCGACCCTTACCACGGCTGGGTGTTCGGCTATAATGCCACCAATCTTTCGGTGGCGAGCATTTACTGCACCACGCCCAATGCGCGGCTTTCCGCGTTTGGTTCCAACGCGGGCGAAGGCGCCATCTGGCAGGGCGGCAACGGACTGCTGGTGGATGCCAGCACCAATCTCTATTTTGAAACCGGCAACGGCGCGTTCAGCGCCAACACGAACGGCGGCGATTACGCCGACAGCTTCGTCAAACTTTCGACCGCCACCAACAAGCTCGCCGTCGCGGATTACTTCACACCCTACAATCAGGCCGCGCTGCAATCGAACGATAGCGATCTCGGTTCAGGCGGCCCCTTGCTGCTGCCGGATTCAGTCGGCAGTGCGGCCCATCCGCATCTGCTGGTTGGTTGCGGCAAGGAGGGAAAAATTTATCTCGTGGACCGGGACAACATGGGCCGGTTCAATTCCGGCAGCGACACCAATTTGCAGGAATTGGCCGGCGCGGTCGGCGGCACGTGGAGTTCGCCCGCCTATTTTAACAACCAGATCTATTACCATGGCAACGGCGACGTGCTGAAGGCGTTCATGATTACCAATGGGCTCCTGGTGGCCACGCCGGCCTCAAAATCCGCCACCAGCTTCGGTTTTCCCGGCGCCACGCCGACGGTTTCCGCCAATGGCACGAATGGCGGCATCGTGTGGGACATTGATCCGACGGCCTATTTGAGCAGCGGCGCGGCGGTGTTGCATGCTTATAACGCCACGAATGTGGCCATCGAATTATATAACTCCAGCCAGAACCTTTCGCGCGACAATCCGGGTCCGGCGGTGAAAATGGTCCCGCCGGTAATCGCCGGCGGCAAAGTGTATGTCGGCGCCCAATATGCCGTCTCCGTTTATGGCACTGCGATTTTCTTGGCCACGCCGGTCATCAGCCCGGCCGGCGGAAATTTCACCAACGCCACGACCGTCACGCTGTCCGACGCCACGGCCGGCGTTTCGCTCTATTACACCCTGAACGGCACCGCGCCCACCACCGCCTCCACGCTTTACACGGGCCCGTTTGCCTTGACCAACAGCGCGGCGGTTCAGGTCATGGCGGTGGCCAATGGCGCGGTCAACAGCGCGATTGCCAGTGCGTCGTTCGTCAATACGGCGGCCGCCGGCAACGGCACCGGCCTGCGCGCGGAATATTTCGCCAACACGTCCAGCGGCAGCCCGTTTGCCGGTTCGCCGGTGCTGGTGACGACCAACGGGACCGTGAACTTCTCGTCGGCCACGAATTGGCCGGGCGCGCCCGTGGGCAGCAACCATTTCGCCGTGCGCTGGACCGGTTCCGTGCAGCCGCAATTCAATGAGACTTATAATTTCATCACCACCGCCGACGACGGCGTGAAATTGTTCATCAACGGCCAATTGCTCATCAATGACTGGGTGACCAAGACCAACGCGACGTCCCGGACCAATTCCCTTTCACTCGTCGCCCAGCAGTTCTACACCATTGAATTGGATTACTATCAGGAAACCAACAGCGCCAGCGCAACGCTCGCCTGGAGCAGCCTTTCCACCCCCTTGAGCGTGGTGCCACCAACGCAGTTGTATCCGTTCACCAATCCGCCGCCGACGGTCGCCCTCACCGCGCCGTTGACCGGTGCCAGTTACACCGCAGCTGCGAGCGTCACCCTCAGCGCGGACGCCGATGCGCCGAACAACCCGATCAGCAGCGTGAGTTTCTACGGCAACGGCAATTTTCTGGGCAGCGTGAGCACCGCGCCTTACACGCTCACGGCCACCGGGCTGGCGGCCGGCAGTTACGCTTTGACTGCAGTCGTCACGGATGCCAGCGGTTTGAGCAGCACTTCCGCCGTGGTCAGCGTGACCGTGAACGCCGGCAGCGGCCTGGCCTACGGCCTTACAACCAACGCACCGGTCAAGGCGTTTTTGAACATGCCCGCGACCTACGCCGGTGGCTCCCTCCCCGCGCAATTGTCGCTCACTGGTGTCTTCAGCAACACCGCCGCCATGATTCCGACCAACGGCCTGGTCCCCTATAGTGTCAATACGCCGCTGTGGTCCGATGGCGCGCTCAAAACGCGGTACCTTGCCATCCCGAACAACGGCGGCCCGCTGACGCCCGACCAGCAAATCGGGTTCGATCCGAACAATCCCTGGACGTTTCCCGCCGGCAGCGTGTTCGTAAAGACCTTTGAGCTGAATACCGACACCACGAACCCCAATGTCAGACACCGGCTCGAAACGCGCCTGATCGTGCGCGACAGCAACGGCGGCGTTTACGGCGTCACCTACAAGTGGCGTGCCGACAATAGCGATGCCGACCTGCTGTCGGGCAGCCTGACCGAGGCCATCACCATCACTAACGCCGGCGGCACCACCACCCAGTCATGGTATTACCCCAGCCCCGCCGACTGTCTGACCTGTCACACGGCCGTGGGCGGCTACGTTCTCGGCGTGAAGACCCGGCAGTTGAACCTCAATCAAACCTATGACGCCACCGGCGTGACCGACAATCAATTGCGCACCTTGAACCGCCTCGGCTGTTTTAACCCCGCGTTTGATGAAGCCGCGATCACCAGCTTCCAGCAGCTTGCCGCCCTCACCAATCTCGCCGCGTCCCTGGAACAGCGCGCCCGTTCCTATATTGACGCCAACTGCTCGCAATGCCATCAGCCCGGCGGCACCGGGCCAACCTTTGACGCGCGCTACACCACGCCGCTGGCCAGTCAGAACCTCATCAATGGCGGACTGGATTCAGGCGGTTTCGCCATGATCGTGCCCCAGGATGTCTGGCGCTCCGAAATTCCACCGCGCCTGAATACCAACGCACCCGCCGTCCGCATGCCGCCGCTCGCCCGCAATCTCATTGACACCAATGCCGTCCAGGTGATTCTCGACTGGATCAACAGCCTGCCCGGCACCCCCGCCCAGGCACCGCCCGGCATCACCCCCTTCGGCGGCAAATACTTCAAATCCGTCACCGTTGCCCTGGTGGCCCCGGACACCAATGCCACGATCTATTACACGCTCGATGGTACCACGCCCACGACGAACTCGCTGCTGTACGCCGGTCCGTTCAATGTATCCCGCAACGCCACCATCGCCGCCATCGCCTGGCGGACGGGCTATAATAACAGCGTGGCCGCCACCGCCTTGTTCTACATCACGCCGGTGCAATTCACCGCCGCTCGCTTCGCCACGAATCACCAGTTCCAATTGGGTTTCCTGGGTGCCACCGGCAGCAATTACGTACTGCAGGCCAGCACGAACCTGCTGAATTGGACGGCGATCAGCACGAACACCGCCACCACCAACGCCTTCTTCCTGTACGATCCGTCTGCGACCAATTTCAGCCAGCGTTTCTACCGTGTGTTACAGCCATAAGCATCGCCGGAAGCCGGGTTCGGCCTTCACTTTGATCGAGCTGCTGGTGGTTATCGCCATCATTGCGATCCTCGCCGCCCTGCTGCTGCCCGCG
>CAIJGS010000027.1 GCA_903820285.1 uncultured Verrucomicrobia subdivision 3 bacterium | reverse complement strand
ATCTGGCGCTACCTCTACGTTTATGTGAACCCGGCGCTCGACAAGGGTGAGATCGCCAATTACCTGACTTGGATTCGCAGTGATGAAGGCCAGAAAATTGTCAAGGATGTGGGCTATTTCCCGCTCCCGGCCAACTTGCGCAGCAATTGATTGATCGGCTGTTCCTCCCACGATCCATCCCGGCGGGTGGCAGCGGATTCCGACATTGTGGTTTCCGCGCCGCCCGCTAAACTTTTTCGCCCGTGAGCCAGAATATAAAAGAAAAACGTACGCAAGGTTGGATGGGTATCCGCCGTGGCCACCGCGCGCACCCCGGCGAATGGCTCGCGGAAAAATTCATCTTCCTGGTCTCCCTCACGGCGATCTTGATGGTGTTTCTCATCTTCGCCTTTGTCACCCGCGAAGCGCTGCCCCTGATCACCGGCGAAGTCAGCAGCGCCGCCGTCCAGCCGGTCATCCCGGTGGCGGACATGGACAAAATCCCCGCTGAAAAACTGCGCATCTATCTGGAACTCACCCCGTCCCAGTTCGCCACCATGGACCATGACACCAAAAAACTGCTCATGGAAACCAAGGTGGAAGGCGCCCAGGACGCGCCGGACAACAAAGACGCCAAAATCAACACCATCGAATGGCGTTACCTGTTGTTTCCCTACCAGTGGAGCGGCTATGACAAGCCGGTCTATATCTGGCAGCCCGTGTCTGAAATCAAAAAGTATAACATCATCCCGATTGTCATCGGCAGCATCAAGACCACGCTCATCGCCCTCTTTTTTGCCGTGCCGCTGGCCTTGGGTGCCGCCATTTACGTCTCCCAGCTCGCCAGTCCCAAATTGAAGGAATACATCAAGCCAGCCATTGAAATGCTTTCCGGCATACCCTCCGTGGTCGCTGGCTTTTTTGCGCTCATTTTCATGGCCACCGTGCTCCAGAAAGTGTTTGGTTACGAATCCCGCTTGAACGCCTTTGTGGCAGGCATCGCCCTTGGCTTTGCCATCATCCCCGTGGTATTTTCCATCGCGGAAGACGCTCTCACGAGTGTACCGCGCAACTTTACGCAGGCTGCCCTCGCCCTTGGTGCCTCCCGCTGGCAGGCCGCCTGGCAGGTCGTCCTGCCGGCCGCGCTGCCCGGTGTGTTTGCCGCCATTGTGCTCGGTTTTGGCCGCGCCATCGGCGAAACCATGATCGTGCTCATGGCCAGCGGCAATGCCAGCATCATGTCCGGCAACATCTTTGATTCCGCCCGCACCATCACCGCCACCATCGCCGCCGAGCTGGCCGAAGCCGTCTTTGGCGGTGATCACTACCGCATTCTGTTCCTCATTGGCGCCCTGCTCTTTCTTGTCACCTTTCTGACCAACATGGCCGGCGAACTGGTCATGCACCGCCTCAAGGGCAAATTGGAGGGCAAGAAATGAATCCGGTGAATACGATCGATTTCCGCACCAAAAAGTTCCGGGCCGGTTCCTTTTTCTTCACCGGCCTGACCGGGCTGGCCACGGTCCTGATCCTGGCCATTCTTGCCACCATCCTGACGGATGTGGTTTACAACGGCTGGGGCACCCTGTCATGGCATTTTGTCTCGACCATCCCCAAAAAGGATTTCTTCGATAGCAAAACCACCGGGGTCCTGCCGATGATCATCGGCACGGCCAGCCGCGTTTTTGTCATGACCCTGTTCGTTTTGCCCATCGGCGTCATTACCGCCATTTACCTGACGGAATATGCCCCTAACACTTCGATCATCACGCGTATCATACGTGCCGCTGTGAACAACCTGGCCGGCGTACCATCCATCGTCTTCGGACTGTTCGGCCTCGGCTTCTTCGTGAACTTTGTCGGCAAAAATCTGGACGTCCTGTTCCACCATCCCACCGCCGTCTGGGGTCAGCCGGCCATCATTTGGGCCTCGCTGACGCTGGCAGTCATGACCATGCCTGTGGTCATCGTCGCCACTGAAGAAGCCCTTAAAGCCGTGCCCCAGGGTCTGCGTGAAGCCAGCCTGGCACTGGGTGGCACCAAGCTGCAAACCATAATCAAGATCGTCCTGCCCCAAGCCCTGCCCGGAATTCTCACCGGCGGTATCCTCGCCGTCAGCCGGGCCGCCGGCGAAGTGGCTCCCATCCTCTTTACGGGCGTCGCCTATTACATGGCCTCATTGCCGCAACACCTCACCGACCAGTTCATGGATCTCGGCTACCATGTATTTGTCCTGTCCACCCAGTCGCCTAACATCCAGCAGACCGAGCCCATTTTGTATGCGACCGTTCTGGTGCTGTTGATTTTGACCTTTGCCCTGAATCTTGTGGCCATTTTTATCCGCTCCAATATGCGGCGGAAAATGCGCTCGCTCCATTAACCTGATGTCTATGGCCGAAATCACCCTGCCAAAAATAAGTCCCACGGAACTGCGTCCGCTTGCCGCTGGTGCGGGCGCGCCGTTGATCCAGATCAGCGACTTGTCGCTGTATTATGGTACCTCCAAGGCGTTGAAGAACATTTCCCTGAGCCTCGGTGAAAAGGTGGTCACCGCCTTCATCGGCCCCTCCGGCTGCGGCAAATCCACCCTGCTCCGCTGCCTCAACCGCATGAACGACCTCATCGACAACGTGCGCATTGAAGGCTCGGTAACCATTGGCGGGCACGATATCAACGGCGATAACGTGGATGTCATCGAACTCCGCAAACGCGTCGGTATGGTGTTTCAAAAATCCAATCCGTTTCCCAAATCCATTTACGAGAACGTCGCCTATGGACTGCGTCTCCACGGCGTCAAAGACAAATCCGAAATGGATGGCGTCGTAGAGCAAAGCCTGCGGGGTGCTGCCCTGTGGGATGAGGTCAAGGACCGCCTGCATTCCAGCGCCCTCGGGCTTTCCGGTGGTCAGCAACAGCGTCTCTGCATCGCCCGGGCCATTGCCATTCGCCCGGAAATCATCCTCATGGATGAACCGGCCTCCGCCCTCGACCCCATCGCCACCACCCGCATTGAGGAGCTGATTCTGGAATTGAAGAAGGAATTCACCATCGTTATTGTCACGCATAACATGCAGCAGGCCGCCCGCATTTCCGATTACACCGCCTTTTTCTATATTGGCGAACTTATTGAATTCGATACCACTACCAAGATTTTTACCAATCCGGCCAAACGGCAGACGGAAGATTATGTGACAGGCCGGTTCGGATGAGCTAATTTTCAACCAGAAATTTATGGAGAACCATTTTGAATTGGGTATTGATGCCTTGCGGCAACGGCTTTTGCTGATGGGCAGTCATGCCGAGATGTCGGTCAACCGCGCCATCCAGGCCCTCATGGACCGCAACTACGACCTGGCCCTGCAGGTCCGCTCCGACGATAACGCCATTGACCAGTTCGAGATTGAAATCGATGAAATGGCCATCAATCTCCTCACCCGCGCCCCCCTGGCCAGCAACCTGCGTCTGGTGACCGTGGCCATGAAGATCTCCCAGAATCTTGAACGCATCGGCGACGAGGCCACCAAAATCGCCAAACGCGCCCGCGACCTTTCCCAGGAACCGCCCGTCAAAATCAATCTCGAGCTGCCCCGCATGGCCGGCATGGCGCTCAGCATGGTCAAAGACTCACTTGATTCCTTCGTCCATCGCGACTCCACCGCCGCCCGCGCCATCATTCCCCGCGACAAGGAAGTGGACGCCCTCAACAAACAGATTCATCAGCAACTCGCGCAACACATGATGCAACAGCCCGATACCATTGCGCGTTGTTTACATTGGATTGTTGCCAGCAAAAGCCTGGAACGCATTGCCGATCACGCCAAGAATATTGCCGAAGAAGT
>CAIJGS010000026.1 GCA_903820285.1 uncultured Verrucomicrobia subdivision 3 bacterium | reverse complement strand
TTTGTACCGCAAATTGGGGCGCCGGCGTTCGTGGCCGGCCGGAAGGATCATCCTGAGGAAGGGTATCAATCCACCTTTGCGCATGCCGATGAAGTGGCGTCCGCCGGTTATTACAAGGTGAAGCTGCTCAAATCCGGGGTGACCTCGGAATTGGCCGCCGGTGACCGGGCGGGAATGTTGCGCTTCACCTTTCCGGCAAGCGACGCGGCTTCCATCATGACCGACTTAAGCCAGGTTTTGAATGGCGGGCGCTGGAATGTGGTCTGGTCGCATGCGCGAATTGAGGATGCCTCCACCGTTACGGGATTTCACCTCGTGCATGGGTGGGCCAAGGAGCGGTATCTGTATTTTGCCGCGCGTTATTCCCGGCCGTTTGACGAGGCGCAAATCATCTGTGACGGTAAGCCGGCGGTTTATGCCAGCTTTGTGAACTACCGGTTCCGCAGCCGGAACGAGGTGGCGGGAACCAACCTGCAATTTCTCGCCAAATATAAGACCGGTTCGAATGAGGTGATTCAGGTCAAGGTCGCCGTTTCTGCGGTCAGTGCCGAGAATGCCTTGAAAAACCTGGATGCGGAAATTCCCGGCTGGGATTTTGCCGGGCTGGTGGCCGCCACGCGCGCAAAATGGGACCATGAACTGGGACGCCTCACGATCACGGGCACCGCAGAGCAAAAGGAAACGTTTTACACCTCGTTATATCACGCGTTTCTGGCGCCGAACCTTTACGAGGATGTGACCGGTGAGTATCGCGGTCTGGATCAAAACATCCATCAGTCCGCCAAGTTCACGGAATACAGCGTGTTTTCCCTTTGGGACACTTACCGCGCCACGCATCCGCTGTTCGCGCTCATCCAGGCCCGGCGCGATTCCGACATGATCAACACGCTGCTCACACATTATGACCAGAGCGCGGATCATCTGCTGCCGATGTGGGAGTTGCAGGGCAATGAAACCTGGTGCATGGTCGGCTACCATGCCGTGCCGGTGATTGTGGATGGTTACCTGAAGGGAGTAAAAGGGTTTGACGCGCAGCATGCCTATGACGCCATCAAAACCACGGCGTTGAACCGGGATTACGATGGACTCGCGGCCTACCGCAAGCTCGGCTACGTGCCGTTTGATCTGGAGAACGAAAATCTCTCGAAGACGCTGGAATATGCGTACGACGATTATTGCATTGCGCAGATGGCGAAGGCGCTGGGCAAGACCGCCGACTACAATTATTTCATGGGCTACGCCACCGCCGGGACGAACCTGTTTGACCCTTCGATTGGCTGGATGCGGCCCAAGGATTCCCGCGGCAACTGGCGCACGCCCTTCAATGCCCATACCTATGGTGACGGGACGAACAACGACATTACGGAGGCGACCAGTTCCCAATATTCATGGTATGTGCCGCAGGATGTGCCCGGCCTGATCTCCTTGATGGGGGGCCGGGATCAATTCATCGCCCGGCTGGATGCGCTGTTCACCGAGACTACGTCCACGAAGGAATTGTCGCCGAACGACCAGCGCGGCTGCATTGGTGAATATTGGCATGGCAATGAGCCGAGCCACCACGTCATTTATCTCTATTGTTATGCCGGCCAACCCTGGAAGGCGGCGGAACGGCTGCATCAGGTGGTGACCACCCAATACGGCAGCCAGCCCGGTTCGCTCTGCGGGAATGATGACTGCGGCCAGATGTCGGCGTGGTATGCCTTCACCTGCCTGGGCTTTTACCCGGTCTGCCCGGCCAGCGACTATTATGTCATTGGTGCGCCCCAGATCCCCAAGGCGGTGATGCACCTTTCGAACGGCCAGGAATTCACGATGACGGCGCAAAATCTCTCCGATAAGAACATCTATGTGCAATCCGTCCTGGTCAACGGCCGGGACTGGCCATCGCCGTTCCTGCCTTATCACGAATTGAAAAACGGCGGAACCATCAAGTTTACAATGGGACCGCAGCCCAGCCGTTGGGGTACTGACCCGGGCCTGACCGAACCGCTCGGGCAGACGGTCAGCCGAACCGCTCCTTCCAAAAACTGAACTTATGAAAATCAAAATCATCTTCACGGCCGCGCTGCTGCTGGCGGGACTCGCGGCCCAGGCGGAGGTAAAAGTAACCGTGGGACGCAATGACAGCGACGATGCCAGGCCGGAATTCAAATTCAAAAACGTACCGGCACCGGCCGGGACCAATGCCGCCACGACCGCCCAGTGGTCCATCGTGGGCGGGGAAAAGGACCGGAACAGCGGCGGCCTGGAAAAATTGAACGACGGCAAGCTGCCTGGCGAGGCGGATCAGCCGGACGAGAATTTCTTTTTTGATGATGGCGGGGATGGCGGCCGGCTGCTCGCCGATCTCGGCGCGGCGATGGCGATCAAGGAGGTTGATTCCTATTCCTGGCATCCCGGTACGCGCGGGGCGCAGGTATATAAACTCTATGCCAGCGATGGCCTGGCCGATGGGTTTCAGGCCCGTCCGCCCAAAGGAACCGATCCGGTGAAATGCGGCTGGAAACTGGTGGCGAAGGTCAACACCCGGCCCAAAGGCGATGATTTTGGCGGCCAATATGGCGTGAACATTGCCGACCCGGATGGAACGATCGGCAAGTACCGCTACCTGTTGTTTGATGTTTCCCTCACCGAGGACGACGACGGTTTTGGCAATACGTTTTACAGCGAGATTAACATTATCGGGCAAAAGTAGGGCAGGGCAGTAAATGCCAGTCGGTCACGGGCCGTGGCGGTGCGAATTTGTTTTGCGATTCCGCCGCCATGTAGCATTTTTAGTGGCCAGGAAATGATACAACTGCCGAAACGAAACAGTCTGGTTCACGAAACGGCCGCCACGCTCAAGCAATGGATCACCGCCGGGGTTTTGCAGGATGTGCTGCCCGGTGAACTTGATTTGAAAGCGCGGCTGCGAGTCGGCCGGGATACGCTGCGCCTGGCCTTGGAATTGCTGACGAATGAACAATGGGTTGAACCTTCGACCCAGGGCCGCAAACGCCGCATCCGGGTGCAGAAATTCCCGCAGCCGAAACATCAGGCCGGGAGTGAATTGCCGGTCACATTTCTCTCTCCCTACCGGGTCCAGCAGGGGCAAACCGTGCTGGAAATGGAGCATACGGAAAAGCGCCTGGTCGAACTGGGGCGCAATCTGCAATACGTTTCGCCCGATATTTTTCACCTCAAACATCCGGAACATCAGCTCAAAAACCTGGTCGGTACGCACCCGTCGTCCGCCTGGGTGCTGTACGCCTCTTCCAACCCGGTGCAAGAGTGGTTTGCCAAACAGGGGCTGCCAACTCTTATCCACGGCTGGCCCTATCAGGATGTGAACCTGCCCTATGTGGCAAAGGACTGGGATCCGGCCGGGTTTCATCTGGGGTTGAATCTGATCCGCCATGGGCACCGGCGCATTGGCATGTTCGAGTACAAGGAGCGCGGTGTCGGTGCCATGCTGATTGAGAGCGGCCTGCGGCGGGCCATCGAGACAGCCGGCAATGGGGCAAAATTGCTGATGTTCAAAGATGAGCGCACTGCGGAATCCATAGCCCGGGCCTACGAGGCGGCGTTCAAGCTCAGGAAGCGGCCCACCGCCATGGTGCTCACCAGCTCCAATCATCTGTTAACGAGCTTTTCCTGGATGGTTTCCAAGGGCATCCGGGTTCCCGGTGATGTCTCGCTGGTGGTGATGCCGAATGACACGTGGTATTCGGAATTTTATCCGGCCCTGTGCCATTACCGGCCCAACACAAATGCCTTCTCCCATGGCATCGCCGATCGCGTACTCGAACTGGTCGAGCACGGCCGGGTGATCCGCAAGTCCCTCGCCGTGCCGGTTGAATACGCTCCGGGAGCCACCATCGGCCCCGCCCCGATGCTGGCCTGAAGCCCGCGTTCCGACCGTGCCCGCGGCACCTGGCTGCCGCCCCACAGATTTTTCCTCCCTTCAATGCTCCGGCCCGCTCCCGGGAAACCTGTTTTGTTTTCAAACAGGTGGATTCAACTTCAGCAAAAATATGCCAGGGGTACAGTGATCCTAAGCTATTTCATGAATATCGAAATTGTAAATGGCGGTGTAACCAAAGAAGGCAAGATCATCAGAGAAACCATCCAACCGTCAGCCGGGAACCGGTCCAGCCGGCCTGCCAATTCCAGTCGTTGCCCCCGGGGATTTACCTTGATCGAACTGCTGGTGGTCATCGCCATTATTGCGATTTTGGCGGCCATGCTGCTGCCGGCGCTGACCAAGGCCAAAGAGCGCGCCCTCGCCATCGGCTGTATTAACAACAGCAAACAGCTCCAGCTGTCGTGGCTGCTCTATTCGGGTGACAACAATGAAAAGGTGGTGGCCAATTACCGGGCCGGCAACGTCGGCGGCTGGGTGAATGGCATCATGAGCTGGTCCGCCATCACGGACAACACCAATATCGCTTATCTGCTGACCGATCCGCCCTCCGCGCCGCCCCTGCTGGGCAATTACAGCAAAGCCTATGCGATTTATCACTGTCCGGCGGACCGGAGCGCCGGGGCCGGCCAGCCGTCCCGGGTAAGAAGTTATTCCATGAACGCCTTTGTGGGCTCACCCGCACCGGACCCGCTGGATGCCGGCCTTTACTGGGTTTACCGCAAGACGACCGACATCGGACATCCCACCGACATCTACGTGTTTCTGGACGAACACCCCGACAGCATCAACGACGGCTGGTTTTGCTACAACGGCAATCCGGCGAACGTGACCCAGTGGCAGGATATGCCAGCCTCGTATCACGGGCGGGCCTGCGGCTTTTCCTTCGCCGACGGACATTCCGAGGTTCACAAATGGCTGAATGGCAGTACCGTCCGGCCCAGCGTGGCCGGCGGCATCAATGGCTCCTCACCCTATAACGATTCTTTTTCCTTCGCACCCGCACTCCTAAACAATGACATCTCCTGGGTAAGCCAGCGGACTTCCGCTTTGAAATAAAAGTCTGGCTGCCGCCCAAACCCATAACCCCAACCCAATCATTATGCTCATGAACAAACCAATCAATGTCGGAATGGCGGCCGCCTGCGCGCTGCTGCTGGCAGCGAACCAGTCCGTTCGCGCCAATTATAATCCCGTGGTGATTACCCCGGGCAGCTACAACCAGGATATCGTGGTGGAAAAGACCGCCCTGGTGCCGCTACTGCAGGGCGGCATACCCAGCAATTATCAAACCAACTTCGTAACGGCCACCATGGATGGCGGCACCGCGGTTACCGGCTACACGTGGAACGAAATCGGCTACCCCGGCAATTCCACTCCCGGTCTGCCGCACCCGGGCACCACGTTTACCGCCGCCAGCCCGGCCAGTCCCGTGCATCAATTCACCATGCCGCCGACCTACCGGGGAAATTGTTGCATCTTCGTGGATCCCTCCAATGGCGGTTCGCTCAATTTCACCACCCCGGCGGCCTATACCTCGCTGTCCATTCTGAACACCGCGGGCAACGGGCCGGTGGCGATCAACTACACGATCAGCTACCAGGATGGAACGACGCAGACCGGCAGTTTCAATGCCTTGGACTGGTTTAACAGTGCGGCGGCGGCATACGCGGCCAACGGGCGGGTTTATGCCCCGTATTTGCAGGCATACACTTCGAGCGGCAATTGCAAACTGTTCGCCACCGACATTGCCCTCTCGGATACCAGCAGCGCGGTGACCAACGTTGCGTTTTCCTACGGTGGCAGTGGCGGCCGTTCTTGCATCTTTGCCATCGCCGGCCAGTCGGTTGCCAGCGGTGCCTACAGTCCCGTGGCGGTGACCGGGTACAATTTTGATTCGGTCGTGGAATTGCAAAATGACAAGGCCTATACCACGGCCACCATGGATAACGGCACCGGCAACACGGGCAATACCTGGTACGAAGCCGGCTATGATCCGGCTGCCACCACCACCGGTCTGCCCGCCGCCGGCTCCACCATCACCAGCGCCAACCTGACCGACCATCAATACACCCTGGCCGCCAGTTATACCGCCAACAATGCCATCCTCATTGATACCAACCACCAGACCGCCAATATCACGCTGGTGTACCCCACGAATTACACCAGCTTTTCGTTCCTGACCGCCGGCGGTAACATTGTGGGCGGTCATACCATGACCAATTACTGCATCATGCAGCATCAGGACGGAACCTCGGAAACCAACCTGTTTCTCGCGTACGACTGGTTCGAGAGTGGCCAGCCCGCCGCCTACAATGGCAATGGGCGCGTCAACGTCAATGACACCACTCTGAACAACGTCAATAATGCCTATCCGAAACTGTTTGAATCGCAGTTCGCGCTGGGCAACACGGTGAGCCCGGTCACCAATATTGTGATTCGGTACAATATCGCGCCGTTTGCCAATTCCACTACCTACATTCTGGCGGTGAGCGCAACGGCCGGCTCCGTCTCACCCATCATCGCCTCCTCGCCCGTATCCACCAATGTGTATCCCGGCACCACCGTTGTTTTGACAGCGGGAGTTTCCGGCGGCACATCCCCGGTCACCAATCAGTGGCAGTTTCGCACCAACGGTGTCTGGATCAACTTGGCCAATGGCGGTAATGTTTCCGGGGTGACGACTACCGCGCTGACCATCACCAATTCAGCGGTCATCAATTCGGCCGATTACCGGTTTGTGGCTTCCAACGTTGCCGGTACGGTCGCCAGTCTGCCGGCCACCGTCATTGTCGTTTCACCCCTGGCTGACGTGGCCACGGCGGGCGACCCCATCGCTGATTTTGGCGATGCCGGCACGTCGCCGGCCGGGGCGGATGTGACCTATGCCATCGATCATACATCCTCCAAATTTTTGACGTTCGGTCTCAACAATGGAGCCCCCTTTGCCGGTCCGGTTGGGTTGGTGATCACCCCCAGTCTGGGCGCCACGGTGGTCAGCGGGCTGCGGATTTATACTGCCAACGACCATTCCGAACGTGACCCGGCAAATTATCAGCTGGAAGGCTCCACCGATGGCGGCGTCACCTATACGCTGATTTCCAGCAATGCCTTGTCCCTGCCGGACGCCCGCAATGGGGCGGCGGCGGGTTTAACGCCCACGAATCAATATCTGGCCCAAGTGATCTTTGCCAATAGCGCCAGCTATTCCACCTACCGGCTCACATTTTATGATGTGAAGAATGATGCCACCGCCAATAGTCTTCAGTTTGGTGAAGTGGAATTCCTGGGTGTGCAGGCGCCGGTTCCACCGACGATCTACCGGCAACCCGCGTCCGCCATTGCCCTGTATTCTGGCGCGTCGGCCACCCTGAGTGTAGCGGCCGCCGGTCCGCAGCCCATCAGCTATCAATGGATCAAAAATGGCACCACCGTGGTCGGGACTGGCACGAACCTGCTGCTGACCGGCATTTCACTGGGTGATTCCGGCAATACCTACACTTGCGCCATCACCAACATCTACGGGGCTACCAATTCCATTACCACCACGCTTACCGTGGTGGCCGCCCCGACGAATGCGTACCCGCAGGCGGTGCTCGCGGCCAATCCCGTGGGCTACTGGCGCCTGGACGAAAGCCCCGATGACGGCGCCGGCAACAATGGCGTGGTGGCTCATGACTATTGGGGCGGCTATAACGGCATCTATACGAATTCTGAAATCGCGCTGACGGGGTATCCCTCCACTCCGCCGGATACGGATACCGCCGCCCGTTTCGGCAACATTGCGACGGCCGACAGCTTTGCCGGTCAAATCCCCATCCCGGGCTTTGCAACCAACGGAAATGCCGCCTTCTCCATCGAAGCCTGGGTGGCAGGCCCGGCGCAATCCGCCGATGGTGGGATCATCACCAAAGGCACGGGGGCCGGCGGTGAGCAGTTCAATCTGGATACTGGTGCCGGGTCCAATCACTCCTTCCGTTTCTTTGTCCGGGATGCCGCCGGCGGCGTGCACCTGGCCAACGGCACCGTGGCACCGGATGGCAACTGGCATCATCTCGTGGGCGTTTGCGACGAACTGAATAGTAATGTCCTGCTCTACGTTGACGGTGTCTTGAATGGTTCCGCCTCGATCGCCCCCGGCGCGGGAATTCAGGCCTCGGCCAATCCCATGAGCATCGGCTCACGCCAGGGGGCTGCCACTGGCTCTTATAACCAGCAATTTTTGGGCGAGATTGACGAAGTGGCCGTCTTTAACGTGGCACTGACCGCGGCCCAGATCCGGACGCAGTATTATGCGGCTGGCATCGCCCCGCTCATCACCCTGCAACCCACCAACGCGACGGCCAACGAAGGTGGCAATGTCTCTTTTGTCGCCGCCGCCACCGGTACCCCGGCCCTGGCCTATCAATGGTCGGAAAACGATGTGCCGCTCACCGGGGCCACCAATGCGACCCTGACATTGACCAACGTGCCCTTCAGTCACAATGGATACTATTATTCCCTCAACGTGACTAATGAATATGGCACCGCCAGCAGCAGCACCGCGTACTTGACGGTTTCCCAGGGTCCGCCCACGTTGACGGCTGATATCACCCCGCTGCAATTCACCGGCTTTGTTGGCATGAGCCTGAGCTACTCCGTGAGTGTGAGCGGCTCCGCTCCGTTCTCCTATCAGTGGCTGCGCAACGCCGGGACCATCCTGCCGTCCACCAATGCCACCTACAGCTTCAGTGTGTTGCCGGGCACGAATACGTACAGCTGCACCATCACCAATGGCGGCGGCTCCGTGACCAGCAGCACCGCCACCGTCATTGGCATCAATGCCACGAACCCGGCCACTTCGTTTGCCATCAACTTCCATGATTTTGCCAACTACGCCGCCTATGATGGCGCCAACTATACCGAATATGTCCAGTACGTTGGCCAGGGACCCTACGCAGATACGAATAACAACGTCTGGAACGGATTTGGTGACGCCTACACCACCGGTCTCAGTGCCGTGACCTCCGCCGGCATCAATACCCCGGTCACCTTCAGCGTCAGCTACGACGGTGATAACGGGGCCATCTGGAACTATGATGACAACGCCAACAACAACGCGTTGCAAGGCACGCCCGGATTCATCCTCGGCCAGGCGGCCTTGGTAAGCGGCGGCAACATCGGAACCTTCACGTTCAACAATGTGCCGGCCGGCAACTATGACCTCTATGCCACCGCCGCCAACTATGATGGTGACCGGGGCGCCCGGTTTACGGTGGGCGGTTATACGCAGGCCGTGAACAACAATCCCGCCGTTTCCGGCACGCAACCGCCGACGAACTTCATCAATGGGGCCACCTATGTGGTCTTCCACAATGTGCTGCCCACGAACGGAGTGATCACCGGTACCTGGGATGGCAACCTCACCAATCCCAACACCGGCCAGTCGGGCGAAGGCGATCTGACCTCGCTGCAACTCGTGAAAGTCTCCGTCACCGGCGTGCCCACACTGACCATCGCCCCGGCGGCCGGCAGCGTCGTCATCAGTTGGAATCCGGCCGTCGGCCAGTTGCAGGCGGCGGGCAATGTCGCCGGCGCTTATACCAACGTGCCCGGTGCCACTTCACCCTATACGAACGCACCGCTGGGACAATTGTTCTACCGCGTGAAAGTACAATAACCGGCCGGCGGCAATTCTTCACCTGGCCGGGAGGCGAAAACCTCCCGGCCATTTTTGACCCCTGACCGCCCCCGCCGCCCACTGGAAAATCAGCAACTCGTTTGGAGCGGACTCACGCATGAAACTTAAAATATTTATTCCGGCATCGCTGTTGACACTCTCCCTATTGGCAGCCGATTCGGATATTGATCCCGTGGCGGTTTCCTGGACCGGGGCGGCCACCAATGCGCAGGGCGAAGTCATGCTGCAGGTGGCCGTCAATACCACGCGGGCACCCGACCTCGCGGATTGGGGCAGCCACGCGGGCGAATTGTGCACCGAGTGGTATCCGAAAATCTGCGCCTTGCTGGATAGTGAAGGTTTCGTTCCCCCCAAACATCTGCGGATCAAATTTCGCGAGCAGATGCCTCCCGGCACGCCGGCGGCGACCGGTGGCGGCGTGATGAGCATTTCCGCCGACTATATCCGCCACCATACGAACGACTGGGGATTGGTCGTGCACGAACTGACCCATGTCGTCCAGGATTATGGCCGCAGTCAGAATCCAGGCTGGCTGGTGGAAGGCATTGCCGACTACGTCCGGCTGGCTTCATTCGAGCCGCAGGCTCGGCGTCCCCGCCTCCACCCGGAACGCGACAATTACCGGGCGGGCTACAAGGTCACCGCCATGTTTTTGGAATGGATCGAGAAAAACCATGACCCGCACTTTGTGCACAAAATCAATGCCGCGATGCGCGCCGGCCGGTACCGGCCGGAACTGTTTACCGAATTGACCGGCAAACCCGTGGATGATTTATGGGCGGATTTTATTGCCGCCAGTGCCAAGCCCGCTTGATTCCTTGTTTGCCGATATTGCCTTGCATGCCGAATGGCGGGCTGCCGCCACCCCCAATATTTTGGAACCATGAAACCTCTCCCTTGGATCGCCGCTCTCTGTCTCACCTGCACCCTGCCGGCTGGCGCGGCGGAAACGTCGCTGATGACCCTGGCCAATCCCCTGGCCGGCACGGATTCGACCGTAGGCTTTTCGCACGGCAACGAGTTTCCCGCGATCGCGCTGCCGTTTCCCATGAATGCCTGGGCACCTTACACCCAGCCGCAGCATGATTCGTTTTATTACCAGTACAAGAAGGAAAAAATCCGTGGCATCCGCCAGACGCACCAGCCCAGCCCTTGGATGGGCGACTATGCGACGTTCGCCCTGATGCCGGTATCCGGCGAGTTGGTGGTGAATGAAACCGACCGGGCCTCCGAATTCCGCCACGAAGATGAAACTGCGCAGCCCGGTTACTATCGCGTGCATCTCGATACCTGGAACGCCACCGCCGAGGTCACACCCACGGATCGCGCGGCGCGTTTCCGTTTCACCTTCGCGGCCCCGACTAATTCCTATCTGGTGCTCGATGTGTTCAATGACCGCGTGAAATTTTCTTCCGTGGAAATCATCCCGGCCGAAAATAAGATCATTGGCGTGGCCCGCAATAACAGCGGCGGCGTACCGGCCAATTTCGGCAATTATTTTGTGATCGTCTTCGACCGTCCTTTCACCGGTTACGGCGTCTGGGCCACGAACCTCATGGCTGGCGCGACGAACCTGACCGGCCACCATGTGGGCGCCTATTTGAAATTCGACACGACCGGTGACCACATGGTCGGCTGCCAGGTGGCCTCTTCCTATATCAGCCCGGAGCAGGCCGAATTGAATCTCCAGCGCGAAATCGGCAAAGCCGATTTCGACACCATCCGGCAGCGCGCCGAAGCGCGCTGGAACGAGGCCCTGGGCCGCGCCCGCGTGGACGGCGGTTCGCTTGATCAGCAGCGCACGTTTTACACCTGCTTCTACCGCAGCCTGCTGTTCCCGGAGAAATTTT
Source organism: uncultured Verrucomicrobia subdivision 3 bacterium (assembly GCA_903820285.1). Taxonomy (GTDB): domain Bacteria; phylum Verrucomicrobiota; class Verrucomicrobiia; order Limisphaerales; family UBA11358; genus UBA11358. The sequence continues at coordinate 8,243 of CAIJGS010000026.1, read as the reverse complement.
ATGAAATGGATGCCACCGGCCAGCCCGTTCATTACAGTCCTTATGATGGCCGGGTGCATGCCGGTTTTCTCTACACCGACAGCGGCTTCTGGGACACCTTTCGCGCGGCGCATCCGCTGATTACATTGCTGTTTCCCGAAGTCAGCGGCGAAATCCAGCAGAGCCTGCTCAACACTTACGATGAAAGCGGCTGGCTGCCGGAATGGCCCAGTCCCGGCCATCGCAACATCATGATCGGCCAAAACTCCTTCTCCCTGTTTGCCGATGCCTGGGTGAAGGGCATCACCAATTTTGACGCCGCCCGGGCGGTATCCGCCATGGTGCATGATGCCAACCATGAAGGGCCGATCGAGGCAGTTGGCCGGAATGGCGCCCAATATTATAACTCCCTCGGCTACCTGCCGTATGCCAGTGCGCGGGGCGAAACCAGTTTCCGCGAGGCTTCCGCCAAAACCCTGGAATTTGCCTACGATGACTTTTGCGCTGCCCGGCTCGCCCATGCCATTGGTGACGATGCCCGGGCAACGGTGTTTGCCAAAAACGCCATGAACTACACGAACCTCTTTGACCCCAAGGTTGGATTTGTCCGCGAGCGCAAGGCCGATGGCTCATGGAACGAACCGTTTTATCCCGAACAGTGGGGCGGCGGTTTTACCGAAGGCTGTTCGTGGCATTGGACCTGGTGCGTGTTTCAGGATATTCCCGGCCTGGTGAAACTCATGGGCGGCGACCAGGCCTTCGCCAGCAAGCTCGATGCGGTTTTCACCACCCCCTCGACCGTCCGCACCGGTACCTACGGCGGCATGATTCACGAAATGACCGAGATGGTCGCCGGCAATATGGGCCAGTACGCCCACGGCAACGAGCCGATCCATCACATGATCTACCTCTATGATTACGTCGGCCAGCCGTGGAAGGCGCAATCCCGTTTACGGCAGGTCATGACACTCCTCTATCAGGCCACCCCGGATGGCTATTGCGGCGACGAGGACACCGGCGAGATGTCGGCGTGGTACGTCTTCAGTGCGCTTGGTTTTTATCCCGTCTGCCCCGGTGACCCCAATTACGTTATCGGCAGTCCGCTGTTCAATCAGGCCACCCTGACGCTTGCGGACGGGAAAAAATTCATCATCACCGCCGCCGACAACGGACCACAGAAGCCCTACATCCATGGCGCGGAGTTAAATGGAGATACCTTCAACCGCTCGTTCCTCCGGCATGCTGAAATCATGGCCGGCGGCGAACTCGTTTTCCGGATGGCCTCCGCGCCTGGCTACCGCTGGGCTACCGCTCCCGCCAGCCGCCCCGGATCACCGCTGGGCAACCTGTTCAAAACCGATGTCAAATAGGCTGCCATTCGGGAGGTGAAAGACCATCATCTCATTATCATTAAATGGGATGCTTTGGAAGTTGCCAGCAGTCCACGCAATAGCACTCACACGCGAAAAACACCGCAACCAAGGTGCGCAACGCCTCAACCGCCAGAGGACAGGGGAATATGTCATGGACCTTCCAAATGGCCAACGGATTAGCCGCCTGGCGGTGGAATGTTTCTCCCCATCTGCGGCCGGTCGCGGTGCCCGTATGATGCCGCGATTGCATTCTCCGACACAGCTGGTTTGGCCCCTTAACCCGCCCCAAACCGGCCCCGCCAGTCCCCGCCAGCCAATAAATCTTGCGCCGGACGGCAGGTTGTTTAAACTGTACGACCGTTTTTTCAACTAGAATATGCACATCAACTGTCTCGCAACTTTGCTGGCCCTGAGCCCGCCGCCGGCCAACTCGGCGTCGGGTACCGCCGCCGGCAACCCCCTGTTTTCATCTCCGATCATTCCGATGGTCCTGATGATCGTCGTTTTCTATTTTCTGCTCATCCGTCCCCAGCAACAGCGTGCCAAGCAGCAGACCAAATTGCTCGAAGCCCTCAAGGCCGGCGACAAGGTCAATACCAGCTCCGGCATCATCGGCGTGGTCGCCGGCATCAAGGACAAGACCGTCACCCTCCGCACGGGCGACACCAAGATCGAAATCACCAAGGCTTCGGTCACCGAAATCATTGAAACCGGCTCCACCTCCGCATCCTGATCTGTCATGAACAAAAGCAATAATTTTTGGCCTTTCGTCCTGGTCATTTTCATCATCCTTTGGTCGGTTTATCAGGTGATCCCGCCGACTTCGCGCGACCTGATCGGCGAATTCGCCAGCCGGTCACAGAAGCACGACACCAACTTCACCGCCATCGTCACCTCTGCGGAGGCATACCAAAAGGCCGGTACCAATAACGAATTCGTCGCCCTCACCCTGGCCGCCGGCACCAACGATCTGCTCCAGTATTTCCCCTGGATGACGGCCGCCACGCAGCAGGTGAATCCCAATCTGTATATTCTTAACCGCCTCCAGCGTGAAGCCGCCGGCAAGATCAAGCTCGGCCTCGATTTGCAGGGTGGTACCTCGTTCCTCGTCCGTATGGATACGAGCAAGCTTGCCAATACCAATGAAACCGGTGCCGCCATCTCCCAGGCCATCGAAGTGCTCCGCAAGCGTATTGACCGTTTCGGTGTCGCCGAACCGACTTTCCAGTCCGCCGGCGCCGACCGCATCCTGATCCAGCTGCCCGGTCTCTCCGAGGCGGTCAAGGACAGCGCCCTCCGCCAGATCACCAATTCCGCGTACCTCGAATTTCGCCTCGTCCATGAGAACAGCGACGAGATCATCCGCACCGGCGAACCCATCCCCCCGGGCTACACCCTTCTGAAGCACGTGCAGCACCTCGCCGGTAACAAGAACCAGCTCGAAGAGTTCGTCGTCAAGAAGACCCCCGAAAATAAACTCGCCGGCGATATCATCAAGGACGCCGTCGTTGTCCGCGGCAACCTGGGCGAACCCCAGATCAATTTCACGCTCACCACCGACGCCGCCCATCGCTTCGGTGATGTAACCCGCGAAAACATCGGCCGCCAGCTCGCCATCATCCTGGACGGTGACCTTTGCACCGCTCCCCGCATCGAATCCGCCATCGAAGGCGGCAGCGGTCAGATCACCGGCAATTACCAGCTGGACGAGGCCCAGGCCATCGCCAACGTGCTGCAAAATCCTTTGAAAGGTTCGTTGATCGTCGAATCCTCCAGTGAAGTCGGCGCCACCCTCGGTCAAGACTCCATTCGTAGCGGTGTCAAGGCTTCCATCTACGGTGTGCTCTTCGTTTCCGCGTTCATGCTGGCGTACTATCTGCTCGCCGGTCTTGCCGCCAACGTCGCGCTCATCACTAACATTATCATCCTGCTCGGCGTCATGTGCTCCGTCGGCACCACCTTCACTCTGCCCGGCATCGCGGGCGGTGTGCTCACGGTTGGTATGGCGGTGGACGCGAACGTGCTGATCTACGAACGTATTCGCGAAGAACTCGCCAAGGGCAAGTCCCTGCGCGGCGCGATTGCGGCCGGTTATGACCGCGCCTTCGGTACCATCTTTGACTCTCACGTTACCACGCTGATTTCCTCCGTGATCCTGATTTTCATGGGCACGGGCGAAATCAAGGGCTTCGGTGTCACGCTCACCATCGGTGTGGCGGCCAGCTTGTTCACCGCCCTGGTGGTCACCCGCCTGATCTTCAACGTCCTGCTCGACCGGAATCTCATCAAGTCGCTGCCGATGGCTCATATCATCAAGAGTGCCAATGTCAACTTCATGGGCGCGGCCAAGCCGTTGTTCATCATCACCTGGCTGTTTGTCGTCCTCTCGCTCGGCTTCGGCGTTACCCGCGGCAGCAAGCTGTTCGGCGTGGACTTCCTCGGCGGCGACAGCACCCAGTTCTCCTTCGCCCAGAAATATGGCGAAAAGGAAATCCGCGATGTCCTGACGCCGATTGGCGAAAAGGATGCCACCATCCAATACCAAAAGGGCAACAGTGCGGAGACCCTTCTCGTCACCACCTCCGGTGGTACTTCCGCCAAGGTGGAAGCCGCGTTGGAAGCCGGCCTGCCCAAGGCACAATATCAGGTAGTCGAACGTCGTCAAATCGGTGCCACTCTCGGCCTTGAAATACGGCAGTCGGCCATCGTCGCTTCGCTGCTCGCCCTGTTCGGTATCCTGGTCTATGTCGCCTTCCGCTACGAATTCTCCTTCGCCGTCGCCGCTGTCGTGGCCGTGCTGCATGACGTCCTGTTCGCCATCGGCGCCTATTGCATCGCCAATGCGGTTACTGGTCGTCAGTTCAACGCCACCGTGGTCGCCGCGATTCTGACCATCATCGGCTTCTCCATCAACGACAAGATCGTGATCTTCGACCGTATCCGCGAACAGCTGAAACTCGGCGTGCGCGGTTCGTTCTCCGAAATCATCAACATGTCGCTGAACCAGACCCTGAGCCGTACCATTATCACCAGCGGCACGGTGCTCATCGCCACGGCCAGCCTGTATTTCTTTGGCGGCGGCGTGATCAATGACTTCGCCTTCACCTTCCTGGTCGGCATCGTCGTCGGCACCTACTCATCCATCTACATCGCCAGCGTGTTTGTGCTCTGGTGGCATAAGGGCGAACGTCCCAACATCGGTTCCCCGGTCACCACGCCTACCGTGGTTGCGCCGCCGGTGCCGGTCGTGAAAGCCTGATCATGCTTGGACTGATTGAAATCACGCCCTGGCATTGGGCGGGTTTCATTCTCTTTGTCCTGTTCTGCATTGCGGTGGACATGGGGGCGTTCCGTTCGCGCCCCCGTGGTGTCACCTTCCGCGAGGCGCTCGTCTGGAGCGCCATCTGGTTCGCGGTGGCCATGGCCTTTGGCGGCTTGCTCGTGCCCCTGCGGGGGCGCGAGGAAGCCACCGAGTTCGTCACCGGCTATCTCATCGAACTCTCCCTCTCGCTCGATAACATTCTCGTTATTGCCCTCATGTTTGCCGCCTTTCAGGTGGCCCCGGAATTGCAGCGCCGCGTCCTCGTCTGGGGCATCTTCGGTGCCCTCACCATGCGCGGCATCATGATCGGGGTGGGAGCCGAACTGGTGCAGCACTTCGCCTGGTTGCTCTACGCCTTCGGCGCCTTTCTCGTCATCACCGGGGCCAAAATGTTTTTCTCCAAAAAAGAGGCCGTCGAACCCGAAAAAAATCCCGTGCTGCGCCTTGCCCGTAAATTCTTTCCGGTTTCGCCCGCGCTGGATGGGCAGAAGTTTTTCACCCGCATGAACGGCCGGTTCGCGCTCACCCCGCTGGCGCTGGTGCTGGTGCTCGTGGAAACGACCGACCTCATTTTCGCCGTGGATTCTGTGCCGGCCGTGTTCTCCGTCACACAAAAGGCCTTCATCGTCTTTTCGTCCAATGTCTTTGCCATCCTCGGCCTGCGGTCGCTCTATTTCCTGCTCGCCGGGGCCATCGGTCTGTTCCGCTACCTCAAGGCCGGCCTGTCCATCGTCCTCGTCTTCGTCGGGGTTAAAATGCTGCTGGACCCGCATGAAGCCGCGCCACAATGGTTTCAGGCCCGCATTCCTACCGTCGCCTCACTGCTGGTAGTCGTTGCCATCTTGCTCGTTGCCATCACTCTTTCCATCGTGGTCGCCCGGCGGGAGAAACCGGTGGCCTGATGAAATACCGCTGGCATATCGCCCCCGCCCAGCCCCTGCTGGTGGAACCGCTGGCCGCCCGCCTCGGCATCTCCCCCTTGCTGGCCCAATGCCTCGTCAATCGTGGCCTGAGCGACCCTGCCGCCATGGAGGCGTTTCTGGAGCCGCGCCTCAAAAACCTAGCCGACCCCTTTCTGCTGCCCCACATGGCCGCCGCTGTCGAACGGCTCCTGCGCGCTCATCGCGATGCCGAGCCCCTTGTCGTCTATGGCGATTATGATGTGGACGGCGTCACCTCCACCACGCTCATGCTCGAAGTCTTGCGCCGCCTCGGCTGGAGCGTGGAAGCCTACCTTCCGCACCGCATGGATGAAGGCTACGGCCTCACCCGCGACGGAGCCGAGAACTGCCTCAAGAAATATCCCGTCCGCCTCCTGCTTGCCGTGGACTGCGGGTCCACCGCCGTTGAAACCATCGCCTGGTTGCGCGAACGCGGCGTCGAAGTGATCGTCCTCGATCACCATCAGGTTTCCAATCCCGCGCCCGTCGCTGTCGCCCTGGTGAATCCCCAGCTCGCCCTGCCTGGTCAGGACCCCGCCGTCGCCGCGCCGTCTGCCCGCACCTTTACCGAACTCTGCTCCGTCGGCATCGCCTTCAAACTCGCCCACGCCTTGCTCAAGCGCGGCCGCGAGACCGGCCTGCCCGGTGCCGCTGAACTGGACCTCAAAACGCTCCTCGATCTCGTCGCCCTCGGCACCATTGCCGACCTCGTGCCGCTCACCGGCGAGAACCGCATTTTCGTCACCGCCGGCCTCGCCAAGCTGAGCACCACGCAACGCCCCGGGCTGGTCGCCTTGAAAAAAGTGGCCGGCACCGCTGAACAGGTCAGCGCCGTGGATGTCGGGTTTCAACTCGGCCCCCGGCTCAACGCCTCCGGCCGCATGGAAACCGCCGAGGAATCCCTGCACCTGTTGCTCGCTGAAACCCTTGCCGCCGCCCAGCCCCTCGCCGAAAAGCTCGATGCCCGCAACCGCGAACGTCAGAAGATTGAGCGCGGCATTGCGGATGAGGTCGCCGGCCTCGTGCGCTCCAAATTCAATCCTGACACCGACTTCGTCATCGTCGAAGGCCAGTTGCTCTGGCACATCGGCGTCGTCGGTATTGTCGCCTCGCGCGTGCTCTCCGAATTTTACCGGCCCACCATCATCCTCGGCGGCGATGCCGGCGAATGGCGCGGCTCCGGCCGCAGCATTGCCGGGTTCGACCTCGCCGCCGCCTTGCGCGAATGCGATGACCTCCTCATCAAACACGGCGGCCACGCCATGGCCGCCGGCCTGACCATTTCCCCGGATAAGATTGACCTCTTCCGCCAGCGCCTCAACGATCTCGCCCGCCGCCAGCTCAAGCCCGAGGACCTCCAGCCGCCCTTGCGCCTTGATGCCGAAGTGCCGCTGCGCGACCTGACTCTTGATTTCATCGAGGAGCTCGATCAGCTGAAACCGACGGGGCAGGGGAATCCCGCCCTCCAGTTCTGCGCCCGCAATCTCACGCAAAAAAAGCCCCTGCAACGCATGGGGGCCGATAAAAAACACCTCAAAATGTGGGTCACCGACGGCACCGTCACCCACGAAGCCGTCTGGTGGAACGCCGGCGCCAGCCGCGTTCCCATCGGCCGTTTCGACCTCGCCTTCTCGCCCTCGATCAACGAATACAACGACCGCAAAACCGTCCAGTTAAAAGTCCTCGACTGGCGCGAGCCTGAAGTTTGAGGTGGCGGCCTCATCAGGCACAAAAACAAATTTGACTCCGACGTCAGTCAGCATAGAGTCAGAAAGTGATGTGGAGCGGCATGGCCTGCCAGGCAAATTGACTGAATCCTAATTATATGGAAAACACCACCAAGACGTGTCGGAATTGCGGTGCCAGTAATTTTTATTCAAAAGAAGTTTCGCTGGTGGGGCATGCCAGCACGATATTGCCAATCGGCATGTTCACCCGGCGCGAAGTCCATTTGCGTGTTTGTGGCACCTGCGGTTTGATGGAATGGTTTGTGGCGCCGGCAACCTTGGAAAAATTAAAACAAAAGTTTGCCAAGGTTCCGTAGCCGTTAGGCTCGTTCCGCCTGCTTGCATGAACCGTTTCAAACCATTTGTCCTGCTGGATATCTTAGCGACTTTGCCCCTTTTTATCTACGCCACCCGCGAAACCTTCCGCAATTCTGGTGGCGGTATGTTTGGCTTGGAGTTGTTTGTTCTGGTCTGCGCCTTGGTTGTCATGTTCCCCTCGCTGGTCTGCCTGGCGGGCCGGAGGTTGCCTCACTTCGCGGCTTTGCTATGTCTGCTTTTCTATCTGCTGCTCCTGGTACTGATGTGGTTCCGCACTATGTCCGGTTGGGGGCAACCGCATCATGTCACCCTGGTACGCCTCGCCATCATGCTGCTTATCGCCAAGAGCATCTATGGCATATGCAGCGTCACCCGGCGCGAGGTCTGATTTGGTACTAAGCAGGGCAGGGGAGGCTGGCCCCGCTGGCAGCCCGAGGCGCCATCCATTTGCTCCCTAATACCACCCTGTCAAAACTCTTTAGAAATGTCCCCCTGTTAACTCACGAAAGAATGTCCCCTTTGTTGTGGGTTCTTTGTTCTTCGGTTTCCTCGGCTGGCGGAGCGGGACGCAGGGAGGCCTGAG
>CAIJGS010000025.1 GCA_903820285.1 uncultured Verrucomicrobia subdivision 3 bacterium | reverse complement strand
TCCACGCGCACGTTGATGCGGGCGTGCAAATCGGCGGGTTCACGTTTCAGGCAGAAATAGCGGGCGGCCAGCGCGGGATCAACGGCGGCGGGCTGCCAGTCGGCGCGCTGGGCGGAAAAGGGTTTGCCGGTGAGGCGGATGACTTCGATGGCGCGCACGACGCGGCGCGGATTTTGCCGGTCAATGGCGGCAAAGGTTGCGGGATCGCTGGTTTCCAACTCGGCTAGTAGCGTCGCCAGCGGCTGGGCTTCCAGTTCGGTGCGCAGGGCGGTGTCGGAGGCGGGGGCTTCGCCCAAGCCGGCGATGAAGGCTTTGAAATATAGCCCGGTGCCACCGCAGAAAATGGGCAGGTTTCCGCGCGACTGGATTTCGGTCACGGCCGATTGCGCGAGCCGGACAAATTGGGCGGCATCAAAATTCTCGTGCAGGTCGCAGACGTCGAGCAGATGGTGCGGCACGCGGGCGCGTTCGGCGGCGGTAGGTTTGGCGGTGCCGATGTCGAGTCCGCGATAGACCTGCATGGAGTCGGCAGTGATGATTTCGCCACCGAACTTTTCCGCCAGCGCCAGCGCCAGCGCGGACTTGCCGCTCGCGGTCGGGCCGGCGATGAAGAGGGGCGTGTGCACTTTGGCCATGGCATCCCCGCCTTATTTGGATGCCACCTTGCTCCGGCGGGAAAGCAGCACCATGAGCACCGCGCCGGTCACAAAGATCGGCACGCTCACCAGTTGGGCGGAGGTCAGGCCGGCGTGAACGTGGTCGGCCGGATAATCACCCCGGAACGATTCTGCGATGGACCGGAAGATGGCATAGACCATCAGGTAGGTGGCGAAAATCTGGCCATCGAATTTCCGGCGGCGGAACAGCCAGGCCAAAAAAACATAGAGGATCAGGTTTAGCAGGGCGTCGTAAATTTGCGAGGGATGCACCGGCGTGGCGACGCCTCCAAAGGGATGGGTTTCGTGATATTCGGGATAAGTCACGGCCCACGGCAGGGTGCAGTAGCGACCGTAGCAGCAGCCGTTCAGCAGGCAACCGAGGCGGCCAAAGACGCTGCCGAGCGCGATGCTGGGAGCGAGGATGTCCGTGATTTTCCATACGGGCAGTTTTTTCCAGTACAAATAGCCGAGGCCAGCCAGAGTGGCACCGATGAGGCCGCCGTAATAGACGAGGCCGCCATGCTGCACCATGAAGATTTCGGAGAAGGGCTGGTCGGCGAACTCGGTTTTCCAATAGGTGGTTACATACACCACGCGCGCACCGATGATGCCACCGGCCATGAGCCAGAGGGTGACGTCGGCGATGATTTCGCCGGAGACGTTGATCAGCCGGGCCCGGCGCGAGGCGGTCCAGAGTCCCGCCAGAAACGCCAGGGCCATCATCACGCCATACCAGCGGATGGGCAGCGAACCAATATGAAAGGCAATCGGATGCACACAGAGAAAGTAAGGCCCGGCGGGAGAAAAGAAAGGGAGAAACGGCGGCGGAGACAGATCAATTCGTGGCCACGCTGGGGTGGGCAGGCTTGACCGGCGAGGGTGGCATCAAAATGGCGGGCACCGGGGGCATGGGCATGGGCGGCCATTGGGGCACATGGTCCACGAGGTCGCGCCAAGCTTGGCGTTGCTGGGGTGTCAACTTTGACCAGCGGCTGGCATTTTTAAGGAATTCCGCGCGTTCCTGGGCGTTCATGCCGGCAAACGTCGTGTAGTTGCGGATGCATTGCATTCGCTGCCGCAGCGGCATTTTTTCAAAGGATTGGAGGGTTTGCTCCATCTGGGCCCGTTCGGCCGGGGAAAGGGTGCCGAGCGTCCGCTTCTTTTCCGCCGGGGTAAGCTCGAAGAACTGGTTGAATTGGGTGGCAATCTTGTCATGCTCCGCGCTGGCGGCCGGGGCGTTGGACACGGTCACTTGGGCAAAATAATGGGCCGGCAGGTCGTTGGTCAGGAATTCCTGCTGCATGGCGGGCGGCAGAATGTTCCACAGCATCAGCCGCTGCTGGACAATGGCGCGATATTCCGTCGGCACGGCGGCAATCCCGGTTCCCCGTTGATCGGCCGGGAGACGCATGAGCGGGGTCAGATACCAGCGCAGTTCGGTGGCTTGCAGGCGGAGTTCGCGGTCATCCGGGGAGAGTGCGAGGTATTCCTGCACCTTGGCGAGCAGGCGGGCGCGAACCGCCGGGGGACGGTTGGTCAGCAGGCGGGCGCGTTCGGCCGGGGCGGCGGCCAGCAATTGGCGGAAAATGGCTACTGGGGAGGTAGCTTGCGGAAGTGGCGGGAGTATTCCTGCCGAAATGCCCGGGATAGGCGGGGTGATGGGGCCGGGGGTGGGCGGAGTTTGCGCAAGCGCGGTGGAAGTCACCAAGGTGGCCAGACAAAGCAAAGTTGTGCCCAGCCGGTTCATTGCAGGTCGGCCAGTAATTCACCATCCGCATGCGCCGACTGGCCCATGCGCTGGATGGCGTCGAGATTTTCCAAAGCGTCCACGCTGGGCGGCGGGGCGGTAGTCACCATGGCCACGGTTTTGGCCAGCGAGGCGCGGTAGGTGATGATTTCGTAACGCTGCATGCTGAGTCCGGTGACAATGAGGGCCACGGCCACGGCGGCCACCCGGGGTAGCAGGCGGTGCCAGTTCAGGGCCCAGATCCGGGGGCGGGCGACGGCGGCTTCTTCGCGGTCAATGGCGTCGAGCACCCGGGCGGTGAAATTGGAGGGCACGGGCACATTGGGCGTCTTGGCCAGCGCGCCGGTCAGACGGGCCTCAAGCTCCAGTTCCGGCTGGGCGGGCAATTGGGCGCGTTCGGCTTCGGTCAGCTTTCGCCGCCAGAGCGCGTCCCGCACCGCTGAAGGTATCTCATTCATTGCATTTAATAGAAAACCGGGGGCGGGGTGAAGTTGCGGAAAATTTTGTGGCGGGTGGATCACCTTGGAGGCAGCTGGCAGCGAGAGGTTTAGTAATGGCGGCCGCTGACAATTCCGCAGGGAACCCTTGAATTAGCGCCAATAGTTGCTAATAGTTTGGTTATGAATGCGGAATTGCTCAAACGCATTACCACCGAAGACGGCAAACGAAAGGATCTTAATTGCCGATAAACAACTCCCGAATTTTTTAACGCTTATGTGGCAAAGTTACATCTTTGGGATGCACTGGAAGCACGACGGCAAGTTGTATTATGATGAGCTGCCCGCCGAGTCAGAAGCTGAGGCAGCCGGTTACTTTATTGACCACAAGCGGGATGACGTTTCCTTGGTTCGTGTGGAATTGATCGGTCCAAACGAGGGCGGTGTCCGGGAGTTTGCTCATTCGCCGGATTCTCCGTTCAGCCCATTGATCGCGCGTCGCCGGTTGGATGTGGATGATGATGCCAGGTGACCCTGAAGTTATCCGGATACCCTTGGCTACCGATTATGCGTCGGCTGCCACGGTTTTCAACTAGCCTAAAAATGCGCCGACCTCGCCAAAAAATGTAAAGCCACTATCCCGGGGGGCTGTTTTATGCTATTCACATGTCGCAAGTGAACACTTTGACCGCCCCGACCATCATGACGGCCCGCGAACGCTTTAATCGCGCCGCCCGCTGCCTGCCCGTGGATCGTCCGCCCGTCTGGCTGATGCGTCAGGCGGGTCGGGCGCTGCCCGAGTACCGCAAGCTGAAGGAAACCTATACCTTCGTGCAACTCGTGCAGAACCCCGAGCTGGCGGTGGAGGTGACGCTGCAGCCGGTCCGCCGGTTTGGTTTCGATGCCGCCATTCTCTTTAGCGACATCCTGGTGATACCCGAGGCGATGGGTCAGCCCTACCGGTTTCGCGAAACCGGCGGTGTGGTGATGGATTTTGCGGTGCAGAGCAAGGCGGACATTGAAAAGCTTTCCGTGGCCCAGGTCTGCGACAAGTTAAGCTATGTGGATCAGGCCCTGCGCCAGCTCCGCAAGGAACTGGGTGACGAGACGGCCCTGATCGGTTTCAGCGGATCGCCTTGGACGCTGGCGACGTTCATGATGGAAGGGGCCAGCGTGCCCAAGTATGGCCGGGCGCTGACGCTGTTCCGCGAAGATCCCACGACGTATTACGCGCTCGCCGAAAAGCTCACCGCCGCCGTGACCGCCTATATGAAAATGCAGGTGGCTGCGGGCGTGGATGCCCTGCAACTATTTGACAGCCATGGCGGTCATTTGGAACCGCGCGAATTTCAGGAAGCCAGCGGCCGGTGGATGCGCGACATCATCACCCAACTGGGCGGCAAAACGCCGGTCATTACTTTCTCGCTCGGCACCCACGGAAACTGGAACGACCTCATCGCCACTGGCACCAATGTCATCGGCATTGACTGGCAGACCTCGCTGGAAGCGGTGAGGCAGATTATTCCCGAAGGCATCGGTTTGCAGGGCAATCTGGCTCCGACGCTCATTAGCGATGCCACGCCCGACGTGGTGGCGCGCGAAACCAAAGCCGTGCTGGCGGCCATGGCGGGTCGCCACGGACATATTTTCAATCTGGGCCACGGTTTGACGCCGGCCGGGAAGCTGGAGAACATTGCCGCGCTGGTGGAGACCGTTAAAAGCCATAAAAACACAGCCTGACCGTTGCCAACCCAACCGGATTTTTTGCATGAAAACCTTGAATGTAGACCTCGAACTGGTGCGCAAATACAACGTGGCCGGGCCGCGTTACACCAGTTATCCGCCGGCGACGAAGTTCACTGATACCGTCACGCGGGAACAGCTCGCCGCGCAGATCGAGGAGAACAACCGTACGGCGCGTGAACTGTCGCTGTATTTTCACCTGCCGTTCTGCGAAACGCTTTGCTGGTTTTGCGGCTGCACCACGGTCATTACGCTGAACCATGACAAGGGCCGGGATTATCTGGATTATCTGGAACGCGAAGTCGCCCGCATGGCGCCGCGCATGAATGCGGAGCGCAAGGCCGTGCAACTCCATTTCGGCGGCGGCACGCCCACGTTTCTGCGGCCGGATGAAATTCGCCGCCTCGGCGACATCATCCGCAAGCATTTCACCTATTCCCCCGACATCGAGGCCGGCGTGGAAGTGGATCCCCGCCGCCTGACGCGTGACCATCTGGTGGCGCTGCGCGAGATTGGATTCAACCGCGCTTCCATGGGCGTGCAGGATTTTAATCCCACCGTGCAGCAGGCCATCCATCGCATCCAGCCGCGCGAAATGACGCAGCAGGCCATGGACTGGATGCGCGAACTCGGCTTCGGCTCCATCAATCTGGATTTGATTTATGGACTGCCGCACCAGACGCCCGAGACCTTCCGGGAAACGCTCGACACTGTGCTGGAAATGAAGCCCGACCGGCTCGCGGTATTCAGCTACGCGCACGTCCCGTGGATCAAACCGGCGCAGAAAATTCTCGAGGAGAAAATCCTGCCGACACCGGAATCCAAGATTGAGGTGCTGAAACTGGTCATTGAAAAACTGACGGCGGACAACCAGTACGTTTACATCGGCATGGATCACTTTGCCAAGCCCAACGACGAGCTGGCCGTGGCCCAGCGCAACAAACAGTTGCAGCGGAATTTCCAGGGTTACAGCACGCGGGCGGGAGCGGATATCTATGCCTTCGGCATGTCCGCCGTGTCGCAGACGCCCGAGATTTACTGGCAAAATGAAAAGGAACTGCCGAAATATCAGACCGCCGTGGATGCCGGCCACCTGCCGCTGTACAAGGCGTATCTGGTGACGGCCGAAGACAAGATCCGGCGCGATGCCATCATGCGCACCATGTGCGATCTCTCGCTGGATTTTGCGGCCATGAGCGCGCGGTTGGGCATCAATTTCGAGCAGCACTTTGCGTCGGAGCTGGCCCTGCTGGCACCGTTTGAAGCCGATGGTTTGGTGAAGCGTGTTCCCGGCGGCTTGGAAGTGACCGATACCGGCCGCCTGTTCATCCGCAACATCGCCATGTGCTTTGATAATACGCTGGCACCGCTGGGAGAGCGGCGGCATTCGAAGACGATTTGAAGGACAGAAATGCCGGTCAGTCTTCAGTTGCTACCGTTTTCGCTCCCGGAGCAGGCGGGGGCACGATGAAGAATAGCGGGGTGAGTCCGTAGATGACGAAGGCCAGGTCCACGTGAATCCACGCGGCGGCTACGCCGGTCAGATAAGCGGCCACGCCCACGAAGGATTTGCGAATGATGTGCGGGTCCTGGGTGCCAGCCAGTTCCGGCTTGAGCAGATGCCGGAGAATATAGGCATGGAGTGTGATGAAGATCAGCGTATTGAACGCCATCACCACGCCAAACAGGCTGACCGCCACGGGATTTTCCGGATAGGCTCCCATGAAGGCGGTCGGAAACGGCACCAGCGATTGGAACATCAGGAAGATCAGGTTCAGCCACACCATGCCGTAGTTCGCATGGCGCGCCAGACCCAGGATGTGGTGATGATTCAGCCAGAATTTGCCGATGATCACGAAGCTGATGAGCCAGCTGATGAATTTGGGAAATTGGCCGGCCAACGTTTGCCACGCTTCCCGGACACTGTGAACGTCGTTCAGGTGGTCAATTTTCAGGTCCAGCACGAGCAGCGTGGCGGCGACGGCAAAGACGCCGTCGCTGAAAGCCTCAATGCGGCCCAGCCGTAACTCGCCCCGGTTAAAACGTTTGAAAAAACGCATGGCACATTTTCACCGGGTGGCTTCGCATGTCAATCCGGCAACGGGGGAAAGACTTTTAACCGCGAAATACGCTAAAAGGAATCCGTTTTGCATTCGGCTCGTTTTGAAAAGAAAATACGCGAACCGGGACATTTCTGTCTGTCCCCAATTCGCGTATTTCGCGGTTAAAAGTTTTTTGCGGTTAAGCCACCTTCACTTTGATCTTCTGGCCTTTGATTTCCGCACGGTTCAGCTTGGCGATGATGCCATTGGCGTGTTCGCTGGCGACATCCACAAACGTGTGCCGTTCGCGTACGTCGACCTTACCGACGACTTTGCCGGGCAGGCCGGTTTCACCGGCGACGGCGTTGACGAAATCAATGGGCACCACGCCCTGTTCCTCGCCGACGCTGACCCACAGGCGGGTCTGGTTGTCCGGGACTTTGCGGCTGGGTTTGACCTTGCCGCCCGCACCGGTGGCGCCGGCGGTTTCCGTCTTGGGCTTATAATCGCCGATCGGAATGACAGCTTCCGGCGCTTTGACCGAAGCCAGAATTTCGTCATCCGTAAACGTTTTCACCGGTTCAGCGGCGGGCGCGGGAGCCGGCGCTGCGGGTGTATGGACTTCGGCGGCGGGGGCGGCGGCCGGAGCCACCTTGGGGGCCATGGCTTTCCACGGCGCGTTTTTGGGAACCGGCGGGGCCTTCGGCGCGCGCGGAGTCACTGCGGCCGGACGTTCCACGAAAGGCGAGGAGCGGCGGGGTTCGGCAAAGCCACGTTCTTCGCGGCTGCCGCGACTATCGCGGGGGTCTTCACGGCGGTCATCGCGGCCGCCCCGGTCGTCCCGGCGGTCAAACCGGGCCGGCGGGCGCTCATCGCGGAAGGGCGGACGTTCCCGGCGATCGAAATCGCCACCGGGGCGTTCATCCCGCTGCGGCCGGTCATAGCTTTCGGTGTGCGGCGCGGCTTTGGCGGCCTCGCCGGTTTTCAATTGATGAATCAGCGCGGAAACGATGTCCGTGGAGCTGAAACCTTCTTCGAGCAGACGTTCCACCACGCGATCATGTTTTTCAAATTCACCGCTGGTGAGCAGCAGGCGCAATTTTTCAAGGAACACGTTTTCGCGGGCCTCGGCCACTTCGACTTCCGTGGGCACCTTGCCGCGCTGGATGCGGACATTGGTGAAACGTTCGATGTTGCGGATCTGAAATAGTTCACGGCCGGGCACCAGTGAGATGGCGCGGCCACTGCGACCGGCGCGACCGGTACGGCCGATACGATGGACGTAATCTTCCGGATCGTAGGGCAGGTCGTAGTTGAACACCACCTGCACGTCGTCCACGTCAATGCCGCGCGCGGCGACATCGGTGGCGACGAGAAATTCAAGACCGGATTTGCGGAACTTGTTCATCACGCGGTCGCGCATGTTCTGGGTCATGTCGCCATGCAGGCGGTCGGCCTGATAACCGGCGGCTTCCAGGTGATCTACGAGGTCATCCACCATGCGCTTGGTATTGCAGAAAATAATGCCCAGCTTGAGATCGTAGAGGTCAATGAGCCGCATGAGCAATTCCATCTTGAACCGGCGATCCACTTCAAAATAGACCTGGTCCACAGTGGGAACCGTCATGGCCTTCTGCTCGATCTTGACGTTCTGCGGCTCGTGCGAATGGGTTTCGATCAGATCGCGGATCGGCTTGGGCATCGTGGCCGAAAAGAACACCGTCTGGCGTTCCTTGGGCATGGCCTTAAGGATATGGTCGATGTCTTCCCGGAAACCCATGTTCAACATCACGTCGGCCTCGTCCAAGATGGCCATTTTGATCGTTTCCAGGCGCAGCGTGCCGCGGCGCATATGGTCCATGATGCGGCCCGGGGTGCCGATGACGATCTGCGCGCCCTGTTTGAGGCCAAAGTACTGGCGCTCATAGGATTGGCCGCCATAAATGGGGAGGCAGTTGATCCCGCGCTTGAAAAAGGCGAGCTTGTGGATTTCCTCGGAAACCTGGATGGCGAGCTCGCGGGTGGGGCAGAGAATGAGCACCTGCACCTCGCGTTTGGTGGCGTCCACCTTTTCCACGGCGGGGATGCCGAAGGCGGCGGTCTTGCCGGAGCCGGTTTGGGACTGGCCGACGATGTCGCGCCCGGTGAGCAGTACGGGAATGGCTTCCGCCTGGATGGGCGAAGCCTGCTCGTAGCCTAATTTGTCAATGGCTTTCAGCACTTCGGCGGAAAGTCCCAGATCAGTAAACAGTTTGGATGTCATGCGAATTGTCTCAGCGACTTCAACATCCTATCAGAAAACCGGCTGGGGAGTGAGACAAATCTTGCAGTCAGGCGGGTTTGGTAAAATCGGAACTCAAATCTTAGGGGGTGAAAAGTCCGGCCGGGCGCGGCGACGGGCCGAGTTTTCATGGGTCAACTTTTCTTATGAAGCACCGGACGACGTAAATGACTCCCAGTCCGCCCCCAATACCGGCTCCCAGCCAAAAGCGAAATTTCATTTCTTTGATCGTGTCCTTTCCCGTGTAGGCGTTCGCCACCACTGCGTCATAAGTGCGCTGTGCCTGATGGCATTCCTCAAGGTAACCCTCGCCAAAAAATCCCAAGCCCACAATCACCGCCAGCGTAAAAATCAGGGAAACAAACTTCAG
>CAIJGS010000024.1 GCA_903820285.1 uncultured Verrucomicrobia subdivision 3 bacterium | reverse complement strand
TTGCCATCGCCGGCATGGCCGAAGCAGGCGAGTTGCAGACCGTGTTTGCGTTGCAATTGGGCAGCGAACTTGAACAGATCGGCGAGCCGGCTGCGGGGTACCACGATGTCTTCATTTAATTTGGTCAGGCCGGTGTCGCGCAGGGAATAGGAAAATTCGCGGCGGATCTGCCAGACGGCTTCACATTCCTTGTCGCCCAGACCGCGCTCCACAAAGTTGGGGTGCTGGCGACGGACGATTTTTTCCAGGGCGGCGATTTCGGCGATGACGGAACTTTTCTGTCCATCCAGTTCGACGATCAGATGGGCTTTGCAACCTTTCAGCCGTTCGCTCTTGGTGCGTTTGGCGGCGGCGGCGAGAGTGAAGGCATCGGCGACTTCGAGTGCGCAGGGCAGGATGCCGGCGGCGAAAATGGCGTGGAGAGTGCTGATGGCATCAGCCATGGAACTGAAACCCACGGCCAGGTTGGCGCGGTAGGGCGGCAGCGGAATCAATTTCAGCGTGGCCTCGGTGATCACGCCGAGCAGACCTTCCGAGCCGACGAACAGGCGGTGCAGGTCGAAGCCGGTTTTGTTTTTATGCGTGCGGCTGCCGAGGCGGACAATGGTGCCATCCGCGAGCACGGCTTCCAGGCCGAGCACATAGTCGCGGGTCACGCCATATTTCAGGCAACGCGGGCCGCCGGCATTGGTGGCGATGTTGCCGCCGAGGCTGCAATCCTTGCGGCTGGCGGGGTCAGGCGGATAATAAAGTCCGAGCTTGGCGGTCTCATTTTGAAAGTATTCGGTGAGGACGCCGGGCTGGACGACCCCGACAAAATCCCCGGCATTGATCTCGATGATTTTGTTCATGCGCTCCAGCGACAGGGCGATGCCGCCATGCATGGGCACACAGCCGCCCACGTAACCGTAGCCCGCGCCGCGCGCGGTGACCGGGATGCGGTGTTTATTCGCAAATTTCAGAATGGCTGCCACTGACTTGGTGGAGCGGGGCAGGGCAACGGCGTCCGGCTGGTGGACGGCAAACCATTTGTCGCCGGCGTATTTCGCCAGGGTGGCGGGGTTCAGATCCACTTCGCCGGGCAGGAGTTTTTTCAGCCGCAGTAACGGTTTTAATTTGGAGTCCATCATTCGAAAATACAATTATTCGCTGGCCGAAGCATAAGGGTGCTGGCCCTTGAAGACAAAACAGAAAACGTTGGGGCGGTTGAACGATTTCTCCGTGAACCGGTTTTAACTGTTCAAGGATTGGTCAATTGCCGCACCTCGACGTTGCGATAACGGATGACGGTGGTGTCTCCGTCGTTGAAGGCACCGAGCCCAATGAATGATTCCGTCGGCTGCCGGTAGCTGCTGCGGGGCGGTTCCGCATTGGCCAGCACTTGGTGGCCGTTGACGGTGGCGGTGACATGGCCGTTTTGGAAACGAAAGGTAAACGTGTTGGTTTGGCTTTCCAGGGGCAGTTTCTTGAGCAGTTGGCGGGCGGACCAGTGTTGGGAAAAACTGGTCACATCGCCTTCGTCGTCATTCCGTTTGATGCGGAAGGCGTACCAGTTCCAGGACTCATATTCAGGAAAGCCCATGACCAGGCCGCCTTGAAACGCATGGCTGGTGCTGCTGACCACTTCAAACTGGCCGCGCATTTCAAAATCGGCGCCCACCCGCGCACGGGAAAAGAGCAGATGTCCGCCCGGACCGGATTGCACTTCCAAGGCGCCGTCCGGCAGCAGGTGGCAATTACCGAAGGCAACGTTCCAACCGGTCAGGTTGGTATCGGTCGGTAGAAATGGCACCCATTGGCCGGTGCGCAACTGTTTCTCCAAGGTCAGGGAAGCCATCCGTTCACGGATGAAGGCGCGCGTTCGGTCATCCAGATCCACCTCGGTTTCCAGTTGCTGATACCTTTTCAAGGCACCAGAGAGATTGAAAGTCTGCCGCTCCAATTCAGCCGCCCTAACCTGCTTTGCCTGTGGGCTCGTGCGGGCGGCCACCTCCAGCGGCATCAGCGACAAGTCGCGGCCCCATTTTTTCAGATTGTCCGGCCAAAGCTGCCAGTGGACGGCTTCCAATTGGGCGAGTGCCACGTCGTATTTTCCGGCGAGATACGCCACGGCGGCATAGGTGGTTCGCCAGCCATCCCGGCAATCGGCTTGGGAAGGTTCGCCGATGTAGCCTTCGTACATCATCTGCAAACCTGGCCAGATGTCGGCGCTCTGGTACAGATGCCGGCCTGGTTGCAGTTCGGATTCCTCTTCCACATTTTCCACGGAGTCAAAATACATCCGAGGCACGTCGGTATCGAAGCGGCGGGTGTTTAATTCGGTCCGGCCAAAGGCGAGCATGGCTTCGTGGCTGCCATACCAGCGTGGCCGGAGCCCCCAACGCAGGTTCTGCCAGGCGGGGGCAAAATCAAACTGCGCTGCCACCGTGCGGTCGAACCAGACCCGCATTTCGTCAATGCCCGCATCCCCGAGGGAGACGTAAATCATGAGGTTGGGAGCCATCGCCAGATCTGGACGCAGATTCCAGGCTTCGGTGAGATGCTGACGCGCCAAGGCCAGATGGTCGCTAAATCCCTGGGCTCCGGTAGCGGTGACGGTATTGACATATCCGCCACCCCGCGCCTGCCAGGCCAAATTGATTTCGGATTCTCCGGCCAGCACCAGCGCGAGCCAATGAAAGAGGTCGCCCTGCTGGCGGGCCACTGCGGCGATGGCGGCACTGTTCCGACCCATAAAGGAATCGCCCCAGCCGCCCACCAGTGCGGCGGCGACTTCCGGCTGGTCGGCCGGCCGGATACTGCCATCGGCGAAGGCTTCCGAGAATCGTTGCACGGCCAGCTTGTCCAGAATCGCCAGCCGGAGGGTGTCGTCATCCCGCTTTTCGCGGAGCTTGTCAGCCAGCATCACCGTGGCGTAGAACTTGGGATAGGCCAGATGTTGGGAATGTTCAAAACCTTTTACCGCACGATCCAGCCGGTGGATGGAGTCGAATAAATTGATGGCGTTCACCCCCGCCACGGTCAGCACCAGCGGATCGGTGCAGGCGGGGTTGGCGGCCAGTTCATCGGCCAGTTGGTCGAGCGGAGGCAGGTTGGTGTCCACCGGGCCATTGAAATTGCAGCCAACCCAGTTTTGCAGGTAGCCCAGGGCGCGGGCATCCGTGGCCGGATTGCGTTCGCCACGCAATTTGTACCCCTCCACATATTGGCGGAGCCGGAATTCCCGCCGCGTGCCCATCAGCGTGGCTTCGGTCACCGCATTGCTGCTGGGCACGACTGGCTGACTGGCCGCCGCCATGCCATCTGGGTTGGTCATGGCTGACGAGCGAATGGTCCGGCTTACTTGTTGCCATGAGGTTTTCGCCTGATGGCCGGCGAAGGCGATGCCGAGAACGATCAGGCCAACAACGACAATGGCCACAACCGCAGGGAGGGACTTTTTGGGCGGCGGCGGTGCTGGTTGGAGCACGGGGGGAACGATGCGTGGGGCGGTGGCCGGCAGAACGGAATTCAGGGGTTGCCATTGCACCATGCCTTCGCACCACACCAGTTCGGCCCCGGTCAATTCGCCCCGGTCACGCCGCGCCTGCAATTCCGCCAGCGGGAAGATGCCCAGGTTTTGCCCGTTGTGATGGAGGTGATAGTTCATGGTGATGAGCGAAACGGGGGTTACTGCTTATTGGCTCATGCCCAGTTCTTTCGCGGCGAGGTTCATAATGTTCATGAGGCTTGGAACTGCAAGATGGGCGTCAGGACTGGAGTTTTACAAGAAAATTTGTGAGGCCGCGGGCGAGGCTGGCGACTTGGGCGGACTTGCGCTCGTCTTTGATGTGGCCGGCGTCGTCGAACACTTCGTACGCCGTGCCGATGGCCACCTGATCCGGCAGTACGATCACGCCGATGTTGCTGAGCAGGGCCCGCAGATGCACGAGGCCGCGCAGACCGCCCAAGGCTCCCGGTGAAGCGCTCAGCAGGGCTGCCACCTTTCCGCGATAAGCGGCCAGCGGCGGTTCATCTTTCGTTTCCGCCCGGGAGGCCCAGTCGATGGCGTTTTTCAGCAGGGGGGTGAAGGAGCTGTTGTATTCGGGGGAGGCAATGAGGAAACCATCGTGTTCACGCAGCAGGGACTTAAATTGTTTCGCTCCGGCGGGCAGACCTTGGGCGGTTTCGAGATCCTGGTCGAAGAGCGGCAGCGCGAAATCGCGCAGGCTGACCACGGTGACGGCCGCACCGGCGGCCCGGGCGTGTTCCGCTGCGGCGGTGACGAGCTTTTGATTATAGGAGCCGGTGCGGGAGCTGCCGGCGAAGGCGAGAATTTTGGGCGAGTTCATAAGTGTTATGTTAGTGACTTTGATGGTGACATCCTGGCGCGCAAAGTCTCGCCCAACTTGGGAAGGTTTTCAACCTCAGAGAATTATGGCATAGGTATCCTGACGCCAAGACGCCAAGACTCAAGAAAACGTATGACGGAAATGCGCTGCCTACGAAACTGCAAAAATACTTACTCCGCCGGCGCGTCCAGAAAGGCCCGGGCTTCGACTGCCTCGGTGTCCGGTACCTGCACGCGGATGCCGCCGATGGCCATTGAATAACCCTCGGTGTTCATGGCGGTGGCTTCATCGGCCACAAATGGATGAAAGCCCGCTGCCTCCAAACGTGATCGGATGAGTTGGGCGTCCATGGGGCTGAACGCCTTGTAGATGGTCACGTTGTCCATAGGGTAGGGGGGTTAATGTTTGGAACCGGAATGTACAGTAGCGGCAACATTGGTGTCGGGCGTTTTGTGCGACCAGAGGATACCCCAGATGCCCAGGCGGTTCAGATTGCTGCTGGTTACCGCCAGATTGGCGGCGAGCACCTGGACATTGGTGGCCAGGTCGGGGTTTTGCAGCACCACGCCGGCGAGTCCTTTGCCTGCCTGTATATCATCGGCCACATGCTTCAGTGTGGCGCTGGCATCGGCGATGTTCTTGGTGGCCAGATTCACGTTATAGCTATTGGTAGCGAGCACGTCCTGAGCGGAGGCGCCGAGTTGCGTGAGCTCGGCGGAGAAATTCGCCGCATTGCTCATGGTGATGCTCACCTGACCGCTGTTGGTGGCGATGATTTGCTTGATGTCGCCTACCGTGGCTAGGGCCTGTTCAGTAAAGTTCCGCAAATTAGTGATGGATTCGCCAAAGCTCGCGAGCGTTTGTTCGTTCAACACCCGGTCATGCAAGGCGGTCACGGAGGCATCGAGCTTCTTGGCCGTGTCATTGATTTGTTTCATGACGCCCTGGGTGCTTCGGGCCACTTCCTGGAGGTTAAACGGTTCCTGGCAGGGCACCTCCGCATTGTTCGTCAGGATCGTTCCAGTGTTTGCCACCGGAATGACGGCTACGTACTGGTCGCCCAGAAATCCTGCGGACTCGATCACAAACCGGGCATCGGAATAAATCGGATATGACTGGTAGATTTGGAGCACGATCGTCACGCTTTTGTCGTCATCGGCGAGGGTGATATTTTTCACGCTGCCGACGGTGACGCCGGCGAGCAGCACACTGGCGTGTTCCTTGAGTCCGCCGACATCCGTGGCGTGCAACCGCAAGGCATAGGTGGAGCGGAACAGGCTGGCGCCCTTGCTGAACTGGATGATGAGCACGGCCAGCAGAACCAGCCCGAAAAAGACGAACAGGCCGACTTTGATTTCCAAACGAGATGATTTTTCCATGGCTATAAAATGATTTCTTTTTCGTCCGCGACGCCGTCAATGAACTGCCGCACGATCGGGTCCTGCGAGGCAAAGATATCCTCGGGCGCGCCGCTGGCGTAAATGCGCTTGTTGTGCAACATGAAGACATGGTTGCCTACGCGCCGGGCGCTGCGCATGTCATGCGTAACCACCACGGACGTGACTTTCAACTGGTCGCGCACCCGGATGATCAGTTTATCAATGCTGTCCGACATAATCGGATCCAAACCAGTGGTCGGTTCGTCGTAGAGAATGATTTGGGGTTCGTAAATAATGGCGCGGGCGAGGCCGACCCGCTTGCGCATGCCGCCGGAAAGTTCCGCCGGATTTTTCCTTTGGGTGCCGGGGAGGTCCACCATATCGAGTGCGGCCGCCACGCGTCGGCTGATTTCAGCCGGGGTGAAGTTCTTCTTGCGCATGAGCGGAAAGGCTACATTTTCCTCCACGGTCATGGAATCAAACAGCGCCGCACCCTGGAAGACCATGCCGAACTTTTCCCGCACGCGCAACAATTGACGCTCGTTCAAGGGGATGATATTTTCCCCATCAACGAGGACTTCGCCCGAGTCGGGTTTGAGCAGGGCGATGAGGTGTTTGAGCAGGACGCTTTTGCCGCCCCCGCTACGCCCGATGATGACGGCGGATTCGCCGGATTCGATGCGCAGATCCACATTGTCGAGGATCCGCTGCGAGCCGAAGCTTTTGGTAAGGTGCCGCACTTCAATCATAGCAGTCCCACCAGCTTGCCAATAATGAGGGTCAGGAAGAAATTGCAGATCAGAATGGTGATGGAGGAATAAACCACTGCCTCCGTCGTTGCCCGGCCCACGCCTTCCGCCCCCATGGGACAGGTCATGCCCTTGTAACAACTGATCATGGCGATGATGCCGCCGAAAATAAAGGCTTTGGAAAAACCGATGATCACGTCCACGTCATGGGTGTATATCAATGCATCGGCCCAGAGAAAGGCGGGATCAATACCCAGCAGGAAGACGCCGACCAGATAGCAGGATGCGATGCCCACGGCGATGGCTTCCAAGGTTAGCAGCGGCAGGGCGATATGGGCGGCAATCAGGCGGGGAACCACCAGGTAATCCACCGGGTGGGTGGCGAGCGTGCGCAAGGCATCAATCTGCTCCGTGACGCGCATGGTGCCGATTTCCGCCGCGATAGCCGCTCCGACCCGGCCCGCCACCATCAGGGCGGTCAGGACCGGTCCGAGTTCGTCGCACATGGAGACGCTGACCACCGCCAGCGTGGCGGTATCCATTTTGACCTTGTGAAATTGGAAATAAGTCTGCGCGCCCAGCACCATGCCCGTGAACGCACCCGTCACAATGACAACGGATTGGGATTTGATGCCGATGAAATACATCTGGTAGAGCAAATCCCGCCAGCGGGCCTTGAAGGTGAACAGCGACAGCACGGTCTCGCGCGTCAACATGGCAATGCGGCCCAGTCCTGTGAGCCAGATGCCAACCCATGTGCTTGCCAGAAAATTCATTGCCTAACCATGATAGCAGAGGGTGGGTATAACGCCAATGCCGATTTGGTTGCAAAGTGGCTTGCCCGGGGCCGGTTGTTGGGTTGCCCTACCGGGTGGATTTGCTACGTTTAGCTCTGTCATTACGCATGGCTTCTGTCTTAAATCATGAATTGCTGGGTTCCCTGGATCTGAAGGTGTTGTCCGTGCAGCGCACCGAGGCGGGACGTTGGTGGAACTTCAAACATGTGATTAGTCCATTCTCACGACTGTGGCTGATTCTGGATGGCCGGGCCACAGTTTGGCATCATGACCGCACGTTTGTGCTGCAGCCGGGGCGGTTGCATCTGGTGCCGCCGTTTACGGTGCACGATTGTTCCTGCGCCCGGCATTTCAACCACTATCACCTGCATTTTGCCTCCCGGCTGCCGGCGGGGATTGACCTATTTTCCCTGCTGGATTGCGAATACCAGCTACCCGCCGCCGCCGGCGATCTGGCGTTTTTTAACCGGCTGGAATCCATTTACCCAGACCGGAAGCTTCCTTGCTACGACCCCAGCCGGGAGGAGTACAAACAGTTTCCGGTGCTTCTCCCGCCCGCTGGGCCACCGGCCAGTGCGGTGGCGGATTTTGAGGCGCGCGGGGTGCTCAGTCTGTTGCTGACGCCATTCCTACAATCGGCAAAGTATCATGAGGGGGTGCATGCGCGGGTCACCCGCCAATTCATGGCGGTGCAGGAATTCATTCACGCCCACATGCGTCAGCCGATCACCTTGGCGGATCTGGCGCGGGTGGTGCAGTTGCATCCCACCTATTTTTCTGATCAGTTCAAAAAGGTGGTCGGGGTCCGGCCGCTGGATTATCTGATGCGGCGGCGGATGGAACGGGCGCAATATCTGCTGCTCACCACCCGGTCCTCGGTGAAGGAGATTGCCGATTCGGTGGGGATTCCGGACCCGGCTTATTTTAGTCGGGTGTTTACGCGGCTTTGTAGGGTGACGCCGTCGGTTTATCGGGCTACGCATGCGGCATAGCAGCCCGTTGAAGAAGTGGCAGCCGACATGAGAAGGTTCAAATATCTCTGGAAAACTTATTTATATAGAGCCTCCTTACGTCGGCTGCTACAGGGCGTAAGATTTTTTAACCGGCTCTAAATCTGCGGAGGGCGTCCTGATTGCCCGACTGACGTTTTGTGGGAATGACGGTGGTTTGCGTCCGAAACCTGTGATTCGTCCTATCTTTTTGCGTTCGCGTCCACGGGAATCTGCTGACACTCTTAGCCTCATATTTGCCACCATTAGCAGACAAACCTGATCACACATCACATTTATGAACTTATCTCTTTTTGAAGGGGCGCTCCCCAAAGTCGGCATTCGCCCCACGATTGATGGCCGGCTCGGCGGTGTGCGCGAATCGCTGGAAAAACAGACCATGGACATGGCCAAGGCGGCGGCCAAACTGATTTCCGCCAGCCTGCGTTATCCCAACGGCAAGAATGTGGAATGTGTCATCGCCGATACCTGCATCGGTGGCGTGGCGGAAGCGGCGGCGGCGGCGGAAAAATTTGCGCGTGAAGGCGTGGGCATCTCCCTCACCGTCACGCCCTGCTGGTGCTATGGCAGCGAGACGATGGACATGAACCCGCTCATTCCCAAGGCGGTCTGGGGCTACAACGGCACCGAACGTCCCGGCGCGGTGTATCTGGCGGCCGTGCTGGCCGGTCATACGCAGAAGGGTTTGCCCGCGTTTAGCATTTACGGTCGCGATGTGCAGGACGCTGGCGACAAGAACATTCCCGCCGATGTGCAGGCGAAGATTTTGTCATTCGTCCGCTCCGGTCTGACGGTTGCGCTCCTGCGCGGCAAATCCTATCTCGGCATGGGCGGCGTTTCCATGGGCATTGCCGGTTCCATTGTGGATCAGCCGTTGTTTGAAGATTACTTCGGCATGCGCGTTGAGACCATTGACATGACGGAATTCCTCCGCCGCATGGACAAGGGGATTTTTGATCCGGTCGAATATGCCAAGGCGTCGAAGTGGGTGAAGCAGTATTGCCCCGAAGGCAAGGATTACAATTCCCCCGCCACCAAGCGCTCCCGTGCCCGCCTCAAAAGCGAATGGGACAAGTCCATCAAGATGTCCCTGATCGCACGTGACCTCATGGTGGGCAATCCCAAGCTCGCCAAAATGGGTTTTGGTGAAGAAGCGCAGGGCCACAATGCCATTGCCGCCGGTTTTCAAGGCCAGCGCCAATGGACCGATTACCAGCCCAACGGCGATTTCCTCGAAGCCATTCTGAACACGTCCTTCGACTGGAACGGCATCCGAGCGCCGTACATTGTGGCGACGGAAAACGACTGTCTAAATGGCGTGTCCATGTTGCTCGGTTATTTGCTGACGAACACGGCGCAGATCTTTGCTGACGTGCGCACGTACTGGAGTCCGGACGCCGTCAAACGTGTGTCTGGCCATGAACTTACCGGCCCGGCCGCCGGGGGCATTCTGCATCTGATCAACTCCGGTCCCGCCACGCTCGACGGCACCGGCCAGCAGGAACGCGACGGCCAGCCCGTGATGAAGCCCTTCTGGGAAATCACCCCGGCCGAGGCGAAGAAATGTCTCGCGGCCACCACGTGGCATCCGTCAATCACCGAATATTTCCCCGGCGGCGGCTGGTCCACGCGGTTCCTCACTAAGGGCGGCATGCCGGTGACGATGTGCCGTCTGAACCTGGTGAAAGGCCTCGGCCCCGCCCTCCAGATTGCCGAAGGCTGGACTATTGACCTGCCGGAAAAGGTGCACGACGTGCTCGACCAGCGCACGAATCCCACCTGGCCGACCACCTGGTTCGCCCCCATTCTGACAGGGCAGGGCGCTTTCCGGGATGTGTACACAGTCATGAACAACTGGGGTGCCAACCACGGTTCCATCAGCTACGGCCACATTGGTGCGGACCTCATTTCGCTGGCCGCGCAACTGCGCATTCCGGTGTACATGCACAACGTAGCGGCGGAACGCGTGTTCCGTCCCAGCGCCTGGGCCGCCTTCGGCACCGCCGATCTGGAAAGCGCTGACTATCGCGCCTGCCAGAATTTTGGCCCGCTGTACGCGTAACCGGTTGTTATAAAATCGAAAACCGCCCGGCCTTGATTGGCCGGGCGGTTTTTATTTTTAAACTTTGGGACGGATCAGATCTGCACCGATGGTTTATGCGTGCACCGCCTCTTTCGGCTCCGGTTCCACCCACTTGTTGTGTTCCTTGATCAGGTCCACCAGGCGTTCGACGGCCTCGGCTTCGGGTATGTTGAACTTGATGGCTTGTTTGCCGACGTAAAGATTGATCTTGTTGGGCGCACCGCCGACGTAGCCGAAATCGGCATCCGCCATTTCGCCGGGACCATTCACGATGCAGCCCATGATGGCGATTTTCACACCCTTCAGATGTTCCGTGCGTGCCTTGATGCGTGCGGTGACGGTCTGGAGATTGAACAATGTACGACCGCAGCTCGGGCAGGCCACGTAATCGGTCTTGAAGGAACGGCAGCCGGCGGCTTGCAAAATGTTGTACGCGAGCCGGAGGCTTTGACCGCCACCCGCTTCGCCGCGCACGAGAATCGCATCGCCAATGCCATCGGCCAATAGAGCGCCGATAACAACTGCTGCGCGCAGCAGGGCAATCTTCGGTTCCAGCGGCACCGGCTCAAAGCTCAGGCAATCCTTCAATAGGAT
The DNA here is from genome assembly GCA_903820285.1 of uncultured Verrucomicrobia subdivision 3 bacterium. Lineage (GTDB taxonomy): Bacteria > Verrucomicrobiota > Verrucomicrobiia > Limisphaerales > UBA11358 > UBA11358. The sequence continues at coordinate 12,963 of CAIJGS010000024.1, read as the reverse complement.
CGGATTGTTGCTTCCGAGATGTTTCAGCTTCAGTGCCAGCAGCCGGAACGCCGTGATGGCCGGCAGTTTCACGCCGTCTTTCACGGTCACGAGCTGGGTATGGCAGTTGATGGTGAAATCCTGGGTCGGATCAATCTCCGCCACGTTCAGGTCTTCATAGACCGCCTCGGGCTTCACATCGTCTTTCGGGCGGAGCTTGGGCGCGACCTTGTCCCACGTAGCCTTGATGACCACCACGCGGATGAGTTGTTCGCCGCCGCACTTCGTAGAGTCGTTCAGCGCGATCTCCGGGGTTTCGCGGCGCTCAAAATGAAACGGGTCGAACGAAGGCTCAAGGTTTCCGAGCGGCGTGGTTGTGTTGGCCAGCAGGGGAATCTGGGCGAGCAGATCGTTGCACACTTCGATTTCACGGGGGGAATCTTCCGTGAGCGAAACGCGGATGGTATCGCCCAGCCCGTCGCAGAGCAGGGAGCCAATGCCGATGGCAGACTTGATGCGACCATCCTCGCCTTCGCCGGCCTCGGTCACGCCGAGGTGGATGGGATAATTCCAGTCCGGTCCTTCCTGTTCCAGGCGGGCCACCAGCAGGCGGTAGCATTCAATCATCACCTTGGGGTTGGAGGACTTCATCGAAAACTTGAAATTATGGAAATCGTTCTGCCGGCAGATCCGGGCGAATTCCAAGGCGCTCTCCACCATGCCCAGCGGCGTGTCGCCGTAGCGGTTCATGATACGGTCGCTCAGCGAGCCGTGATTTGTGCCGATGCGCAGGCAGCGCTTGAGCCGTTTGGCCTCGAGCACCAGCGGGGTGAACTTTTCCTCGATGCGCTTCAGTTCTGCGGCATACTGGTCATCGCTGTATTCCTTGATGGCAAATTTCTTGGAGTCGGCATAATTGCCGGGGTTCACGCGTACGACTTCGACCCATTTCACGGCCTCCATGGCCGCGTCGGGCTTGAAATGGATGTCCGCCACGATCGGCACCAGCACGCCGCGCGCACGGAGTTCGGTCACGATGTTCTGGAGGTTCGCCGCGTCCTTCACCGTCGGTGCCGTGATGCGTACGATCTCGCAGCCCACGGCCACCAGTTCCAGCGTCTGCTGCACGCAGAGCTGAGTATCCATGGTATCGCAGGTGAGCATGGATTGCTTCACCACCGGATGGTTGCCACCCATGATGACCCCGCCGTTGGCCGGATCACCGATGGTGACTTCCCGGGTCTGACGGCGATGGTGGAAAAAGGGAGATTCGCAGTAACGCATAAAAATCATTTCGGGGCGGAAAACACCACCGGCACTTCGCGGTCGGCGCGGGAGCTGCGCACCCAGTCGCCAATGTCAAAAAACGCGATGTAAACCATGAAGCTAATCAGCAGGATGGCAAAGCCGTTCTGCACGTAATTCAGGATCGATGCGCTGCTGGGGCGGCGGCGGATGACTTCGATCAGCGAGAGCAGGATGTGGCCGCCATCCAGCATGGGGAGGGGCAGCAGGTTGAGCAGGGCCAGGTTGATGTTCAGGATCACGCTGAACCACAGCACGCGGCGCCAGCCGTCATCATCGTCAAATAGGTTGCTGTAGACGCGGATGATCATTACCGCGCCGCCGAGCTGTTGCACGCCCACGTCGCTGTTCTTGGCGAAGAGCGCGCCGAAGGTATTGAAAATCTGGCCCGCGCTGAGGCGGATCTGGTCGGCCGGGCTCGGATGCTCCAGAACGACGTTCGTATCAATCAGCCAGGAAATACCCAGCATGGGCGGGGCGTTCGTGGGTTGTTTTGGCTTCACCGCCAGCAGGTCGCAGTCAAACCGGTTGGTGCCGCGCATAATACCCAGCGTCAGCGGTTTTACGATGGTGTTGCTCATGGCAGTTTCCGCGGAGATGACTGCGCCGAAACTATAAATTTTTTCGCCGTTCAGGGAGACCACCTCGTCGCCCTCTTTTAAGCCGGCCAATGCCGACGGACTGTTTGAGAGGCACCCGCCAATCAATGCCTTGTCGGCCGCCGTGATCATGATCCGCCGCAATGATTTGCGCTCATACCATTTGGTGGCCTGATGAATCGGCACCACTAGGACAGTGGATTCCTTGCCGTTGCGCGCATACTTGATGGGAATGTTCGTGCCGGTGCTGGTGACGATCCGCCAGGTCACACTGTCTGTCATGCTCGAAACCGGTGAAAAATGGCGAACCGCATGGCCGTCCACCTCCAGAATGGTATCGCCTGCCCGCAAGCCGGCCTGCCAGGCCGGACCAGTCGGGTCGACCCAGCCGATGATTGTGGAGTTATCGGAATCATTGGCCGGTTTGCCCACCTGCCATACCGCTACGGCAAACAGCACCGCCAAGCTGAAGCTGAACAGCGGACCCGCAAACGCCACGATGATCTTGTCCAAGGGCGTCACCGGCGGCAGTTGTTCCGCGTGGTCATCGGTCTTACCTTCAATGACTTCCATGGTCGCCATTTGGGGCAGGGCCACATAGCCGCCGAACGGAATTGAGCCCAGCACGTATTCCACGCCGCCGATCTTCTTCTTCCAGATGGGTTTGCCGAACCAGATTGCGAAGCGTTCCACCTTTAGCCCGCGCCAGCGCGCCGCCAGAAAATGGCCCAGTTCATGCACGCCGATGATGAGGTTGAAAACCAGCACCACTTCAAGCGCGATGAGGATGTAATGCAAAATTGTCATGTTAAAACTATGGAATTATATCCATCCGGATATTTACCGCAATCACAGAGCGTAACGAAGGGATTCGCTCATATTGGACTTTCGCCGAAGTTGGTTGTTCGTGCAAGCGAGGGTCTTAAACCCGCGCCGCCTCCCGCCGGGCCCAGGCATCCGCCTCGAGGATCTGCTCGAGGGTGGGGTGATCAACCACCCGGTGCGCGTCCATCGTCCGCCGCACCGTTTCGGTGATCTGGGGGAAATTGATTTGCCGGTTTACAAAGGCTTCGACCGCCACTTCGTTCGCCGCGTTCAAAACTGCCGGCAATGTGCCGCAGGTTTCGCCGGCGCGCCGGGCCAGAGTGATGGCCGGGAACCGGTCCACATCTGGCTCTTCAAAGGTCAGGGTGCCGATCTTCGCAAAATTGGTTTGTACCCGGTCGCTGGCGGAACGGGCAGGGTAGGTGAGCGCGTACTGGATGGGCAGGCACATGTCCGGCGTGGAAAGCTGGGCGATCAGCGAGCCGTCCACAAATTCCACCATGGAATGGACGATGCTCTGCGGATGCACCACCACGCCGACGCGGGCCATCTCGATATCGAACAGCCAGCGGGCTTCGATCATCTCCAGCCCCTTATTGAAGAGAGTGGCGGAATCAATCGTGATTTTGCGCCCCATCACCCACGAGGGATGTTTCAGCGCCCGTTCCACCGTGATTTCGGAAAACTTCTCCTTTGGCCAGTCGGTCTTGTTTCGGAAGGGGCCGCCGCTCGCCGTGAGCAGCAACTGGCGCACCGAAGATGGTGGTTTGCCATCCAGGCATTGGAAGATGGCCGAGTGTTCGCTGTCCACGGCGAGCACCTTGACCCCGTGCTTACGCGCTTCGTTCATGACGATTTCGCCAGCCATCACCAGGATTTCCTTGGAGGCAATGGCGATGTCCTTACCCGCGCGGATGGCGGCCAGCGCCGGCTGCAAGCCTGCCGTACCCACGATGGCGATGAGCACGATGTCCGCCGCCGGCAGGGTGGCCAGCTTGAGCAGACCTTCGTTGCCGCAGCACACTTCCGTGTCCGGACCCAGGGTCGCCTGCAATTCCTTGGCCTTCGCCGGGTCATTGATCGAGATGATGCCGGGCCGGTGCTGGCGCGTCTGCTCCAGCAGCAGCGCTGCATTGCCACCCGCCGCGAGGCCAATCAGCCGGATCTGATCCGGCAAATCGCCCGCCACTTTGACCGTGCTCGTCCCGATTGAGCCGGTGCTGCCTAGCAATACTACGTTTTTCATGAATTTACGATTTACGATATACGATTTCCGCGCGGGTTGACGAGCGTGACGTTTTGGCCGAGGCGACCATGATGGCCAGGATTTCATTTGCCTCTTGCATTAAATCTTTCAGCCGCGACGTCGACATCAGTTTGTTTTCCACCAGCAATTCCATCCAGAACAGCGACTCGTCGCATTCCTCTTCCACGATCCGGAGCTTGTTGATGAAGTTCGCCGTGGACTTCGCCCGGCAGACCGCCCGGTAGTTTGCCCCCACCGACGTCCCGCTCCGCAACAACTGCCGCCCCAACGTCTGTGCCACCCAATTTTCCGGCAACGCCGCGCAAAGTTTGACGATCCGGTTCGCGTAACTCTGCGTCCGCTTCTTCATCTCCTCACGTGTCATAGGTATAAAGTAAAGTTAAGCAGGCTTTGATGATATTGAAATTAGGGCACTAAACAGCCAAAAGGCATAAATATTTTAGCGGCGCGTAAATCGTATATCGCAAATCGTAAATTAAAATCACGGATGCGTTAGAATGTGCCGCAAATACAAATACATCAGCGGCGCGTTAAAGAGCAAACTGTCCAGCAAATCCAAGATGCCGCCGATGCCCGGAAAAATCTGGCCGGAATCCTTTACCCCGGCCTCGCGTTTGAACAACGACTCGATCAAATCACCGATCACCGCCGCGATGCTCAAAACCACGCCCAGGATCACCGCATGCACATAGTTCATGTGGTACATGTGCGCCCCAAAGAAATAGACAAAGGCCACGCTGGCGCCGGTGGAGACGGCGATCGCGCCGCCGAAACCTTCCCACGTCTTGGCCGGGCTGATGCGTGGAATCATCTTGTGCCGGCCAATCAGCGAGCCCACGGCGTACGCGCCCATATCGCTGAACTTGGTGATGAGGATGAAATAGAGCAGGAAGTATTTGCCCTCCACATTGGGGAAGAAATTGATCTTTTGGATGAAGTTCAGCAGCCAGGGCACGTACATCAGGCCGAACAGGGTGGTGGAAATGGCCATCAAACCGGCTGGATTGGTCTTGGCCATGAACTGGCGCACGCATAGGCCCAGCACGAACAGGATCAGAAAGCTGGTTTCAAAATCATTCACCCGCGCCGGGCTGCCCGAGGTGCCGAGATGGCCCGTTAGGTTCAGGAACGTGCCGATCATCAGCAGCAACCCGCCGACCAGTCCTGACCATTTGAAGTTCACCATCCCGCGTTTCGCCGCAATGCCGTAGAACTCAATCAGTCCCGAAAGGGCCAGAAAGGCGATGATCAGCAGGAACACGCCGTCGGAAATCAGTCTGTTGCTGGAGAATAAAGCCGTGAGAATGACCGTCCACAGAATCACCGTGGACAGTAGCCGGCGCAGAAAAACCTGCGCTTTAGAAAGTGGTGCCGTGGTACTCACCTGAGGGGCAGACATGGGACGAAAAACTAGCAGAGCTCCGGCCAAAAGCCAGCCAAGAGTCGTGAACGTTGTGCGTTTGGTTGCTGGCCAAGCCGGCATTCATCTGGTCTGACTCTCGCTCTCACCCCGGCCCCCGCGCGGCAAAGCCGGCGGCGGTCAGTTGACCTGCAGCTTGAAATACCGTGCCGGTTCGCCGGCCGGGATGGGGTTGGTGCAGACGGTGTTGCCGTTCGCGTCAAAATAATTCGTGGCCGTGCAGGACCAGACGGGCGCGGCCAGGTTGGTGCAGGTGAGCAACCAGCAGGGATCATAGGCAATGCCGGAGCCGGCGCTGAGGATCAGGCTGCCGTTGGCGATGTTAGCGCCGCCAATGACGGGCGGCAGGCTGATAGCCGGGAAGATCCGGAGCACGCCATCCACATTCAATTCATAGGTATCCCAGCGGAGGTTGGAAGAGGCTGGCGGCGTGCCGGGGATCAGGCTGCTGAAGGCACCGGAAAAATTGGTGGCACTGAACAGGCGAAAAGCGTAGCTGTTACCCGTGAGCCGGCCGGTCAGGTTGGTCAGCGAGAGGGTGCCGCCGTAAACCAGGTTGGTCACGCCGGTGATGGTGTCGGACGGGCTGGTGCCGGGGAAGTTTGCGGCGTTTAGTTTTACGTAAGTCGTGCTGCCATTATTGAGCGTCAGGTTGCCGTTGATCACCAGATTACCGAGGCTGCCGTTGGTGCCGGGCGCGATGGTTCCGCCGTCGTAGACGGTGACATCGCTGAGGACCGTGCCCGTCCCGTTCAGCGTGGCGTTGCTCGCGATCATCACCCCGGCGGGAAAGGAGTGAGTGCCATTGCCGGTCAATAGGAAGTTGGCGGCGTCCGTGCCATCGCCGACCACGAACGGCTGCACATTGCCATAAGACGTGGAGCCGGATTGCAGGGTGCCACCATTTAAATAGATGAGGTTGTTCTGGGTGCCGCCAGCTACCGACAGACTCCCGGCATTGAACCAACCGGAGTTGAGCACCAGCGTGGCATGATTGACCAGCGAAGCGCTGTTGGTGACGAATACCGTGCCGCCCGCGAGAGTGACCGTGTTGCTCTGGCCATTGCCAATGGTGAAAGTGCCGGCGTAAACCGTCCCGCCATTGGTCACCACCAGCTGGCTGTGTGCGCCGTTGGCACCGATAAAAACATAGCTGGAGGCCAGCGTGCCGGTGCCGGTGACCAATACCCCGGCATTGTACTGCGCATAGATGGCCATGTTCGCCACCACGCGGCCGGAATCGGCCACGACCAGCCGGTTGGTGGCTCCATTGTTGCCCACAAAAAGATTGTAGGTGTTGGTCCAAACCGAGCCGGCCCCTGTAACGAGCGCATAACAATTGTTGTTGCCGGCATTGTCCCCGAAATAGGCGACCGTGTCATATACCGTGCCCCCGTTGGTGATGATGAGCTGGGCGCCGGAATCGTCCACATACAGATTCTGTGCGTTTCGCCAAAGTGAATTGGTGCCAGCCACCATGACGGTATTGGGCTTGCCAAAGCCGTTCTCGATGTAGCCGTTAATATCCACCATTTTGCCGCCGCTGGTGATGGCGAGCACGTTGGAATACTGGCCGAAATCGAGGTCGCCGGCGTTCGTCCAGACCGAACCCCCGCCGGTGACGGTGGCGGTGGTGAAGGTGCCTTCGACCACCGTCGCTTGACTGGATGAAAGCAATGCCAGCGTTGCCCCATTGCTGACGACGCACTGGTTGGCGCTGCTGCTGTAACCCATGCGTAAAAACTGGGATTGCACCGAGGAGCCGGCATCGGCCACGGTGAGATTGTTGGTGCTGGAATAGACCCCGATATCCAGCCAGCTGGAAGAAGTGAAATTGCCGCCGTTGCTCACCAGAAAATGGTTGCGGCCAATACCGCTGCCAATGTAGCCAAGATACGTGTAGCCAGCGCTCCAGGTAGAACCGGCCCCGGTGATGACCACATTGTTGCTCCCGTTGCCATTTTGCCCCACGCCACCCTGGTTGCTGAAAACCTTGCCGCCATTGGTCACGATCATCGTGTCGCGTGAACTGTTGTTGCCCACATACAAACTGGACGTGTTGGTCCAAACGGAACCGGGATCGGAAATCACCGCGAGGTTGCCACTGCCCGAGGGATTATTCCCCACGGCGCTGTTCACATCGCTGAGCAGCCCGCCGTTCAGGATGTCCAATTCGTTCGCCGAACCGGCCACGCCCACATAAATGGTACCGAGATTGTTCAAGACCGAACCCGCCCCGGTCACCACCAACCGGTTCGTGTTGGCCGCGGCACCATTGCCAATGGCCGAAGTGCCGCTGGTGTTGGTCACCATGGCGCCGTTGGTGATCACCAGCAGAGTGAAGGGGCCGGTGTTGCCGACGATGAGGCCACCGCTGACATTGGTGACCACGCCGTTCAGGACATTGGTCTCGCCGTCAGCCACCAGTTGCGCCTGGGCGCCTGCGGGAACGAGCAGTCCGAAGAGGCAAAGAATGGTAAAGTAATTTAGAAACCAGACCATACCACGGCTGGTTGGAACAATTCTGGGGTTCATGTGGCTGTCTGCGGAATTCACTTTCTACCATACACCGGAAATTAATCCGGGCAAGTGCGAATGCCGCCATCAGCGCTACGGTAGCGGTGGCAATTTGCCGGTGCAGACCGAATATGCCGCTTATTTGATGAAATAAACCAGAATGCCTTCCGGGGATTTGTGATTATTCTGGGCCAGTTCCTGGACGGTGGCATCGGCGCTGTCGGCCTGGAGACCGTCGGTTTTCATTTTGGACAGCACGGCGGTGACGTCCTTGCCGAAGACTTTGGCGATGTCGGCGGCGTGGGCTTGGGCGAGTTTGCCCATGACGTCGCGGGGATTCAGGTTGCCGCCGTCGCGGCGTCCCCCTTTTTCCTTCTGGCCGATGCCGAAGGTGAGCAGGGCGATCAACGCCACGACGGGGATCAGGAGCAGGAACACCCGCCCATCGCGCAGATGGTTTTGGAGGGGCTTCCAGTTCTGGCCGATGTGCAGCGCCGCCGCCGCCACCATGGCCACGCCGAGCCAGCCGTGGATGTGCTCGAGCACCGGGGTCTTGAAAAAGAACTGGAAGATCACGCCGGTGACCCCGACCACCAGGAACGTGAAGCCCACACTGGTGGTGATGAATTTGCGATACTTGTTCATGTTGAAATGAGCTTAACCGGTGCCGGCCCGGCGGGGGAGAATTTTTGCAAAGCATTTGGAGTGGGTATCCGGGAAAGACGCAAACCACGCGAAACAGCGAAGACTTTAACCACGAATGTTGCGCGGTGGCTTGCCAAGCTGAAAGCGAGCGGTTGCTTGTGCCTCTTGGACCGTGGGGGACAAGCATGGTCATGCCTCTTGCAAAAAAACTGTTACCTTTCTCAAATCAGTGGCATTTAGATGTAGATGCAGGAACTGGACGACATTGCTTTGTTGCGGCAATACACGGAGCAAAACTCCGAGGAAGCCTTTGCCGCACTCGTCTCGCGGCACGTCAATAAAGTCTATTCGGTCGCGCTGCGCCATACCCGCAACCCGCACCAAGCCGAGGAAATCACACACGCTGTCTTTGTTATTCTCGCCAAAAAATCCGGGCAGCTTGGCAAGAAGGTAGTCCTTTCGGGCTGGCTTTATGAAACCTCACGACTGATGGCGGTGACTTTCATCCGCAGCGAAATCAGGCGCGCCCGCCGCGAACAGCAGGCTCACATGCAAAACTTGTTGAATGAAGCCGATACCGATGTCTGGCCGAAAATTGCCCCGCTGCTCGACGCGGCGATGGCCGCATTAAGTGAAACAGATCGCCATGCGATCGTGCTGCGGTTTTTCGACGGCAAGAACATGAAAGAAGTTGGAACCGCCTTGGGCGCGAGTGAAGACGCCGCCAAAATGCGCGTAAATCGCGCGGTGGAAAAATTGCAGAGGTTTTTCCTGAAACGCGGCATTGCTTCGACAACGGCAATTCTCACGGCGGCGATTTCCGCCAATTCCGTTCAAGCTGCGCCCGTGACGCTGGCAAAAACTGTGACTGCCGTGGCGATCGCCACAGGCGCGACGGCTTCAGCTTCAACCTTAACCTTCATCAAAGGAGCATTGAATATTATGGCGTGGACAAATGCAAAAACAGCCATCGTTAGCGCCGTCGTGGTCGGCATGGCTGCGCTTTCCGTGGTTCAACATCAGGCGCAGGTCAAACTGCGCGAGCAAAACGAAACACTCCAACAGCAACAAGCGCCGCTGGCCGAACAAATCCGGCAGTTGCAAAAGCAATTCGCTGACGCCACAAACCGGGCCGGGAATTTGCTCGCGGAAAACACCCAGTTGAAATCCAATTCAAACCACAATGAGCTTCTGAAATTACGCGGTCAAGTGGCTGTGGCTTCGCGAGTCGCCGCCGATGCAACCGCCAAAATGGAGAGCCTTGGGACCAACTCCGGGACATCGCTGCTGGATGCCGAGCGCAATGAAACACGAGCCCATCTCAACACGTTTTTTAAACTGGCCAATCTGTCCCCCGACAAAGCCGATCAATATGTCAATCTGGAGGTCGAAATACAGCAGCGTCAGGACGCGCGCATGAAGGCGCTATTAGCCGGCACTCTGTCCGTGGCCGACGCCGTGCGCCAGCGCGACCAGGATAACCAGCAACAGCAAGACCAGCGCCGCGAACTCCTGGGGCCTGATGGCATGGATACCCTCCAGTCGATCGCGGACGGCATGCGCAATAACGTAGCGAAGGGTTTGACCGGCACCATTCAGGCCAACATGGGGGACAACCCCTTGACCCCGGAACAAAGCGACCGGCTGCAGAGCGCCATCAAAGCCGAAGTTGCGGCGAACACCATGGATGATACCGACCTGTTCCGCCCGGTTGATGAATGGACGCATATGGTTACTGACAAAGAGCAGCAGGTTTTGCAGGCAGCCTCCGGATTCCTCACCCCGTCACAACTGGGAACCCTTCAATCTCTTGAGGGAGAAAACCTGAAACTGCTGCTCCAGAAGCGGGAACTGAGACTCAAGGCACTAGGGATAAACCCATAGGTAATCCCAAGCGCGCCAGCCAAATGAAGACACATACCCATCGGTGGGTTGTGGTGGCGGCGATCAACAGCGTGGGGGCGGGGCGGTACTTTCACACATGATCGAGCCGGGCGTCCGCGTCGAAACATTAGGCTGACTGCAATACCCCTGCGCTTCGAATTTTCCCCGCGACGCCCCGCTCGCATCCCATTATGCCATCGCGGACATCTCGTCTATGCATTTAATTTGATGCTATCCTGAATGCTTGTTCTCTGGCGTTGTTTCGGCATTATGGAGGCATGAAAAATCCCGCTTTGATTCCGCTGTTGGCGCTGGCCGGACTGGTTGGCGCGGTGCCGTTGTCGGCGCGTGCCGAGTTGAAATTGCCCGCCATTTTTGGCGATAACATGGTGTTGCAACAGCAGCAGCGGGTGCCGGTCTGGGGCTGGAGCACGCCGGGGGCGCCGGTGACGGTGAGCTTTGCGGGGCAGACGGTCAAGACGACGGCCGCACAGGATGGCAAGTGGCTGGTGAAGCTGGGCAAGCTCACGGCGTCGTTCACGCCGCAGACGCTGGTGGTGGAATCCGGCGAGACGAAGACGCTGACGAATGTGCTGGTGGGTGAGGTGTGGCTGGCGTCCGGCCAGTCGAACATGGAAAAGCCGGTGGGCAAACAGCCCGGCCAGAAGCCGACCCTGAATGCGGAGCAGGAAATCGCGGCGGCAAATTATCCGGGCATCCGGCTGTTCCTCGCGGAAAAGGTGCTGTCGGCCACGCCGCTGGAGGATCTGACGAAGTTCAAACCCTGGCAGCCGTGCAGTCCGGCGATGCTCGAAGGCATGCATTTTTCTGCGGCAGCCTATTTCTTTGGCCGGGAGATTCATACGAATTTGAATGTGCCGGTGGGGCTGATTGAATCTTCCTGGGGCGGCACACGGATTGAACCGTGGACGCCGCCGGCGGGGTTTGACCTGGTGCCCGCCATCAAGGCGCTGGGCACGCCGGAAATCAGTGCGAGCAAGATTCCAAACACTACGCCGACGGTTCTGTACAATGCGATGATCGCGCCACTGGTGGGCTTTGGCATTCGCGGCGCACTCTGGTATCAGGGCGAGTCCAATTGCATGGGCACCAACAACGATGATTATCTGACGTATGCCGACAAAATGACGGCCCTGGTCGGCGGCTGGCGCAAGCTGTGGCACGAAGGTGATTTTGCGTTCTATTTCGTGCAGATTGCCCCTTTCAAATATTTTGGCGGCAAAATCATCCGCACACCCAGCCCCCAGACACTGCCGGAATTCTGGGAGCTCCAGTCGCGGGCCGCGCGGCACATCAAGAATTCCGGCGAAGCTCTGACCACGGATCTGGTGGACAATCTGGATGATATTCATCCCCGCGACAAAGTGAGTGTGGGGCATCGCCTGGCGCTGCTGGCGCGGCACCAGACTTACGGTCAAAAGGACGTGGTGAGCGCCGGTCCTACATTTCGCAAATTTAAGATCGTGGACGGCAAGGCGGTTTTGACATTTGATCATACAGATGGCGGGCTGGTGGCCAAAGACGCGCAGCCGCTAAACTGGTTCACGATCGCCGGGGCGGATGGCAAGTTTGTTCCCGCCCAGGCCGCGATTGTGGATGATAACACCCTGGAAGTTTCGGCGGCGGAAGTGGCGGTGCCAGTGGCGGTTCGTTTTGCCTGGGCGGAAACGGCGCAACCGAATCTGTATAACGAGGCTGGGCTGCCCGCGGAACCGTTCCGCACGGATGCGCCGCGGAAATGATTGGGGATTTTGCGGACTTGATAAACCGGAACCTTTCACACATTTTTGAAATATGAAATCGTTTAACCAGCATATTTGTCTCCTGGCCTTGATGTTGGCGGCCATCGCGGCCCCGGCGCAGGATAGCAAGCCGGCCAACTGGCCAACACCGGTTTCCACCGATACGGTCATTACGAATACCGCCCTCATTCCCGTGCCGCGCACGGAGGCGAACATCACCAACCGGCAGGCGCTGGTGCTACAACGGGCCAAGGACGCGCCGGGAGATTATGACATTGAATTCATAGGCGACTCGATCACCCAGGGCTGGGAAAGTCGCGGTGCGAATGTCTGGAAACAATATTATGGCACCCGCAAGGTGATCAATTTCGGGGTGAGCGGGGATCGCACACAGCATGTGCTCTGGCGGTTCAATCAGGGCCAGCTGACGGGCATCAAGGCGAAGGTGGCGGTGGTGATGATCGGCACGAATAATTCCGGCAAGGGCCGCAACACGGATGAAGAGATTTTGGCCGGGGTGCAGGCGATTGTGCAGCAGATCCGCATCCGCCAGCCGGACACGAAGATCGTTCTGCTGGGCATCTTCCCGCGCGGACCGGTCTTCAACGCCCAGCGGGGCACGTTGCTGCAGGTGAACCAGGCGCTCGCCCGGCTGGATGATGGCGCTAACATTTTTTACCTGGATTTGGGTTCCAAGTTCATCGAGAACGACGGCACGATTTCCAAGAATATCATGCCCGATTACCTGCATCCGAATGA
>CAIJGS010000023.1 GCA_903820285.1 uncultured Verrucomicrobia subdivision 3 bacterium | reverse complement strand
CCCGGCCGGGAGCGCAGCCGGTCACGGAAGCGGATGAATTGGCACGCGTCGTGCCGGTGGTTGCGGCTTTGGCGGCCCAAACCACCGTGGCCATTTCCATTGATACCATGAAACCGGCCGTGGCCCGGGCCGCCTTGGCCGCCGGAGCAAGCATCGTCAATGACGTCGCCGCCTTCCAGCGCCAGCCCGGCGGTACGGACGCCATGTGGCAGGCCGTGGCCGAGTATGGTGCCGGTTATGTGGCCATGCATGCCCAAGGCCTGCCGCCCACCATGCAGCATCATCCGGTTTACGCCGATGTGGTGGGTGAGGTGGGTGATTTTTTCGGAGAGCGGCTGGAAAAATTGAACGCGGCCGGCATTTCCACTGACCAAGTGATATTCGATCCGGGCATCGGCTTCGGGAAGACGCTGGAGCATAACCGGCAATTGCTGGCTGCGCTCCCCACCTTGGTGCGGTTGGGCCGGCCGGTGCTGCTGGGCGTATCCCGGAAATCTTTCCTCGGAAAAATAACCGGCGCAAAATTAAATGAGCGCTTGCCAGCATCGCTGGCCTGCGCGACTCTGGCGGTGGCTGACGGCGTGCAAATCATTCGCACGCACGACGTCGTGGAAACCTTGCTGGCAATGCGGATGACGGAAGCAATTCGGGCTACAACCAATGGTACCTGACCTCCAGAACGGATGGCGACCCGCGGTGGAAATTCTTATCCTCGCGGTACTGATCTATTTCGCCCTGCGCTTTGTGCGCGGCACGCGCGGCTGGCCCGTGGTCATCGGTTTTTTTGTGTTCCTGCTGGCCCTCGTGCTGACCACCACCATCCTAAACCTCCAGGTGCTCCGTTGGTTGCTCGGCAGCGCCTCCGTGTTCATCGTGTTCGGCGCCGTCGTGATTTTTCAGCCGGAACTCCGGCGCATGCTCGCCGAGCTCGGCAACCTTCCGCTCTTTGCCACCACCAGCGAACAGCGCGAAGCCATCGAAGTGGTCATTCAAACCGTCGAACGCCTCGCCGATGTCCGGATCGGCGCCCTCATTGCCATCGAACAATCCATCCAACTCCATGAAGCCGTCGAATCCGGCATCAAAATCGACTGCGATGCCACCCCCGAAATGTTGGAAACAATTTTCTTTCCCAATAACGCCATCCATGACGGCGGTGTCATTCTGAAGGGGGATCGCATCGCCTATGCCGCCTGTATTTTTCCGCTCACCCAGCGTTCCGACCTCAATAAAACCCTCGGCACCCGCCACCGGGCGGCCATTGGCCTGAGCGAGGAGACGGATGCCGCCATTGTCGTGGTCTCGGAAGAGACCGGCATGATTTCCTACGCCTACAAGGGCCAGCTCGTGCGCGGGGTGACGTTGGAGGAATTGCGGGCCTTCCTGGTCTCGGTGATTTTGCGGCCGGCGAAAACCAACCGTGTGGCCAAATGGATCCGGTCCCGGCTCGCCGAACCCAACCGCCCCGCCGGCCCCGCCGTCATCACCAAACGCGAACCCCGGCCGGCCGTGAAGCCGCCGGGAAAATGATTTTTACCTGAGATGCGCGACCTGCTGATCAAAGACCTGGGTTGGAAGCTGTTTTCACTGCTGATGGCGGTGATCATCTGGCTGACCGTGCACGGCATTCTCGTGGAATCGGGCACCCCCTCCGGCCACTCCTTGGGCAGCCAGGTCACCTATGGCGATCTGCCGGTATTTATCGTTTCCTCCGCCGCCGACGTGCATTTTTACCGGGTGGCGCCGGCCGTGGTGTCGGTTACCGTCAGCGGCCCGCCGGAAGTCATGGCGGTGTTGCAGGCCAACCAGATTCGCGCCGTGGTGGACCTGACGGACATCGAATCCGCCAAGGACCTGAAGCGCCGCGTGGATGTTTACGTGCCGCCAGGCATCTCGCTGGTCAAGGTGGATCCGCCCAGGGTGGGCGTGATCATCCCGCCCAAGCCGCATTGATTTATTCAGCTTTAATCAGAAATGACAACTCCCTCCAAAATCTTTGGCACGGACGGTGTGCGTGGCACCGCCAACGTGGAACCCGTAACCGCTGAAACCGCCCTCAAGCTCGGCCGCGCCGCCGCGCATGTCTTCAAAAACATGGAGAGCCAGTCCCGCAGCCGCGGCAAACATAAGATCGTTATCGGCAAGGACACTCGCCTATCCGGCTACATGCTCGAAAATGCCATCAGCTCCGGCATTCTTTCCATGGGCGTGGATGTGCTGTTCATCGGACCGCTGCCCACCCCCGGCGTGGCATACGTCACCCCCAGCCTGCGCGCGGATGCCGGCATCGTCATCACTGCCTCGCACAATCCCTACACCGACAACGGCATCAAATTCTTTCGCGCCGACGGCTACAAGCTCGATGACACCGTGGAAGCCAAGATCGAACGGCTCGTCTTTAGCGGCGAAATCGAAAACATCCGCCCCTCCGCCAGCGAAATCGGCAAAGCCGTGCGTATTGATGACGCCCTCGGCCGTTACATCGAGCACGCCAAAACCAGTTTTCCGCGCGGGCTCACCCTCGAAGGCGTGCGCATTGTCCTCGATTGCGGTCACGGCGCCGCCTACAAGGCTTCGCCCTGCGTCCTCCGCGAACTCGGCGCCGAAGTCATCGTCTATGGCAACCAGCCCGACGGCAAAAACATCAATGAAGGCTGCGGCTCCATGCATCCCGAGGCCATGTGCCGGAAAGTGGTCGAGCACGGTGCCCACATTGGCATCGCACACGATGGCGACGCCGACCGCGTCCTCCTTTGTGATGAAGCCGGCACCTTGATTGATGGCGATGACATCATGGCCATTGCCGCGCTCGACATGCTCGCGCAAAACACTCTCGCCGGCCGTACCCTTGTCTCCACCGTCATGAGCAACGCCGGCCTCGAAGCCGCCATTGTTGCCGCCGGCGGAACCATGCTGCGCACCGCCGTGGGCGACAAGAACGTGATCGATGAGATGCTGCGCAACGGCTATAACTTCGGCGGCGAGCAAAGCGGCCACCTTATCTTCCGCGACTACGCCAGCACCGGCGACGGCCTCGTTGCCGCCCTGCAAATCCTCCGCATCATGAAGGCCAAGGACCTGCCTCTTTCCAAGCTGGCCCGTTGCTGGACCCGTTTCCCCCAGCTTGTCACCAATGTGAAAGTGCGGGAAAAACGTCCGCTCGCGGAATTGCCCGAAGTGATGCAGCTCGTCGCCCTGGCGGAAAAGGAGCTTGCTGCGCAGGGCGGCCGTCTTCTGCTGCGCTATTCCGGCACGGAACCCAAGATTCGTTTGCTCGTGGAAGGTCGCGATCCGGCCGTTCTGAAAACCTGGTCGGATACCATCTGCGGCCAACTCCGCCAGCAAATCGGCGCGGTCTGAGGCGGGGCCTGGCCGGCTTTAAACTTTGGCCGAACCCGTCAGCCGGATGCGGGCGATGCGCCGGGCGTACTCGGCTTCATCCACCTCGCGCGGGATGGCGTGGCAGACCTTTTCGAAGCCGGGAAAATTCCACAGGTTGGGAAAGTCCCGGCATTGCTGCGGTTTCACGGGTTGTACGGCGCAGCCTGCGCCGTCCAGAAAAATGCAGGCCCCATCCGGCTGATCCATGAGGGCCAATCCGTGCCGATCCGGCCGGACGCGGGTAAACTGCTGGATGAATTCAAACTCGCTCAGCCCCTTGAATGCCGCCAGCCGGACGATCTCCTCATCGGATAAACGCACCTGCCCCGGCCAGCGACAGCAGGCCGTGCAGCGTTGACATTCAAAGAAAACCGGCATGCCAGAAAGATAAGGGAAACGCGGCGTTTGAAAACTGGTTTCAACCACCGCCCCGGATCAAATAAGCACTCAGCGCTTCCAGACTCTCTGCCCATCCTTCCGTGCGGCCGGTCCACCGCAGGGTTTCACGGTTGGCGACCGATGGACAATGCAGGCGAACGGTCAGTCGGGTCTGGCTGCCGAGCGGCTCGAAGCAGACCGTCAGGTCAGGTTCTCGGTCAACTGCCTGGCACCACGCCACCGGCGGCGAACCATGAACCGTCATCACCAGCCGTTCCCCGGCCACAACCTCATAATACCTTCCGGACAGCGGGAATTCCCCGCCATCCGGACCGCGCATAACGATGCGATAATTCCCACCGGCCCGGACATCCAGTTCGCAAACCGGATTGGTGAAGTCATGCGGCCCCCACCATTGCACCAGATGTTGCGGCTGAGTCCACAGGGACCAAACCCGCTCCGGTGGCGCGGGCAAGATCCGCGAGATCACCCAATTGCGCAGGACTGCAGGTTCAGGGCAATGAATGGTGGACATATGGGTGCCTCAGTTTTTGGCCAACCCTGCCAGGAATTCCGGCAGGCTGTTGCCGATAAGCATGCCCCAACCCCGGCCAAAGTTTTTGCGAGCAAACGGCGGCAGTTTGGGAAATGTCTCCAGCCCGGTATGCGTCAGTTTCAAGCGTGTCTTGGTTCCCTCGGCAGACAGTTCAAAGGTCACCAGTGAGTCGCCTTCATACCCCTCATACCGCCACGTGTAGGCGAGTTTTTGGGCGGGGATCACTTCCGCGACGCGGCACTGGTGGAAATATTTGAATCCTTCATGTTCCACCATGAACTGGAATTCCCGGCCGGCCGCCGGCTGGAATTCCGGGATTTCAAAATACCATTCCTTCATGGCCGCCGGGGTGGTGATCGCCAGCCACACCTGCTCGACTGTTGCATCGAAGACCCGTTCCACCACGAGTGATCCTTGAAATGTCACCACCTGTTCTGCCAGGCGATCCAGACTCTGGCCCATGCCGGCCTCATATCCGCCGAGATAGTTGTTCCCTTCCGCTGTCGTCCGCAGAACGCGCATGTGGATCTTAACGAGCGTTTTTCCATCCTGCTCCGCAAACGTCACCGTCTGCAATTGCTCGAAGAT
>CAIJGS010000022.1 GCA_903820285.1 uncultured Verrucomicrobia subdivision 3 bacterium | reverse complement strand
TTTGTTTTTGCGCACCGCGATCAGCGCCAGGCCCAGGCAGGCCGCGAACGTCAGCGGCATCGCCGGTTCCGGCGTCGCCAGCAGCGAGTTCACCGTCGCCACGCCCACATTCAGCGCAATGATCGTGTCATTCACATCCTTGTCGCCACCGCCCCACAAGTCTTCAAACGACAGGAACAGGTACGGGCTGTTCAGCTGCGGCACCGCGAAAATGTGCGTCGAAAATTCCGCCACATGCTGGCTGAATCCATCCGTGTTCAGCGCCGAATTCGCCGAGATCACCTGGCTCCCGCCATTCGCCCCGTTCGCAATCAAAAAGAAATCCAGCAGCGTCCCCTGCGCCACCTTGCCCAGGTTCACAAAATCGCCCGGCACCACCGGCTGGCTCACCGTCGTCGCCCCCGTGCCAATCGCCGCCCCGCCACCGGCGGGCGTCGACGCATCCGGAAACACCAGCTTCGCCGTCGGGCTCGTCACTTCGTCAAACGCGCTCTGCGGACCCTTCTGACCCGCCGCCACCGCGTCCACGCCAATCGCGTTCTGGTACCCGGCATTCTCATACACAAACGTCGCCGTCACATTATACGTGCTCGCCATCACCAGTTTGCTCGGGTCCACTTCAAACGCCGTGCTCTTGGTGTTGTTCTGCCCTTCCGGCAAGGTCTGCTGGATGAACTTCAGCAGGCTCGGCATCACCGTCGTATCGAAACTCTGCGATGCCGCCGTCGATCCCGCCTGCATCACCGGTCCGGCCAGCGGCAGATTGTACGGGTCATCCTTGCCTTGCACCGGCGCCGGCGTGCCGGTGTCGCTCAAGGCGGGCGTCGCGTAAAGGGCCGGTGCCACGATCAAGGCCGCCAGGGTGAGCAAGTTGATTTTGTTGGTCTTCATATTCGTTCTTATTTGGTTGTTTAGGTTTGGTTCGTTTTCGGTTCGTCGACTTGGTTCGCATCGACACCACTATTTAAGCAACCCGCATGCCAAGTATTCGATTAGTTGATTATCAACACTTTATAAATACACCCATTAAACAGGCATCATTATTTATTGCATATGCATTGCTTTTTATCGAAAACAATGCACATGCAACGCAAATCAAATTATGCAAATTTCAGGATCGCACTCTTTCACTTTGCCGGTGCATTCGCCGCTGCATCCGCCTTCGGCTTGGCCTTTGCGGGATGCAGACCCTGCTTGGACAGGTAATTGTTAATCTTGCCTTTGTAGTGCTGGAATACCGCCGTCTTTTCATCTGCGCTGCCGCCATCCATCGCTTCTTCCCGGGCCTCCTTGAGCAACTCGAGAACGCGCTGTTTCTGCGCCTCGGTCAGTGTGGGATATTGCGCTACATACCCGCCAAACGTGAACTGTACCTTGCCGTAGGTCAGTTTGTCCTTCACGGTTTCCACCTGTGCGGGCGTCAACACCTCGCCCAGCTTCGCCAGAAAACCGTCATGCAAGGTCTTCAACGAGGCGCGGATTGCCGCCACGGCATTGGTGTCACCTTTGGCCGCCTTAAGTTGTGCATCGTTCGCCTCATGCCAGGCCTTGAGCGCGCGGTACTGGGCGATCACGGCATCATGCACCTTGGCCGCAGCGGCGGCATCGGTCAGCGCCAGCGCCTTCAGCACGCCGTCGGTGCGACCTTCAATGGCTTTGGTGTAATTCACCTCCACTTGCTCGGGTGGCAGATTGGTATCGGTGCCGCCGGATTTCTTGTCCGCCAGCGCCGTGACCGCCGAAAATCCAAGCAGGATTACCAGTATGACAATATGTTTTTTCATATGAAAGAAAGTGATTTTTAAGGCTGCGCTTTCAGCAATCCCGCCAGAATTTCGCGCGGCACCCGCAGCGCGGTACCATGCTTGTGGCCAACCGGAAAGCTGACCTCCGGAGTGATGTCCGTGAACGTCTTGAAATCATGTGTTTTGACCGCGCCATAAATCTTCTGCCGGTAGGCGTCAAAATAGATCAGCCAGTCGTCGCCCACCTTCAACGCGCACGGGCCTTCGGTAAACTTTTGCGTAAACGGTGCGGATACCTCCTGCCACTGACCCATCGGAGAATCCGCAAAGGCCACCCGCAAATTCAACGCCTGCCGCGAGTTGTCTTTGCACACCAATACATATCGCCCGCCATCCTTCAAAATAAACGGGTCAATCACGCTGAACCCGCCGTCATAGAACAATTTCGTCGGAGTATAATTCGTGAAATCCCGGGTGGTGGTATAAAAAAGCCGCTGATTGTTATCGTGCTTCTCCAGCTTGTCAGGAAACCGACCCGGAATGGTGGAAGCCCAGACGATGATGAACTTGTCATCATCATAAAATAATTCTGGCGCCCACACGTTCACCGCCGTCGGCTCGTTCGTCATCACCGGTACAAACTGCTGCGCCGACCAGTGAATCAGATCCCGCGACGACGCATACCCAAACCCCTGGTCATGATGCCAACCCGCCGTCCACACCAAATGGAACGTGCCATCAGGTCCGCGCAAAAGACTGGGATCGCGAAACTGCTGACTCGCACCTACTTTGGCCTCCAGAAACGTGCCGGGCACATTCGTCCAGTGATACCCATCCATACTCGATAAAAAGCGCAGGAACTTCTGATCCGCATCCCGGAACGAGGTGGAAAGGAAAATAGTATCGCCACTGGTCTCCGCCGCCTGGCTTTCCGGTGAAATCATCCCTGCAACCATCATCAGGATGGCAACCAGCAACGACCGAACCCAAAATACACAACCGGTTTTCATGAATTTAATTTTGCAACGGCAGCCACACGGACATCTCCGACGGCCCGCGATTTTGCCAGAGCGAATACGGTATCAGTTGCACCTTGAACGGCCGCGCTTCCGCCGGGTGAAATTCATGATACAACTGGCCGCTCCAATTTTCCGGCGCAATGGCCAGGGCCTTGCCTTCCAGCACGGCCACACCGCCGAACAGGCGCTGATCATAACGCGCCTCCAGTTGAATATCCGTCGGCACGCGCACATCGGAAAGCCGGATGCCCTTCGGCAAGTCGGGCGACTCCAGACAATACACCACCGGACCGCGCTGCACCGCCACCTGGCCAAAATCCTCCTCCACGAGCGGATTGGCGGTCATCAAGCGCGCCGGCATAGGCAGATCCAAATCCACCACATCCCCCGCCTGCCAGACCCGGCGAATCTCAAAATAGCTGCCCGGCTTGGCACTCGCATCCACCGGGCCCAAATTCAACCGCACCACCGCACTCGCCGCCCAGCCCGGAATGCGCAACTTGAGTGCGAATTCTTTTTTACCGGCGGCTTCGATGCGGAGATGCACCCGGCCATTCCACGGATATTCCGTTTCTTGCACCAGCTTCACCGATTCTCCATTGGTCAATCGCGTATCCAGCACGCTGCTGCCGTAGAGGTTCACCCAGACCGCATCGCCCGTTTTGCCATACGCATAATCCGCCGATTCGGCGACGGTTCGTACCAGATTGGGCGGACAGCAGAAGGATCCCACGAACGGCACGCGCGTACGCGACCAGCGAAACGCCACCGGCAGCGGATCGGTCACGCGCAACGGATTAGTGTAAAAGAAATTCGTCCCGTCCAGCGCGACGCCCGATAGCACGCTATTATAAAGTTCCAGCTCAACCACGTCCATGAACCGCGCCTCGCCCGTGGCGAGAAACATGCGCCAGTTCCAGAGGGCATTGCCGATATTCGCACAGGTTTCATTATGCGCCGTAATGTTGGGCAATTGGTAATTCCGGCCATAGGCCTGGTGCACGCGGCTGATGTTGTTGTGAAAGCGCCCGCCATCCGGATATGCGCCGTCATACAGCGCCCCGCAGCCGCCGGTGATGTACATTTTTTCCGTGACCACATTGGTCCAGATCGCCGCCAGCGGTTTCCACAGCGCCTTGTCGCCGGTCTCCAAATACAAATCCGCCGCGCCTGCATACAGATAATTGGCGCGCACCGCGTGCCCCTCAGCCTCTTGCTGCTGCCCAAACGGAATCCGCTCCTGATCATCGCTTTCGCCGTCCTTGATCAGGTCGCGCATGGCGATGAATTTCTTCGCCAGGTCCAGATACCGCACGTCCCCGGTGGCACGATACAGTTCCACGCTGCCCATGTAATGCGAGGGACAGACGGAATTGACCGCCGTCTCCGGCGTGGGTTTCGCAAAGGCCTGGATGAGACAGTCCGCCGCCTTTCGGGCGATGTTGAGAAAATTGGTTTTGCCCGTGACCCGGTAATGCACACACGCCGCCGTCATCAACTGTCCAATGTTATAAACCTCGAAATTATTTCGTTCTCCAAACGGGGCCGCTTTTGAATTCGGTTCGCGTTGATGCAACTGCACCCATGTATCGATGTAGCCATTCGTCTCCTGCGCCTTGCCGATCACCGCAATGATCCGGTCCAGCCGCGCGCTGAGCTGGGCATCATTGGTCACCGCCAGCGTCGCGCTGGCACCTTCGAGAAACTTGTAGAAGTCGCCATCATTGAATGAGGCGCCGCGCGACCTTCCCGTCGCCTGCCCCGCAAGGATCTCGAAGTTGCGGAAAAACTGGGTGTAGTTTGTCCCTTCCATCAGCCGGTCCATGCCCGGCACCATCTGCGTCCGGCACAGTTCAAAGCGATCGCCCCAGAAGCCAGTGGTCCAGTGTGTTTCATTCAGTCCCACGCTGTGCACCAGCGCATGCGGGCTGGCGGTATCATCCACCACGCCGGAATTGCCGGCACCGACGGCCATGGCCGCCATTACCAAACCGCCCGTAAAAATGTTAAGTATAATCCGTTTCATTGCTGATGAGTGCCGTGACGGGCATCGCGTTTATTCAAAGTGGCTGATTGCGGCACGATGCCGAGAATGACAAAACTGCCCTTACCAATGAGTTCGAGCCGCTGCCGCCCGGCCCCATAACGGAAGGCATGCACCTCCACATCGGGACAACCGGCGATGGCCGCCGCGTTATCGAGCAGGCAGTCCACCCCGCCGCGCTCATCCGCCTGCGCCGCTGTTTCCAGATTCGGCACTTGCAGCCAGCCTTTTTGCGTGGCTTTGAAATAACCCACCAGCACCTGCACCGGCTCCGCCGCTTCAAATTCAATCGGCACGTAACGCCCCTTCTTCGCCGCCTCATGGGCAAAGCGGATGCCGGTCAAACCGTTCAGTTCCGGCGCCAGACTTTGAATTGCAAACTCCCGGTCGGCAAACACCCGGGCTCCCGACTGCACCACGTATGTTTCAGCATTGGTGCTGATCAACTTGAACGTCGCCGTCGGCCACGCTTTGATGCCGGCATCATCCGCCACTGCCGCAACCGGCACCGGCTTCTTCAGTTGTATCACCTTGTCCTGGAAAGCCGCCAGTTCGCGCTGATACATGGGCAAGAGCTGCGACCAAAGATAATTCGTTCCCATGCCTTTTGCCCCGCCGGACACCGGAATTTTCCGCTGTGAAGTCTGCATGCCATTCGCGAAGTGATAGGCCGGACGAGTCAGGTCATCGAGTTTCTGGTAAGCCACCAAACTCTCCGCGAGATACCGCTCCGCTGCTTCCATATCGGCAATGTCATGGCTGTAATTATAACGCAGCACCAATTCCGCCGTCTTCACTTTGGCCGCATAGTTTTGACCCATCGCCTGAATGCAGAGGGTGTCATTTTTCAGCCGCGCAAATTCATCCCGGTTTTTGGTGACGAATGGCTCCGCCGCCGCCGCCGCCGCAACGGCATTGGACGAAGCATCCAACACTTCACGAATAATGGAAGGCGGCGTCTCGCCTACATGCGGTTCGTGATTCCATTCTTTCTTCACATATTCATCCAGCCGCTCACCAGGCGGTGCCTGCGAAAGCCACAAATCCTCGATGGCCTTGTACTTGGCCGGATTCACCAATTGATCCAAAGTCATCCCCAGCGAGAGCGTCTGACGGTTACCTTCCGTAATTCCAAACCGCCGCACCAGTCGCGGCGCCACTTCACCGGCCGCATTGACCGCCTGCAAAATATGGTTCGCCGCATTGGTATTCCCATAAATCTCCGCCAATCGTGCAATCCAATATTCATGATCAGCATCCTCCGGCACATCCGGATTCCAAGCGTAGCGGGCCCACGCAGTGAACCACATCCAGTCGCGATCCCATTGTTTCAACGGCACGGATGCAATGTCCGGCGAGTCCGGCCAGTTCCAGTAGGACAATGGATACAGATGCACGCCTGTCGCGCCCAACCGGTCCCGCGACGCTTGTACGCACTTTTTGATGAACTCCTGATCGCCGTAACGGAACGGTTCCAGATTGGAAAGAATGTGAATATTCACCAGATGCGGCCCGAGCTTGCTCATCGCCAGATGCGTTTTCTGATCCGGACCGCGCGGCTCCCAGGTAGTGAGCGATTCGCCGTTGTATTTTGATTCCGTGAAAAGATTGGAATAAACCTGATACGCTGCCGGCATAATGGCATCCGCATCCATCGCATGCGTGCGAATGACCACCGGCGGTTCCTGCTGCAAGCCCGCCGCTTTCATGCCAGCCAGTACGCCAGGCAAAATGACGTTGGTACACCACTCCAACTGATTCGGCGTCCCCTGCAACGCCTCGCCCAGACACGCCATCAGGCCGACATTCGGATACTGCTTCACAAATTCAGCGATTGATTTGCGCGTGTAATCCTCCGTAAGTGGCGTCGGTGCGGAAAGTTGTGTGGCGATGCCATTCGTTTCCGCAAACGGCTTTGACACGAGTATGTTGTAAAACATCTGCACCAGCCAAATGCCACGCTTGTCGCATTCCTGCGTGAGCCAGCGGAACATTTCCACATTCTGCTGAAAAATGTCATCCGGCACTTCGACCGCATACGGATACTCCTTCAATTTTACCAGCGAGGCAAAGGGATGACCGCTCCACAGGTAGAGAGTGTTCATCCGGTTTTCCACGAGAAAATCGAGATACTCGCGCCACAGCGCCTTGTCATAAAACCACGGGAACAGTTCGGGCGTGTAGGGATATTCATACACATGCCGCCCCGGCAGGATGAATGTCTTTTGCATGCCAATGCAGGTGCCGCGCAACGTCATCGCGGGCTTGTCCTGATATTGAGCCATTTCTGCCAGCGTGCCGCCGCTGCGAATGCGCCGGACCAATTCCAAGCACCCGTAAAGTGCACCGGAATCGTCACTGGACGAGATCTGCACGTCGTTGTTATCGGCCAGACCAAACTGAAAACCTTCGTGAGCGATACGCAGTTTGGGCGATACATTGACCCGGATCTGTCGCGATGGCGTTGATGTTTGGTTCGTCACCACCGCGTCCATGCCCTGACCGCTGAACAAAATCATGCGCGTCAGCAGTGGAGAATTCGTCCCCACTTCCCGAATTGCCGCCGCCAACCGTTCCGCTCCGAATAGCACGCGCGGCGCGGCGTTGCTCGCCACGACAATGGAAACTGTCTCAGCTGCCAATGACCGGCCACCAGCCAACAGCAATGCCAACCCGACGATGCTGAAATAAAAACGCTTCATTTTAATCTTCCACCCGTTTGATCCGCAGCGCCACGTAAGGTTTGCCGGGCAGTTCAATGCTCCGACCCGCCTCATCGGCATAACTGTAATCTCCCTTCTTCACCTTAAACTTGCCTGGTACCGGCGTGACCGTCATGTTCCACGTGTCCAGAATCTCAACCGTGAAAGCCACACCATTGGTTAGCGGCGCGCCTTTACCCAGCGGCGGTTTGGGCAACTTAAACTCCCACGTGGCAGGCTGCTGCTTGCCAAAATAGATGAGATAATATTTGCCCGGCTGGCCCGCAATGGTGGGATCCTGCCACTTGTCAATCGGGTCAATGCCTTCCGCCGGACTGTCCGCCAATACTTGTTTCAGAAACGCCAACCGCGCCGGACTCTGGCCCTTCAACACGCCGCCCTTGGACCACCAGATGATATTGTCCGGACTCAAATACGTTTCGCCATGGCCAACATACGTGCCAGCGACGGTTCCCTCCCAAAAGCGGAACACCAGCTCTTCCGCCGAGAGATTACCCCAGCGCTTAGGCAGGTTGCCCTCGTACTTGACTTCGTCAAACACCACCGGCTTGCGATAGATATCACGAAACAATTCCGCCCGACCGGCGTCTTCCACCGCCGAGCCATTCTGGACGCTCACATGCGTGATCCACGGCAGCGTGTGATTAAACATTTTCTGGCCGTTATGAATGGAGATCAGATGATGACTCGGATCGTTCGTCGAAATGATTTCCCCAAAACGGACAAAGTCCGCCTCCGTTTTCTTCTTCATGAAGTCGTACTCATTCGCCAGCGACCACCAGACGTTGCGGTAGGCCGAGAACCGCGCCAGCACATAGCGCAAGTAGCGGTCATCCGCACTCGCCGGCATCCGGTCGAAACCCCAATGCCCTTCGTCATACGGATGAAACAGGATGATATCCGCTTCGATACCCAGTTTTTGCAAGTCGGCAATCCGCTGCTCGAAGTGGCGGAAAAACTCCGGATTGAACCGCGTAAAATCCCAGTTCGTCGTCGGGATGCCCGCGAAGGGATACATCGGCGGTTCATTGGTATTCCAGTCATAGCGCTTCGGAAACACACACATGCGCAGTTTGTTGAAAGGCGCCGCCGCCAGCGTTTTCAGCGTCTGCTCCTGCAACGCCTCATCCTGATTCACCCAGGCATAGCAGGTCGTGCCCAATTCCTTGTACGGTGTGCCGTCCGCATACGCAAAATGGTACGTATTGGCCACCCGCACCGGACCGTGATTCTCCGCTGCCGGTTTCACCACCGTGAAATCGCCGCTAATATGATCCAAGTTCGCCACGCTGCTGGCCGTGGTGTAATGCCATTCACCCAGCCGGTCCGGCATGAAGCGCACGCAATAAATGCCATCTCCATCGTAAAATCCCGTGGCATCCACCGACATATCCCCCTGGGTAAACCGGGCCGAAAGCGTGGTATCCACAAACGGATTTCCGTTGGTCGGTCCCGGCAGGATGATCTGAAAAACACCCCATTGCTCCACCATGCCGCCAGCTTGCAACGACAATCCCGTCGTCAGCAACCACAGCAGCCCCGCACAAATAGCGAAACGATTTAGCTTCATAGATGAATTAATCACGCGTCAGCCATACCACCCCCGCCGGCAGCACCACTTTTTTACCCGCCACCACGTCACCGGAGGCTGCCGCCACCTTGCCCGAATGCGCCACCATGTGCACATGGTACATGCCGGCTTCACCGGTCAAATCGAGTTCCGGTGCCGCGTCCTCGCCGGAGTACACCAGCAATTGCCGACCCGGCTCCCGCAGCACCCAGCGTCCGTCAGTCGAAACCTGTGCCCATGGCTGCATTGAAGGAATGGCCGCGAGTAGCGCCGCATCCGCCGTCACCGGCAGATTGGGCAGCGAGCCACCCGCACAGACAAACGCCCAAGCTCCGCGCGACAAATCAGCATCGTCACCGCTGGCCAAGACCACCTTGTCCGCAAATTTTTGCCGATACTCCGCCGCCATCCCGGCGAGATCCGTATCCGAGGGCACGCCCCCGCGCCACTGCCGTTCAAACTGGCGCGGCGAAAGATTCAGCCCGCCAGCCGGTGCAAAAAGTCCGCCCTTTTTCGTTTGCCACCAGTACCGGAAACAGATCACATCCACCACCGCCTGACGTTGCGCATCGGCCAGAATAGCATCCTGCACATTTTTAGGACACGCTAGCGCCACCAGCGGATGCTGTTTCGTTTCCGTTTCCCAGTCGCCCACCGTATCCAGCCAGAATTGCTCAAACCCCAGCGGCCCGGTGAATTCACCGCTGGTGAACTGGATCACATTCGCCTCATTCGTAAAGTTGGCCAGATTCTGCCGGATGAAACCCCGATGCAATTCACGCCGCACCGGATTGGACACGTCATAAAATTGTTCCGCCATGAAGATGCGCTTGTCGCCCGCAAACGGTGGCGGCTCGGGAAAACCCGTGCCGTTGATGTTGTTTGCCGACCGCCACGGACAATCCACCCAATGCGCCCCGGCTTCGATAATGTTGTGCTGGAAATAACTTTCGTTGAACAACACCAACCCGCGCGTATCGCAAATTCCCGCGAACGCTTTCAGCCGCGACCAATACCACGGATTAAACTTCGTAAGATCATATTTGCTCAGGCCATCCCATGCCGTGCCCTGGCCGCTACGCGCGAAAGGCTGCTCATAAAACGGTGCCCACACATCACCGTCCACACGACGCACGCGCTCATGATCTTCGCGACGACGGTCGTACCACAACCCGTAATGATGATCGAGCGCCGCATAATGCCCCGCCTGCAACCCATCCGCCACCGCCGTCAGATCATCCGTCAACCCCGCCCCCTCACGCCCCGGCGCAAACCGGGTCAAATTGATGCCGTAGTCAGCCGCTTCGCCCGGATGCATATTACCGCGCCACCAGTTGATGCCCGTTGACGAACCGGTCAGCAATTTGCCATCGCACACCAGCCAGCCGTTGACGATGGCTATGGCGTGCTTTGTCGCCAGCACCGCCGCGTCCGACGTCGAAAGATCGTCTGCATTTTTGGCCTCACCCGCTTCCGCCGGAATCGGGTCACGCGTACCGGCAGCGGCGATGAAATCAGTTAGCTCCGGTGCGGGTTTCCGTGAATCGGCAATCAATTTGGCCGCCTGCTCCGCCGTTGGATTGGTATATTCCTCCAGCGAACGTTGCATCAATTTAACCTTGTCCGCCGCCGCCGCTCCCAACCGGTCATGAACTTGCGCCACATACAGGCTCGCCGGACGGACCGAGGCATTGGCATCACGCCAGATGCCATTGCCTTCAAATTCACCCCAGCAACCAAACGCCCAGTTCCGCGCCGTCGGCGGATTTTCACAGTTGATTTTGGAGGCATTGCACTGCCACAAAACGGAATTTGCCGCCGACCATCCCGTCCCTTCCCCCGCACTGCCGCGATTCATCAGATCCAAGCCGCCGCCGTCAATCCGCACATTGTCGAACAGCACGCCGCCTGCCCAGCTTTCAATCGTGCCGCTATCACCGGACGGCAGGCTCGCCTCGCATTGCACAAACGTATTCGGCCCGGCGGCATTATGTCCCACCGCAAAATCATGGCGGCCCTGTTCGGCCGAGCAACGCAAGAATAGCGTCTGCTGTCCCATCGTGTAAAACGTCTGCCGCCGCCAGCCTGCATCTTCCGAAACCGGCGACAATGACGAACAATCCTCCACCGTCGTCCGCCGGCACGTTTCATAAACCGCCACCGCCGACCCCGCAAAATGTTCAAACGTCACCTGCCGCACCCACGCGTCTTGCGCGCTTTCCATCGTCACCGCCATCCACGCGTGATTTTCATCCTTGGGATTCGCCGCATCGAAAGCGGATTCCAATCGCAAATTCTCCACCCCCACCTCGCTGATCCGGCCGGGCCAGTCGTAGGTCTTCACGAAGCCACGGCCAAAACTGGTTTCTATGGCCGTCGTAATCGGCGCATCCACCGTCACCAGATTGCCCTCGATCTTTTGAATCTCCCGATCCCAGACAATGTCCCGGCTGCCCGGCTTCCACGTCAGCCGCCAGTCGCCGATGCCGCCGCCAAACTCCGTCATTCCCAGCATCTCAATCCATTCCTTCGTACTCGGTCGCACCACCTCAATTGCCTGATGCACCTTCAAACCGCCGGCATCCTGCACGTGAAAACTTGTTGCGCCGGCGGGAACATAATCATCCACCACCGACCAGGCGGTATTCGTCGCAACCGATAAATCGTTTTTGCCGGCAATCTTGATCAGGGTGCGCCGATCATTCCCCACCGCCACCAGCACGGTTCCATTTTCGCCCATCCCCTGCCCCCGCAACACCACGCCGGAATTGGTAATCTGCAAACCACCCAAAACCTCATGCCTACCTTTCAATAGCAACACTGCCCCGCGCAAACCCTGTGCATCGGCCGGCAGCGCGCCCACGTAATCCAAAGCCTTCTGAATGCGCGCCGTCTCATCCCCCGCCACCGGGGCCACTGCCACGCGAACCGTTGCTGGCGGAATATCCCCGTCGCCTCCCGCATACCCGCAGCTGGAAAAATCCGGCACCCGGTTGCCCTGGGCGTCGGCGGCATAAACGAGCCGCCCATTCGCCCCGATGGATATGATGGCCCCCACCCTCTTCGGCGCGCCATAGGCGCACGAGGTGATGGCTAAAAGCAGAATCGGCAAAAAAAATTTCATGGCAGCTTTCCCGACAGTTTTCCCAATTTTTTGGCACGCGCAATTTCTTTCCCGTCCGCCAGAATCGCCAGACCCCGGCCATGACCGAAATGGGAACCATCCGCATCCCACAAAATCGTGAGCCGATGCCGGTGATAATTCACCCCTTCCAAACCAAACCATGGCCACGTTCCCGGCGGCAGCAACGGCTCGATCTGCACCACGTTATCCAGCCGCGGCCGCAACCCGATCACACCCGTAAGCACCAGGTCCGCAAACGTCGAATGATTGTAATACCGGCTCCGGCCATTCACCCCGTTGATCCACTGTCCTGTGGTCTCATCCAGATATTCCCCGATGTACGGCTTGCCCGCCGCGTGCTGACTGCGCACATACGTCAGAAACACCTTCCAGTAATCCTGCTTCGTCACCACCGAGGTGTCATAATCATCCAACACATTGGCCAGCGCCGTAAGTGTCTGCGACGTCGCAAACGGCCACACCGCGCCATCCCATTCGCAATGCCCAAAACCATGTGTGCGAAATTGTGGATGCCGCCGCTCCGCCGTCGTAATGCCATACGGCGCGGCAAAACCCGTCGGGTCGGTCAGTTGCTGCCATGCGCTCGTATATTTTTTGCGCACACTCGGCAATTCAAACATCCACGGGATGAAACCAATTTCCTCGCGCGCCTCGGAGAATTTTCCATTATCCCGACGCACTTCAAAAAAACCGGCAGGCGCGTTCCACAAATTTTCCACCGTCAACTCCTTCAGCCGATCCGCCTTCCGCGCAAACTCCCGCGCCACCACTTTGTTGCCCGCCAAACGCGCAATGTTGGCAATCGCGCGGGCATTGCCATACATGTAGCTGTTGATGGACGGACGCAGATTTTTATTCACTCGCGAACCGCTGATGGATTCCTCCATCGCATCGCGCACATCGAACTGCCAGAAGAGGCCGTTTGTGGTCAACCGCTCCTGCTCCCACTGCCGGTAGTCTTCCGTCAAATCCCCCAGCATGGCCACGAGCCGGTTCGTGTCGCCAGTCACCAGACACCGCTGATACAGCGCATCCGCCACCCAACTGCTATACCGATGCATCTGCTGCCGGTGCGCCGCATCTTGAAACCAATAGTGCACATAGTCATCCACCGGACCCTGATCATGCAACCACCGCCCTTCCACCAACTGGTGCCCCAGCGCACTGCTCACCGGCGTGGCTTTGGTCAGAAATTCCGTGAATGCCACACCATTCGTCGTCTGCACCAGATGTTTCCGGAACGACCACCACCGGAAATAATACATCTCCTCCACCTCCCGGTCGGGACACGCAAACACCGGAATTTCCTTTTGCAGCCACCCCAGCGACGCTGCGTTGGAGACAACATTGGTGACGTTCTCATCCTCCATCGCATTGAAATGCGCCACATACGGCGCCATCAAATCCGGCGCCAATTCCGCCGCCAGCGCCCGGCTCTCGCCGCCATATGCCGCCACGACCCCGAGCAGGGCCAGCCAGACATTCGTTGTGAACGGCAATTTCATGAAACGCTCAAAGCTTCAGCGCGGCGATTTCACTTTCAATTTCCGCCAGCCGCGCCCGCACCAGTTCGCGCTCTCCGGCCCGGAAACGGTGGAACGGTTCCGCCATGAAATCATCGCAAATCCCGCGGCAATTCAACACACATTTGATGCCCTTGATGATCGAGGAGGAATATTTGCCAATGCGATAAAACGAATCGCTCACCCGCTGAATCTGCTGCTGCAACTGCCGCGCACGGTCCAGATTCCCCGCCCGAAACGATTCCACCACCCCGACATACAATTTAGGAAAGAGATTCGCCCCGCCGCTGACGCCGCCAAAACCGCCAAGCTGCAACGAATCAAACAGTTTCTCTTCCGGCCCGATCAACAGCGTCCAGTCCGGCCGCTGCCGGACCAATTCCGCTGCCTGCTTAAAATAGTTCATATCACCCGAGCTGTCCTTGAGCCCGATAATGCGCGGCTCGTCCATCGCCCGCTTGACCGTGTCCAATTCAAAGTGAACTTTCGTCAGCGCTGGCATGTTATAGATATACAGCGGCAGCGGCAGCTCCGGCACCAGATGATCCAGATACTCCTGCAATTCCGGCTGCGCCTCCGGCAGATAATACGGCGGTGCCAGTACCACGGCATCCGCGCCGGCATCCGCTGCCGCGCGCGCCACGCCCACCGACTCCACAAACGCCGTGTCCGTGATTCCCACCAGCACCGGCACGCGCTGTCGCACCTGCGCGCAAACCTGCTGGACCAGCTCCCGCCGCAGCCGGTAGCTCAGACTGGGCCCTTCCCCGGTGGTGCCCAAAATAAACAGCCCGCTCACGCCGCCGGCCAGAATATGTTCAATCAGTTTTTCCAACCCCGCGCAGTCGAGCGTGTCGCGATCCTGCAAAGGTGTAATCATCGGCGGCACAATGCCTGTCAGAGGTAACTTCATCTTAATTTTTTTCCATGGTTCCAAATTGCGGTTTCAAAAATAAAATCAATCCGGCGCTCAGCAGCGCCACCGCCGCCGAGACCTCAAACGCCACGGCAAAACGAATACCATGGTCGCGCATCCAGCCCAGCGCCACCGTGGCTGCCGCGCCCACGCTGATGCTGACCAGGTTCATGAACCCGTAGCCCGTCGCGCGATGCTCCGGCCGCGCGATCTGGCAGAGAATCGGCATGTTGTTGCAATCAAAAAATCCCCAGCCCAGTCCAAACAAAATCATAAAGCCAATCGCCGCCCCCAGGCTCCATGCATGGCCCAGCCCCAGCAGCGCCGGCACCAGCAGCAGCACGCCCAGCGCGCTCGTAAACACCCGCCCGCGCGCCGTCCGCACCATCCACGCATCCGCCATCACGCCGCCCAGGATCACCCCTGCGAACGAGGCCAGGCTAATATAGCCCGTGGCCGACATCCCCGCCGGCCCCTGTTTCAAATGAAACGTGTCCGCCAGATAGGTCGGCAGCCAGTTTTTGGTCACCCACCCCGCAATTGCCGGCAACGTGAAATAAACCACCAAAATCCAAAACGCCGGCTGCGACCACAGCGCCTTCAGCGTCGCCCGCAGCGAAATCGGCTGTTTCGCAGCCGCACCCGTTTGCCCGCCCTGATTCGAATCGCGCAACGTCGCCATCAACACCACCGCATACGCCACCCCCGCCATGCCAAACCAGGTAAAACAATTTCGCCACGAACTGTGATCCGCGATATACCCTCCCAATCCGCCCAGCGCCAGTCCCGCGTAAATGCCGCTCTGATGAATCCCCGTCGCCGTCGCCCGCGTCCGCCCTGCGTGATAGTCCGCGATCAGGGCCAGCGCCGCCGGAATATAAAACGCCTCGCTAATGCCCATCAGCGCCCGGCACGACAGCATCTGCCCATACGTCTGCGCGTGCCCCGTCGCCCACGTCACCGCCGACCACACGAACAGGCTGCCAATCACCGTCCATCGGCGGTTGAACTTGTCCGCCACAAACCCGCCCACCGGACTCAGGAGCGCGTACACCCACATGAACACCGCCATGAGGGTGCCGAAATCCTGGTCGCTCGCTATGCCCGGAATATCCGCGCGGATCGAGGCGCGCACCGTGGAAACCATCTGCCGGTCGAGATAATTTAACATCGCCACCGGCCACAGCAACGCCACCACCATCCAGGCATAACCCGAAAACCTTTTCACTTTCTCAATTTGCGGAGCGTCAGCGCGTTCACATTGCTCTGCGGTTTGCTCCAGTCAATTTTCTTGCGCGGATCCAGACCATCAAGGTACTTCTCAATCACCGTATAACCATCGCCTGACAAATCTTTTTGCGCCAGTTCCGGGTCATTCATATCCAATTTGTATTTCTGCTTCCACCACAGTGGAATGCCGTCTGCCCCAACATCCGCATAAGGTTCGCCCTTGTATTCCGGATAACCGCCCACCTGGCCGACCTCGGTGATGATGCCTTTCCCGGCTTCATACGTCACCTTGCCGGTCCGGACTTCTTTCAAGATACGTTCGTCCACCGGGTCCCGGCGCGGCAGGGTTGCGCCAGCGCCCGCCAGTACAGACTGCCAGGCATCTTTGGCCGAAGTCTGGGTAACCGGTGCCATGGGAAACGGCGTTACCACGCGCACGGAATCAATCAACGCCTTCGCCTTCTCCGGCGCCGTGGTCGTCGGATCATCCTTGGATCCGCCGCTGGCAAACTGCACGCCGCCGGCCCAGTTATCCCGCGTCACTTCCGCATTGCCTTCCACCACGTTGCCCGCCACATACGCTTTGCCAAACTTGGGTATCGGTTCCGCTTTGGTCTGCGTTGCTGCCGGCAGAAAAACCCGGTAGACGACCGCGCCCGGATTCACCGCCGGACCGGGCTTGTAGTAATTGTTGATGATATTGAATTCACTGCCCTTGTCACCGCCATCCACCGTACGGTGCCGCCAGTTAAACAGCACGTTATTGACAAAGTTGAAATCGTAGGTCATGCCCACGCTGGGATTGCGACCCGTGTTGCAGGCAAACAGATTGTGGTGAAAGCTGCTGTTACGTCCGCCCCAAGTGCCACCAAATGCGTGGTTGTAGGGATTCAACGCCTCGCTGGAAATGTTCCATTGCAAGGTGATGTTCAAGGTGGGCAGTTTCAAATCCGCTCCGCCATTGGTGGTCCCCGCCATGTGCCGGTACATGGACAGATTTTCATCTCCGCCCCAGCTGCACGAGCAATGGTCTACAATGATGTTGCCGATCGGATTGCCGCCCAGGGTGTCATCGCGGTCGAACACATTGCCATTGCCGCGGCGGAACCGCAGATAGCGGATCACCACGTCATGCGTGTCAATCAGCGTGCTTTCTCCCGCGATGCAAATGCCATCGCCCGGCGCCGTCTGCCCGGCAATCGTCAGGTACGGCGCCTTCACAAACAGCGGCAGCTTCAGGTGAATGATCCCGGCCACATTGAAGACCACAATGCGCGGCCCCGCCGACTCCACCGCCTCCCGCAACGTGCCCGGGCCGCTGTCATCCAGATTGGTGACAACAAACACTTTGCCGCCCCGGCCGCCAAAGGAATGCGCCCCCGCCCCCTCCGCCCCCGGAAACGCCGGCACCGGCGCCTGCGGCAGATCTGCCGGCACTTGAGCATTGATGAAAAAAGGCTTTCCGCGCTTTGCCCACTCCACCAGTTGCGGCTGGATGGCTTGCAAAACTTCCGCCTCGTGCTTCTTGAAGGTCGCCGCGCGCGCCTTTTCCGCCTCAGTCATGGCCGGCCATTTTTCCCGGGCCGAAACCGTCAGACCACAACAGACCACCGCCGCGCTGATCGCCCTCATCCACGTCAGATTCATCTTCATAAAATTACTTTTTTTCCGCCCAGGCATATTCGCCCACCAACGAGTTCAGATACTTTTCGAGATTCGTATAACCATCCCCATTCACATCGGCAATGGCATCGCTCGGATCATTCGGGTTCAGGCCATGCGCCTTTTCCCAGTCATCGGGAATGCCATCATGATCGCTGTCCACCGGCACATTGTAAGTCTTGTATTCCGGCCAGGGAAAATTCGGCGAACCTTCCGCCGACTTGTCGTCCGCCTGATTGTCAATGATCCCGTCAAAATTGCGGCTCGGGCGGTCGCCGTAGGTGGCTCCGCGCGTGCCGGTGTAATGAGTGGTACCATCCCGGGTCTCGGCAATCAAATGGCGGTCAATCGCATCCTGCTTCGGAAAATTGGCCCCCACATCCGCCAGTACATTCGTAAACGCCTCGCGTGCTGTTTGCGTTTTTACGTAGGACGGAAACAGCTCCTGATCCACGCGCACCTGTTTCGCCAGCTCCGGCCCATTCTCAAAGGCATCCCAATTGTGCGTTTCATCCACGTACCCTTCCAGTACGTTGCCGGTCATGTAATAACTTTCCGTACCCCACGCCGGATTGATCTCATCCAGCTTCAGCAGCCATTTCACAAACGGATTCGGCGCGTGTGGCTTGTAATAGTTGTTCACGTAATTCAACGCCTTCACCCCGCCGTCCGTCGTCCGCGCCGTCCAGTTGTAAACCACATTATTGCGGATGTCCAAATAACCCGCGTAATGCCCGCCCTGCGTCAGCCCGCCCGCCAGACTCCAGTTCCGGTCCGTGCAATCTGCGAGCAAATTGTGATGGTAACTGCCGATATTGCCACTGATGGACCCCGCAAACGCGTGCGTCTCCAGCTTCGTCCGGTCATTGGCCCGATAATGCGGCCCGTGATGCAGCGCCTCCGCCACGATATTGTGCTGGAAAGTGATGTTCCTCGCCCCGCGTGAACTCGTGCCTTCATCCGAACTCCATGAGACCGAGCAATGATCAATAATGCAATTATCGCAACTGCCCAGGCCCGCGCCATCCATGGCCTTCTGGGCGGCATCGCCGATGCGGAATCGCATATAGCGAATGATCACATCATGCGTGCCATACGCCCCGCCTGAATAATTCGCCAGGCAAATGCCATCGCCCGGGGCCGTCTGGCCTGCAATCGTGCAATAAGGATTATGCACCGCACACGGTGCCTTCAGCGGAATCAAACCGGAAATCCGGAAAATAATGGTTCGCGGCCCTTCCGCCTCCACCGCCGCGCGATAACTCCCCGGAATCACCGCCTCACCCTTGCCCGGATTGTAATCTAGCAGATTGGTCACCTCGATAATCCGGCCGCCCCGGCCGCCCCGCGCAAACCGGCCATAACCTTCCGCCGTGGGAAAGGCAATCGTCCGCACCCGGAACCGCCAAAGCTCACCCGTCGTCACCCGGCCCGCCGCATCCACTTCATCCACCCGCCAGAAATATTCCAGCGCCGGATCCAGCGCCGGCAGCCCGTAACTGGCCTGACGCAACTGCCCCTTGAATTCCGGCGCGGACTGCGTCGCTCCTGCCACCGCATTGGAACCGGTACCAAAATACAAAAGATGGGCCATGGCCCCATCCGACGGTGTCCAAGTCAAAGCTGATTCATTCGGCCAATGTTCCTCATCATTCGCCGGCACCGGCTTGATTGCCTTCTTCAGCGGATCCACCGTATCAATTTCAAAACCATTGATGATCAGGCTCTGGTTAGTCGCCGCCGATTCGGGCTGAAAATGAAGCACCACCGGCCGGCCGGCCACGGCGACAAATTCCACGCACGCACTCGCCGCCTCGTAATCATTTGTGGCGCGATACGTCGGCACCAATCCCTTGATTTGATTCACCCCGTCCACCGCCACATCCATCACTGCCGGCACCATGTGGTCGCGTACTTCATTGTGATAGGACACCACCCGATGCTGGCCCGGCGCCAGGCCGCTGATCACCAGGTCAAAGCTGCCATCCCCCAGAAACGGGCGCACCACCACCCCGTCCATGGCCATGTGCACCCCGTAATCCACCGACGCCTTGTACAAAATCGGCGACAACAATTCCCCCGTCGGCGCCGACAACGCCACCGTCACCCCGCCGAACGACTGCGTGCCCGCCTGTCCCTCATGCCAGGCCCAGTTTTCCCAGTGCGGCGTCAGAATATCCGTCCGCCGCTCCGGCGGATTCAGGTCCACCTTCAGGCCTCCGGCCAGGCCGGCGGTGACCGGCATTAACAGGAATGACAAGAGGCTCGAAGCAATGGGCAAGGAAAGTTTCATCCGAGGCAATAAGACGCCGGCCGCGCCGGTTGGTTATGGTTATTTGATGTTTTATGCTAAATCTTTGGCATGAAAAAACCGGGGCCAAGTGTTACCTCAACCCCGGCTTGATAATCAGCCCGTTCTGATCACGGATAGACCAGGCGGTAGAACACGCAGTTCGTCCACAGATTGTTCGTGGAACCGATGGCGTTTGTAATAGTCATGCTCAGGTTCGTCCAGGAACCGGAGATGGACGTCCATTGATAGTTGGTATTCGGCGCGAGACCAACCGTGGGCGGCGTCACCAGAATCTGCAGACGATAGCCGTAATAGGACGGATCCCAGGAGAAGCTGCACACGAAGTTGGTGCCCGTGCCGTCCATCGCGAAGCTGTTGGTCAATTGCGGTCCGGAGGACGCGCTGACGACCGCGATGTTGCCGCTGGTCCACAGGTGCGACAAATCCCAAGCCAGACCCGCGCCGGGGGTTGCGGGAACGATGACCGGATAGGTGTTCGTGGATGAACCCGTGGAATACGGCGGATA
Organism: uncultured Verrucomicrobia subdivision 3 bacterium; assembly: GCA_903820285.1. Taxonomy (GTDB): domain Bacteria; phylum Verrucomicrobiota; class Verrucomicrobiia; order Limisphaerales; family UBA11358; genus UBA11358. The sequence continues at coordinate 30,633 of CAIJGS010000022.1, read as the reverse complement.
GCCCGCGCTGTAGATGTTATCAAACAGGTGGAAGCTCTGTCCCAGGGCAAACGGTATGATGCCAACATTGTTCAGCACCAGCGTACAGCCGTTCTGACTCTGGGCCGAGGCACTGGGACCAAAGCTCAAGTGATCCGCAATCAGCAATGTGTTCGTCTGGGGATTGGCCAGGTTGATGCTGATGATGTTGGTTGAACCCTGGCTCAGCAGCACCGCGCCCGGGAACGATCCCACACCGTCACTGCCGATGACCGTATTCGTGATGACCGGGCCGCCGGGTATGAAGGTGGCACCCGACAGAAAGGTGATCGAGGTCAGAGTGTTGGCCGTGGACAACCCGAGATCTTCGAACGTACCGCCGCCGCTGACGGTGATCAGATCACCATTGATTACGCCGCCATTGATGAATTCCGAATTGGTCGAAATCACCGAATTGCCCGTCGCATAGGTGAAGGTGCCACCGTTATAGATGAATCCACCCGCCTGCGTCGCAAAGGTGCCGTTCACCACATTCTGGTTGGTCACCACGCCACCCGCCAGCGCGGTCATGCTGGCATTGATGGTACCGGCATTGACCGCCACCCCGGCGCTGGCCAGATTGCCGTTGATGATACCCGTGAAGTTCATCGAACCCGCGCTGCCGATGGTTACTGCACCAACCGTGCCCGAGCCGGTGAGCTGGCCGCCCAGAACGTTCAGGGAGATCGTTCCACTGGCGTCAAACTCGAGGCTGCCGACACCGGTCTTGGTCAGGGTCGAGGTGCCGATGATGCTGCCGCCGCCGCTATTGTTAAACACATAGCTGCTGGTCTGGTTCGTCACCGTGATCGAACCCGGCAGAATCACCGCCGATGACGAGAGGCTGATGCTGGTCGCCGAAGCAGTGTCATCAAAGGTGACTTTGTCACCGGCCGAGAAGTTGGTATGCAAGGTCGTGTTCACATCAACCCAGTTGGCCGTGGAATTGTCCCAGGTGGAGGACAGATTTCCCTTCCATACCAGGGTCTTGGGCGTGCTGAGGATGACCTGGAAGTCAAGCTGGTTGGCCACCGTGCCGTCCGCCACGATCTGCCCGTTCACACCGCTCTGGTTGAAGAAGGTGAAATTGGGCGTGCTGCCGGTCATCCAGGTAAGCAGCGGAATCTTCTGGCCATCCGTCAGGCCGCCCGTGTTCTTGATCGCCGCGATCACGATGCTGTTACTACCCGTCATCACGAAGTTGGTGGCATAGACCACCGGGGTCGTGTTCAGGGCATTCAGGTTCACCGTCAGCTGCGAGCCGTTGGCAAACGTGATGTAGTCCAGCATCTGGTTGGCGCTGCCGATATAGTTCGAAATGGTCACCGAAGCGTTGGTCACGGTGATGTAATTGTTCCAAGTGACAGCGTAAGCCGGGCCGCCCACGTTGATGGCGTTGGCCACCAGCTGACCACCATTCAGAACGTTGACCTGACCGTAACCGCTATTACCGCCGCTGCCCTGACCGGCGACCGGCGTGGTCACGGAATAACCGAGCGTCATCGCATTGTTCACGCGGAAGACACCGTTGCTCAAAATCTGCACGCGGCCTTCGCAATAGCCGTTATAGGTTGTGGTATTGGTAAAAGTACCAAACTGGCGGTAGCCCAGAATGGCCGTGTTCACATCCACCACACCTTTGCCCATATACAAGTAACCCTGATAGCCAGGCGTGCCACTCGCATCGATCAGCGGACGGTCACGGGCGATAAACAGATTGGTCGCCAACAAATCCACCGTACCCGCCGAGAAATCAATGGTCGCCTTCATATTGCTATGCGCAGTATTGGTGTCGCCGCCGCCGTCCGAGATGGAAAATACCGACATGCGGCCGCCGTTCGTGCTGCGGAACAGGGCAAACGGGTTGGAGGCAGCGTAGATGGAATTAAAGTTCGCCGTCCCCTGGCAGTTGGGTCCGACAAAGTTGATCGAATCCATGTAGAACGCGTTGCTGATGCCAAAGTTAACCTTCGGCTGGGTGCTCGTACCCGAAAGTTCGGTATTCAGGAAACTGAAGGAATAACGCCGGCTTGTGGCGTTGGTATAATTAAAGGGATCCGCATAGGATGCCGTAATGATGTTCGTGCGGGCCAGGCTGACCGTCGGCAAAAACGACCGCGGAAAGCCGCCGTTTGCATTCAAATCGTTATATGCGCGGTAAAAGGGCCAATAATTGCAATCGCCCAAGGCCACCACGCTGACATTCAGATTCAGGTTGGCCAGGCCTGACATATCCAGTGCGGACGCCGTATTATTGTCAACCATGGACAAAAATGGGGCGCTGTTGTTGCTGACCACCAGCGCACCGCCACCCACCATGGTGACCGTCATGCCGCCGGACGAATTATTAAGATTATTCATATAATCCTTCATCATGTTGAAGCCGTTCGTGCCGGACAGCTTCAACGTCACCCCGGGATTAATCTGCAGGGTATAGAATTTGGACCCCGAATTGGTGGGCGCAAAACGCACCGAAGCCAGTTCCGTGCTCGCGGAAAGCACCACATTCGTAATGGTCGCCGCGTTGGTTGCGCCCAACTGGCCGAACACAACGTCATCACTGGCACCCGGCAGCGCATTCGCCGCCCAGTTGCCGGTGGTCGCCCAGTTGGTACTGGTTCCGGCAATGTAGCTTGCCCCACTCCACATGGCCGCCACCTGGAGGTTAAAAGGCCAGCTGTTCACTGCGCCACTGCTGGCGTTCAAATTCAAGGTGTAAACACCTTCCGGCACCGAACCGTTCAAGTTCAAGGTAACCAGCAGGTTCGTCGTGATCGACGTGGCCGGCAGGCTGTTGTCCACCGGCAAGGCCAGGCCGCTCGCCGCCGTGATCGAGTAGGTGACCCCGGCCGGCAGACCGGAAATGCTCAGATCCGCCGGACTGGTCAGACCGGAAACTTTGCATACATTGGTGAAAGAAGTCGCCCCGCTGTAGTTCAGCGGCACTGTCAGCCGCGTATTCGAGCCGATAAACGTGGCCGTCTGCGCCTGGGCTTCAATGCCCAAACTCAGCGCCCCCGCCGCCACTGCCAGCATGGCCGCCGCCTTGGAGCCGGCAGCCCAGGAATTGATTCGTTTTGACACTCCCTTCCCGCCAGGGTGGGAAGCCGGCGGCAGTTGCATTTTGGTTTGGTTCATATGATTTGGTCGGTGGTCTGAGTAGTTGCTTGGTTGGATTGCAACGTTTGCTTGGTTGGTTACTGCGGTGGGAAATTTGCGAACGATATCAATGATAAGGCATGCGGTCATCCAGCCATTCGTAATCCACATTCTTGCCCAGATTCACCGAGGACCAGTTGCCCGTGGTAAACTTGACCGTCTGGAGTGTGGAATATACGCCGCCCCGGACCATCCACTTGTGAACTTCCGAATGGCCGTCCGCAAAGGAAAAACTGCCGCAACCGTTGTGGTAGCTGGCCGGCAAATCCCGCCACATCTCACTGCCCGGCGCATATCCCGGATTCACCATGAACGTCCCGTCATTGATGCTGTCGGCGTGTTCGTCCAGAAACACAAAGATATTGGCCGGCCCGGGACTGTTCAAATCGTTGGACTTCCGCGCTTCAAAATACGTCCGGTTGTTCTGGTTCTCAAACGTGGGCCCGGAACCGGCCCCGCCGGAAAGGGCGCCGTTCATGGAAACACTGCGCACCCGGTCGCCCGGATTCTGCGGGGCTTTGAAATTATCCGCCGGACACTTGTACCAGCCCACCGTCTTGGCCACGGACGCCATTTCGTTGGTGCCGCTCAGCATTGCCGTATTGGTATTATCCGAGGACGACGTCCAGTCCATCACGCCATAAACCCACGCCGAATAATCCATCAGGCGGTCATTATTGTCGCCCTGGTACATGATCCACCCCAGTGTCAATTGCTTGGTATTGCTCAGGCACGCGATCCCCTGCCCCTTTTGCTTCGCCTTGCTCAAGGCCGGCAGCAGCATGGCCGCCAAAATGGCGATGATGGCAATGACTACCAGCAACTCGATCAGGGTGAAACCGCTTAAACGTGTTGAGTGTTGATGAGGGCGGCGAACACAACGCAGCCGGTTATTGGTGACAAGGCACATTTTTTCAAAATTGGTGATATTTAAAAGCTAACACACACTTTTGAAATTGATAATACGAAAAGCACTAATTCATTTGCGAATTGTGATAATCAGCCACCCGCCCCCGGCCTCCCGGCCGCGCCCGGGAACGGGGTTGGGCGGGCCGCCCATCAGAGTATTCGTTTCAGCTGCAAAGGACGAAACCTTCCACCAGCAGATCACGTCTAGCGCGAGTGCGATCGCCAACTTTATCGGGCTCATCGATCCGGCCGCCCATTCCGCCTCGCCGGAAGAGTCATCACAAAATGTCGCCATTCATTGGAAAAGCAGCTAAAAAGAACGCACACGCTCATATGAACATTACGCCACAGTTGAAAAAGTTTGCCCTGCTCCACCTCGCCGCCGGCGGTTGCTGGACCCTTTCCGCCCTGGCCGCGCTTAATCCGGTGGACCTGCGCTGCGACTTTGTCCAGAACCCCTTGGGCGTGGATTCCGCCACCCCGCGCCTGTCCTGGAAACTGGCCGGCACCGGCCAGCGCCAGCGGCAAACCGCCTATGAAATTATCGTCACCCAAGGTGGCGATAAGAACCCCCTCTGGGACAGCGGCAAGCTGGCCTCCGATGACACCGTACAGATTCCCTATGCCGGCGCCCGCTTAAAAACAGCCGAACAGGTTGGCTGGAAAGTCCGCGTCTGGGATGAAGCCGGCCAACCCTCCGCATGGAGCCAGACCGCCACCTGGACCATGGGCGTGCTCTCCCCCGCCGATTGGTCGGGGGCCAAATGGATCGCCTCCGCCGACACCACGCTTGCCTCCACCCGCCTGCGCCACACCTTCACCGTTCACCCTCATCTCCGCCGCGCCCTCATCAATATTTGCGGCCTTGGCCAATATGAACTTACCTCGGACGGCCAAAAGGTGGGTGATGATTTCCTTTCCCCCGGCTGGAGCAAATACGACAAAACCTGCCTCTACGACACCCGCGACATTACCGCCTCCCTGAAAACCGGGCCCAACGCCATCGGTGTTCTGCTCGGTAATGGCATGTATAACGTCATCACCACCGAAGGACGCTTCACCAAATTCAAAGGCTCCTTCGGCCCCCAAAAGGCCATCGCCCAAATCCGTCTCGAATACGCCGACGGCACCATCGAGACCATTGGCACCGATGAATCCTGGCAGGTCGCCCCCGGCCCCATCACCTTCTCTTCCATTTATGGCGGTGAAGATTACGACGCCCGCCTCGCCCAAACCGGCTGGGACACCGCCACATTTAAACCCGATGCCGCCTGGCAACCCGCCACCATCACCAGCGGCCCCGGCGGCGAGCTCAAAGGTCTCTCCTGTGCCGCCCCGCCCATTCGCCGCTTCGAAATTCACCACCCCTTCGCTACCCGCACCCTCACCAATGGCGATGTGGTTTTTGACCTCGGCCAGAACACCGCTCACCTGCCGGAAATCCGCGTGACCGGTCCCGCCGGCAGCCATGTCCGCCTCTACCCAACCGAACTAATCAATGACGACGGTTCCATGCATCAAGGTTCCATGGGCGCCGGCCATCGTGGTGCCGTCTGGTGCGAATTCACCAAAGGCACCGACGGCGTGGAAACCTGGTCGCCCCGCTTCTTCTATGTCGGCTGCCGTTACGTGCAGGTTCACTGCACGCCCGCCACCACCAACGGCCCGCTGCCGACCGTCAAGTCGCTCTCCGCCGCCGCCGTCAATTCCGCTTCCGACCCCGTCGGCGACTTCGCCTGCTCCAACGACCTCTTCAACCGCATCCGCACGCTCGTCCGCTGGGCGCAACGCGCCAACATGGTCAGCCTCATGACCGACTGCCCCCACCGCGAACGCCTCGGCTGGCTCGAGGAAGACCACTTGAACGGCCCCGCCCTGCGCTATGAATTCGATCTCAACCGCCTGTTCACCAAGACCCTGAACGACATCGGCGATTCCCAGCTCACCAACGGTCTGGTGCCCACCATCGCGCCGGAATACACCATCTTCCGCGACAAGGGCGACACCGCCCACTTGCGCGGCATGTTCGGCGATTCCCCCGAATGGAGCAGCACGTTCATCCTCGTGCCCTGGCAGCAATATGAATTTGCTGGCGACCTCGATCTGTTCCGCCAGCACTACGACGCCATGAAGGCGTACCTCGCCTATTTCGGCACCCGCACGCAGAATTACCTTGCCGATTACGGCTTGGGCGACTGGTACGACGTTGGCCCCAAACACCCCGGCGTTTCCCAGCTCACTCCTATCGCCCTCACCGCCACCGCCTTCTATTATCAGGATGTCGCCATCATGGCGCAGGTGGCTGGTTTGCTCGGCAAATCAGCTGACGCGCGGGAATATTCCGGCCTCGCGGAAAAAATCCGCGCCGCCTTCAATGCCAAGTTTTATAACGCGGCGAAACAGTCTTACGCCACCGGCTCCCAATGCGCCAACTCGATTCCGCTCGTGATGAATCTGTGCGAACCCGCCAACCGCGCCGGCGTGCTGAACGCTATCGTGACCGATGTCCGCGCCCACACCAACGCCCTCACCGCCGGCGATGTCGGCTACCGTTACCTGCTCCGCGCCCTCGCCGACGGCGGCCGTAGCGATGTGATTTTTGACATCAACAACCAGTCCGACAAACCCGGCTACGGCCTCCAGTTGAAACTCGGTGCCACCAGCCTCACCGAGGCCTGGGACGCCGGCCGCGGCTCCTCGCAGGATCATTTCATGCTCGGCCAGATTCAGGAATGGTTCTACCACGACCTCGCCGGCATCCGCTCCGCCGGCAACGGCTTCAAGCAAATCAGCATCGCCCCGCAACCCGTCGGCGACGTCTCCTGGACCCGGGCCACCTATGATTCCGTCCGGGGGAAAATTGTGAGCGACTGGAAACGCGCTGGCACCACCTTCACCTTGAAAGTGGTCATCCCCCCGAATACCACCGCCACCGTCTATGTCCCCGCCGCCGCCGGCGCCAAAGTCCAGGTCAACCACCCGGGCGCCAGCTTCTTGCGCGCCGAAAACGGTTGTCAGGTCTTCGCCACCGGTTCCGGCACCTACACGTTTACTGCTCGTTGACCAAAAAACTGGAATTGAATAACGTCGAAACAAGTTGCGCAGGCTTTCTAGCCCTTGTCATTACTCACATCGTTGGGGATGTCAAATGAGGAATGCTTTTGTTAGGCCAAAGGCTGTGAAGAACGACTTGGCCTCTGAGCATCCTGAAGGGATGCAGGCTATTAGCCAGGGGTAAGGCCCATTGGATGGGCCGCCACCCCTGGTAAAATCCCAAATGAAATTCCTTCCCCCATCGGATGGGGGAAGGTGGCTGGAGGCCGGATGGGGGGACTGCGGCGCGCTACTTACAAACCCGCCCCACTATTGAAGACATTATGGTTTTTGCATCCTTCCAGCACCTCACTTATCCAACTCCAATAAAGATGTGTACAATGACAAGGGTTGGAAACCCTGCGCCACGCTAATGGCGGTGCATAAGAAGCCATTTTCCATTGAATGACTTTGCCTCCCGTTTCTAGATTATCATTACGGCAACGGTCCGAAAAAGAAACTAACCGACCCATGGTATTCTCCATGGGCCACGCCGCGCTGACCGGCCGGACACACCGCCTCCGCCGCCTGGAACTTGCTGCCAATCGGCGGGATGATATCCAACAGACCAAGGCCACAAGTCGGCACCGGCGGCAGCGTGTGCCCCGCCAGATTGGCCGGCGGAAACTCCGGCGTCAGCACCTGCGTATAAGGCACGTGATTGGGAATGATGGTGATCAACCCCTCCGCCGTTTGCCATTGCAACCACCGGACCCCGGCGAAGCAGCCCTTGAATTCCGGATAAATCCAGTCATGCCAGCCCGTGATGGTATTGTTGTAATCATTCTCCCAAACCCCTAAGCTGGTCCCTTCCAGCCGGTTCTGCCAAACGCGATAAGGCCCTTGCCCCAGCCAGCGCTTGTGTTTCACCAGCGTTTCCGGGTAGTCAAACAGCACCCCCAGATAATCATTCGTCCCCTCGGCCGCATAGGTGTAATCACAATTGATCCACCCGTTGCCATTCACCCGCCACGAAACCGATTTCAGCGCTCCGTCATACTTCACCGAGACCACCGAATCCGGCCCATCGTCGGTAAATGTAATCTGGGTTACCCGGCCATCGCCACCGGTAAACCGCGGACCATTCATCAGCGAAATCACCTGTTCACCTCGCCGAATACCTGTCAACCGCCCGGTCTCCTTGCTAAACGTCACAAGCATATCGCCCGAGTTTACGGTAATGACTCCGTTGGTTTCCGACGGCACCGCCGGATGCGTGACCGGTTCGCTCGACAGCTCATTGAGATAATCGCGGTAAATCTCCAGCGACCACGTCCAGGTCCACAACTCCCGCCCGTGCGGATCCTCCACCCGCAACGCCAGCTCATCCGCCCCCGTCGCCCCGGCCGGCAACGCAAAATCCAAATAACCTGTCCCGCCCGGCGGAACCGACGGCGACTCAATCACCCCGTCAGCGGTCACCCTGAAATTCGAATTCGTCCCGCGACAGGACGGAAACTTGCGCAACTGCCATGAGAACTTACAGTCATGCAGATCCGTAAAGCTGAACCGGTTTTCCACCGAAAAAATCCAATTCGATCCCCGTGTCACCTGCACCGGAGACCAGATTTGTTTGATCGCATAAAAGCTCGCTTCGCGCTCGCGATAAGGACCCACAATGCCGTCCGGCGCCTCGTTGCCGCTCACATCAATCTGGCCGTTATCCGCCCGCCGCACGCCTTCATCCAGAAACGCCCAGATAAAGCCGCCGCCGATATATTGGCTGTGCTGCATCACGTCCCAGATCTCCGCCAAGCCCGCCCCCGCCCCGCCATCATAGAGTCCATGGTTGAATTCGGTCGGCATGTAGATGAATTTCTTGGCAGTGTTGGTGTCCACCAGATAATCATTTTTATGATAGGCGGTTGAAAAGCCATTGGCCGCGATCTTCGCGAGTTTGTAAGGCAGATAATGAGTGGTATTCACCCCGCTGAACGTCGCCCACGGATGCAGCACCCGGCGCTGCTGCGGATCATACTGGCCAAACAAATGGTCAAAGTTGGTATTGAAACCGCCCTCGTTGCCATTGTCCCAGAACAGAATTGAAGGATGATTTACATCGCGCGTCACCATCTCCCACACCAGATTGGTGCCGGCAGCGGTGCTGTAATAATGGTGCCAGCCCGCCAGTTCATCGAGCACATACAGACCCAGTTCATCGCACAAATCCAGAAACCGCGCGTCCGGCGGATAATGCGACATGCGCACGGCATTCATGTTCATGTCCTTCAGCGTCTCGATGTCCAGCCGATGAATGCCATCGCTCAGACAGCGCCCCGAGTCCGGCCAGAATGAATGCCGGTCGCACCCCTTCAAAATCACCCGGCTCCCGTTAAGATAAAGCCCATCACCATCGCGAACTTCAAACGTGCGGAAACCAAACCGCTGGCTCGTCGCATGCACCACCTGCCCGTTTTCCTTCAGCCGCACCTGCACCTGGTAAAGATTCGGCGTCTCCGCCGTCCACAGCCTCGGCGCGGCCACCTGCGTGGCCAAAGAGACCTTCTCCCCCGCAATGATCGCCGTAAACGGCTGCCCCACATCCTGCCCATCCAGCGTCTGAATCTGCGCTTCAATCACCCCGCCATTCGTGGAGCCATTGGGAAAAACATCCAGGGCAAAACTGCCGTCCGCCTTGGCATTTACCGCCACCCGGTCAACAAACTCCGCCGGCTCCGCCTCCAGCGATACCGGCCGGAAAATGCCACCATACATCCAGTAATCCCCCGTGCGCTCGGCTTGATTCACCGAGTTATCGGCGGAATGCTTGGCCACGGTCACTTCCAGATTATTGTTGCCGCCCGTTTTGACCAGCGACGTCACTTCGTATTTAAACCGGTAGTACGCCCCCTGATGCACCGGCCCCACGGACTGCCCATTCAGCCGCGCCGCCGCATCGGTCATCACGCCGTCAAAAACGAGAAAAATCCGTTTACGCGACCAGTCCGCCGGCACCGTGAAATCATGCTGATATAGCCCCGTCTCCGGCACGGGATTGGTCGCATCCCGGTGATAATGAATCGTGCCAAACCCGTGCAGTTCCCAGCACGAGGGCACCGGCAGATTGGTCCAGTAACCGGAGTGCGCGCCCGTGGTACAGAAAAAATTCCACGGCACTGCGTCATCCTTGTCGTGACCGGAAAGATACAGCCGCTGCGTCTCCTGCGCCTGCGTGGCCGGCACCAATCCGGCTGCCAGCAAAAATCCCAAGGCAATCCGGCGCCATATGCCGCTACCTTGGTGGAAGAAAGAAATACGCCCGAGTTTGGACGGAGATTGCTGTTTAAACATGTTAATTTGACAGTTTGATTTTTCCGCCTCCATCCGCCGGCCACCGCTTTGATGTCATCCTTTTAGATGCTGCCGGAATTCCGTGGGGGTCATGCCCGTATGATGCCGGAAGAAATGGCTGAAGTAAAACTCGCTGGAGAAATTCAACTGGGCCGCAACGTCCTTGATGGACAGCCGCTTGTCCGCCAGCAGCAGCCGGGCCTGATCCAGCCGGGCCCGCTGAATGTGACCGTGGATAGTGCCCTGATTTGATTTCTGAAACAGCGCCCGCAAGCCCGAATAACTGACCTTGCCGAGCGCCGCGAGTTCTTTCGCCTTCCAATCCCGCGCCGGATTGGCGGAAATCGCATTCAATACCCGCAGCACCGGCGGCGGCAATTCCTGGTGGGGCGACACCAGCAAGTCACGCGACATGAGCAACCGGCCCAGCATCTCCGTGATCTGCACGTGAATCTGCCACTCCCAGCCCGCCGGCCGGCGACGGACCAGCCGCAGCAGCTCCGACTGGATGCGCGTCACCACCTTGAAATCTTCCAGGGTAAACTCCGCGTTTTCCTCGTCGCGAAACTCCTCGTGCCAGAATTCCAGCCCCGGACCGCCGAAACGGAAACCCACGATGTTTAAATGCCGGCCCGGTGCCGGCAAATACGTGCGCGGCTTGGCCATGTCCACCAGCCAGATTTCCTTGCCCCGGCGCAGTTTGAAGCGGCGCGACTTGTACTCCAGCTCCCCTTCCCCCGACTGCACCCAGAACAGATGCGCGCCGGGTTTTTCAAAGCGTTCATGCCGATCCTCCCGCTCCACCCGCCGGGTGCCGAGCGAAAAAATATGCCACAGCAACCGTCGCGCAATCGGCGATGGCTCGACAAATACGAGGTTGTCAGACTGGCTCGGCGTGGCAGACATTCCCTTAATTACAAAATCATTTAACGCATGTCCACTGTTCCGGCCAGGAATATGAACCGGGCTTGATGGTCAGCCAGCGGGAGGTCCCCTCCGCCAGGGCCAGCGTGGCCACCCCGCGCGCCCATTCCCGGCGCACTTCCAACCGTGCCCATTTCATCCGCCGCACCAGTTCCGCCGAGGTCGCGCCGCCCTCCGCAAACAGATTCTTCACCTCCACCTGCCGCAGCACGAGCTGGGCAATGTCCACGAGATTCTCGGAAAGCCGCCGTGATACCCTCACATCATGCACATGCGGCAACCCCACGCACAACACCACCCGCCGCGCCGAGCCAAACGCCTCCACCACCCGCTGCGAAATGACTTCGCGCGCGCCGTCCGAAAATTCCGCCCCCCACATCAGCTCCTGTGGCAGGCTGAACACCGGCGTCCGCGCTTTCTTGGCCGATTTCACCAGCAATTGCGCCGACGGACTCGCGGTGCCGCAAATGAACAGCTGCTTCCCTTCGTCAAAATTCAAATCATCCGGCACCGCCGGCGACACCTCGGCAAACTCCGCCGCCAGCAGCGCGCTGAAATATTCCGAGCCCCCCACCGGCAGCAAGTTGGGCGCACGAACTCCGGCCCAATTCCTCACCATTTCCGAAGTGTCCGTCTGGCCAATCAGTAGCGTATTGTTCGGCACAACCAAATCCCCTTCCGCCAGCCGCAGCAGAAAATGTTGCGGCGCTCCCAGCAAGCGCAATACCTGCGACGAGCGACGCGGATACTCCGGATCATGCGCAAACTCCGTCCGGTGGATCGGCTTGCCCTTCACAAAATATTCGCCATCCCGGATGATCCGCCCCAGCGACGGATTCGCCGGTACCAGGAGCGCCCGGTTGAAATTCGACTGCCGCAGCACCGCCTCCACCTCCGACGTCACATTGCCGCGCAACACCGAGTCAACCTTCTTATAAATCCATTTGGCCCCGGCGCCCCATAGCATTTTGGCCGCCGCCGCCGCGCGCTTCCCGGCTTCCATCGGATTGGCCGAACGTGAATCGGTGTCCACGCAAACCAGATCCGCCTCGCCGCCTGGCATGCCGCTGCGGATAATCTCCGCCCGCAGGCCATGGCGTAATCCCAGCGCGCCCAACTCAGCCGCGCCCGTCAAATCATCCGCAATCACTCCAATCATAGGGCTCCTTTCTGTCGGCCCCGGGCCAGATCCGCGGCCACCTTGATGGCCGAATACAGACTCGTCGGATCCGCCTTCCCCTGCCACGCAATGTCAAAAGCCGTGCCATGATCCACCGAGGTCCGGATGATCGGCAGGCCCAAAGTAATATTCACCCCGGTATCAAACGCCAGCATCTTGAACGGGATATGCCCCTGGTCATGATACAGCGTCACAATCGCGTCGTATTTCTTCCGCTGCCCGGTGGTGAACACCGCGTCCGGCACCAGCGGACCCACCGCATCCACCCCGTTTTTGCGCGCCGCAGCGACGGCCGGTTCCACCAAAAGCTCTTCTTCCCGCCGGCCAAACAGACCGTGTTCGCCCGCATGCGGATTCAATCCGCAAACGCCAATCCGCGGTTCACGCTGCAGCATCAGCCGCATCGTCTGCGCCGTCAGTTCGATCACATTCAACACCCGTTCCACCGACAGCTTCTTCGGCACTTCATAATAGCCGATGTGCGTCGTGACCATGCTCACCGTCAGCTTGTCCGAATACAGCATCATGCAACTGCGCGGGGCCTTGGTCAGCGCCGTGAAAATTTCCGTATGCCCGGGAAATTTAACACCCGAAAGATTGAGCGATTCCTTGTGAATCGGAGCCGTCACCACGCCATCTACTTTCCCGGCCAGTGCCGCCTGAATGGCCTTTTCAATGAAGATATATCCCGCGCGACCGCATGCTGCCGAAATGGTTCCCGGCTTGATTTTGGCGGCCGCAATAGCCGCACAATCCACCACCAACGGACTGGTCGGCCTTGAAAGCTGTGCCCATTCCTGGAGGGAAACCGTCGTAAACTTTGCCTTGCTGGCCATCTTCAGCCGCGCCAGTACGCCGGCATCACCGAACAGCACGGGCACACACCGCTTTAATACCGCCGGTTCGGTCAGGGCGCGCACGCAGATTTCCGGGCCGATCCCTGCCGGATCACCCATCGTCAATGCCAGAACTGGCCGGGTGGTTTTCATTTTCCGTTCAGCAGGTGCAGTTCCGTCATCTGCCGGCGGATTTTTTCCAGTTCCGCCTCGGACACCCGGTGCAGCGGCGGCAGCACGTCCGGCGCACACAAGCCCTGGCAAAACATCGCCGCCTTCAGCACCGCCAGCGATTCGTTCAGTGTACGCCCCTTCTGGTAAAGCGAAGCCACCGTGTTCATGCGCAAAACATGACCCGCCATGCCGGCGGCATCCGTCTTCCGCGCCGCCACGCACAGCTGATGGCACACGTCCGGAATGAGATTGCCCACGCTGGGCACAATGCCGTCCGCGCCCAGCTTCAGACCTTTTTCCATCAGCGCCCCCACACCGACGAACACCGAGAAATCCTTCTTGCCGCCAAACCGGCTCAGCAGCTCCTCCAGGCGTTTCGGATTGTTTTCCGAATCCTTGATGCCAGCCAGCCGCGGATGTCCCAGCAACTGTTCCACCGTCTCCAGCGGAATGGACATGCCCGTCGTCATGGGCATGTTGTATAACAGCAGCGGTCCTTCCAGCCGGTCCAGTAGGGTTTTGAACCACACTTGCAGCTGCTCCGGTTTGACCTTTTCTGAAATCGGGGGATGGGCCACCACGGCATCTGCGCCCACGCCAAAAAACTGGTTCGCCTCCGCCAGATCGGATTCCCGGACATCGCCCAAACCGGCGAATACCAGAGCCCGCCCGTTGACGCGGTGCACGGTCTGCGCCACCAGTTGCCGGCGCTGTTCGCGCGGCACGTGCGCGCCTTCACCTGTGGTGCCGAGCACAAACACGCCCTCCACGCCGCCGGCGATCATCAGATCCACCACCCGGTCCAGCGCCGGCTCATCGAGCCCGCCGCCGGCCGTAAAGGGGGTGACCAGTGGCACCACCGCACCATGATATTTGGAACCGTTCTTCATTTCAAAATGTTGCCTCGTAAATGGCCAGCGCATCCGCTTCCGTCAGCGGTCGCAGGTTGTTTTTCAACAGACGCGTCACCGACATCGCCGATTTTGCCAGCCACGGAATCGCGTCCCGTGGAATGTCCAGTTCGGCCAGCGTTTGCGGCACGCCGCAGTCGCGCGATAACTGCGACAAAAATTGCACGCCATGCTCCGCCGTCGACAGGCTCGAGCCGTTCCGGGTTACGCCCAGGGCGCCGGCCACTTCCGCGTACCGCTCCGTCGCCGCCGGGAAATTAAACCGCAGCACATGTGGCAGCAGCACTGCATTGGAAACCCCGTGCGAAATGTGAAACCGCCCGCCCAGCGGATACGCCAGCGCATGCACCGCCGCCGTGTTCACCGGCCCCAAACACAGCCCACCATAAAGACTCCCCAGCGCCAGCGCCCCCCGGGCTTCGATGTCGCCGCCATCACGCACTGCCCGCAACAGATTCGCGGCGATCAGCTTGATGCCTTGCAAGGCATAGACATCCACGATCGGATGCGCAAATTTATTGGCATACGCCTCGATGCAATGCGTCAGGGCATCCAATCCCGTCGCCGCCGTCACTGCGGGCGGCACCGTCAGCGTCAGCAGCGGATCCACATACGCCGCGTCCGCCACCAGATACGGGCTAACCACGCCTTTTTTGAGGTCGTCCGTTTCATCCAGCAAAATGGCGTTGGGCGACACTTCCGCGCCCGTCCCCGCCGTGGTCGGCAGGCACACCAGCGGCAGCTCCCGGCCGGACAGCAAATTAATTCCAAAAACCTCCGGAATCGTCTGGCGGCTGCGGGTCAGGGCCGCCACCAGTTTGGCCGCATCGATCGCACTTCCGCCGCCAATCCCCAGCACGCCATCAATTTGACGGACGCGCGCCAGCTGCAAAATTGTCTCAAATTTTTCGCGGGTCGGCTCGGCATCCACCAGCACCGGTGGCAGCGTTTCAATTCCCGCCGCTTGCAAGGCTGCGAGCACGCCGTCCAGCAATGGCAGCACCGGCGTGCCCGTGACCAGCAGCACGCGCTTCACGCCGCGCTGCGCCAGAAATTCCGCGCATTGCGGCGCACAGCCGTTGCCAAAAACAATTCGCGCCGGTTGCTGGAGCGTAACACTGTTCACGGGCTGGCCTCCATCGTTGTCATTGCCAGCTTTTCCATGCCCAGCGTCTTGCGGGTTTCCCGCCAGCCCCAGTAGGTCCATTCCGATTTCAAATTGGTATCGGCCGGAAACAGCCAGCTCGCCAGATAACCCAGCACCAGCACGATCAAATGGGCAACCACGCCAATCATCACGTCCGGCCAGGTAAAGTTAAAACCAAGATCCACCATCTTGTATTTGCCGCCGGTCAATGTGGCCCACACGGTAAAAATCAGGGCGGCAGCAATCCCAATCCACAAGCCCTGCCGGTTCGCCCGGCGACTGAAAAACGCCAGCAAAAACATCCCCGCCAGCCCGGCGGAAACAATCGAAGTGGCCGCGTAATACAACACCAGTGCGCTGTCCCCCTTGCGGGCAATGAAAGCGCCAATGCCCACGGCCAACGCCCCGCAGACTGCCACGATCAGCTTCCCCGCAAACAGCCGCTGACGGTCGGTCGCCGACGGCCGCAGCTTCCGGTAATAATCTTCCACCCCCACGGCCGCCAGACAGTTCAGGTCCGAGGACATCGTGGACATCGCCGCCGAAAACAGCGCCGCCATGAAAATTCCGGCCAGCCCGGCGGGAATCTTCGTCGTCAGGAAAAAGGGGAACACCCGGTCGCTCAAAATCTTGCCGTCGCCGTCATGAATCTGCGCCGGCAATACCTCGCCCGAAAGCTGGTAATATGCCCACAGCAACGTGCCGATCAGCATGAACGCCGTCCATGCCGGCACGCAAAGCAACGCGCCCATCGCCACGCCCTTCAGCGCTTCGCGATCGGTCTTTGCCACCAGATAACGCTGCACCAGCGTCTGATCCGCCGCGTATTTCTGCAAATACCAGAACGAACCGTACAGCAGCATCACCCAGAAACCGCCGTCCTTCGAAAGGTCAAAATCAAAACTGCCCAGACTCATCTTATTGTGCTCCGCCGCCAGGTGAAACGCCGCCGCCGGCCCGCCCGGCATGATGGAAAACAATACGCCAATAACCACCACCACGCCGATCAGCTTGACGATCCCCTGCAATACTTCCGTCCAGATCACTGCTTCCAGACCGCCCAGCAGGGTGTAGACAATTGTCAGCGCACCCACCCCCACAATTACCTGATATTTATCCCAGCCGGTCATCCCGCAAATCGCCGATGTAATGGTAAACAGCACGAAACCCATCTTGGAAAAATGTCCGGCTGTGAACGCCAAGGCACTGTACGCCCGCGCCCCGTAGCCAAACCGTTTTTCAAAATATTCATACGCGCTCATGCCTACGGCATGCCGGAAAAAAGCGATCAGGGTCGTGCCCACCAGCAGCAGCACGCCCACCGCCATGAAGCCCGGCACCAGCATGCTCCAGTTGCCTTTGAACGCCGCCCCGGGATACCCCACGAACGTGATGCTGCTGATAATGGTGGCAAAAATGGACATGCCCATCGCCCAGGACGGGATCGAACGCCGGGCCACAAAATAAGCCTCGGTTGTGGTCTGCCGCCGGGCAAAATGCAGACCAATGCCCGCCACCGCGACAAAATAGGCCGCAATCACCACCAGATCCAATGTGCGCAGGGAGTTCATCTTATTGACTTAAACTCCTTTCACGCCCCGTAGTTTCGCCGCCGAATTCGCCCTGCTTGAAAAGATATTCGTACGTCAACCGGCCGGTTTCGTCCCATTGCCGCACCGGACCATCCGCCACTAGCCCGAAAAAGCTCCGCTTCAAATCGCGCGCCTGAGGGTACGTATTCCAGTTGGACTCCAGCTTTCGCCGGCCATTCGGCCAGAATTGAACCCACACGCTCCGCCCATCCGCCAGATCATGCACCCAGGTCCAGCGTTTCGTGCCATCCGGCTGCCAGAAAATTTCTTCACCCGTCTTGCGGCCGCTGGCATACGTCACCTGATGCTGCTTAGTGCCCGTGTCGTAATAATCCGTTTCCCGGCCTTCCAGCAGATATCGGCCGCCGGGACAAATCCGCGCACTCCATTCCGAACGCAAAGTTCCGTTAGGATAGGATTCCGAAAAACTTTTCACCACGCCGCCGGTCGTCTCCGGCGGAATATCACCGGCATCCGAGAAAATCCACGCTTCGTTCAGCTCATAATGCAAACACGGCTGCGTCTCCGTGGTCAGCACATGAATGACTCCGTTCGGTGCCTGTCGCGCGGTAACGTAGCCGACCGTGCCATAATGACGGTGCTCATGATTCGGCAACTGCACCGGCAGCGGCTTGACGCGCCATGAAACACCCTGATTTGTCGAAATGGCCACAAAGCAATCGTTGCCGTACTTCCAGCCTGCCGGCGGTGCGATTTCCTTCTTATGCATGTAGGCGTCGCTGACAAAAAAGAGATCGCCGTTCGCCAACCGGATCAACGAGGGCCGCTGCGCACTGCCCAGTGGCGGAAACGCCCCGGCCACCGGCTTGCTCCAAGTTGCGCCCCAGTCCGTCGAAACGGATTGCGGCGTCCAATGGTCCACCGAATTATTCTTGCCGCCAATCGCCAGCAAGGGGCCTTGGTCCGCAAGCGGCACCACTACGGTATGCCGGCCACCCGTGCGGCCGCCCATGTCGTGCCAGTGAATCCCATTATCCTGGCTGCGCCACAAGAGACTGGTGGACTTGTCCCCGTCCATCGCAAAATAAATGGACTGGTCCGGACCGCGAAACGCACTCGTGATCGGCTGCGCCGTCACATTGGTCATGGGCTGGTCCAGTTGGGGCAGCGACAGCGTCCAACTAGCGCCATTATCAGTGGAAACCGCCATCTTAAACGGCACCCAGTCGGAAAGCCCGCGTCCACCGCCGAAAAACCAAATCTTGCCGCCATCCCGCCAGAGCAGACCCGACTGGTCGTTGTAATTCTCCAGCTTGAAAAACAGTTCCGGCACATCCCAATCCTCCGCCCCATAACGCAGGCGGGCCTGGATAAAAGACGTCTCCGGATCACTCTCGCTCTTGCCCGGCGGGGTGCTGAAATAGACTGCCAGCGCATCGCCATTCGGCAGGATTTCAAACCCCGGCGAATGATTGTGCGTGAATACTTGCGGATCGAGTCCCGCGAGGGCCGCCACCTCATTGGTCGCGTTCTCCGGCGGAATCGGCATCGCAAAACGGACGGTAAAGTAGGGTTTGGCCGGATCCGGTCCATACGCCGCCAGGGCAACCCCTTGCTTGAGGGCCGACTGGCCAAAGGGCAGCGCCACCGTGCGGTCCAGTGTCAGCTCCAGCCGGTTGGATTCGCCATTCGCGGAAATCTGCGTGCCCAAAGTGAAACCAGCCGCCGACACCGGTAAATGCAGTGTTTCCCCCGCCCCGGCCGACAGTGCCAAAGCCAGCGCTCCGGCCGCCACTGCAAGCAGGGGCAGCCGCGTCATTCGAGCCTTTGCATGGATAAAGCGCATGAGCGGTTAATTGGGACACCTATACTTAACCCATTTGGGCATTTCCGGTCATATTTATATCGCCAAACTATTTGATAATAATGCCAAACAGGCGTTTCTTCAAAAGAAACCGCTTGGCTTCTGGGGCGCGGGCGGGAATTCTCTAGGAACAACAATTCCCTGAACATGAACTCGATCAAAAGCAAACCGCCCGTGCTCGGCGTCATCTACGGCAACCGTGACTTTTTCCCCGACCAGCTCGTCACCGAGGCGCGCCGGGACATCGCCGCCCTCTTCGCCAAACTCGGCATCAAAGCCATCCAGCTCGCCGAAACCGACTCCAAGCTCGGCGGCGTCGAGACCCATGCCGACGCCCGCAAATGCGCCGAACTCTTCCGCCGGCACGCCGGTGAAATCGACGGCGTCCTCGTCTGCCTGCCGAACTTCGGCGACGAAAAGGGCGTGGCCGACACGCTCAAACTGTCCAAGCTGAATGTCCCGGTGCTCATCCAGGGCTACCCCGATGATCTGGCCCAGCTCTCCCCCGCCCGCCGCCGTGATGCCTATTGCGGCAAGATTTCTGTGTGCAATAACCTGGTGCAGGCCGGCATCAAGTTCTCCCTCACCGGCAAGCACGTGTCGCACCCGACGTCCGCCAGTTTCGTCCACGATTTGTCGCAGTTCCTCGGCGTGTGCCGGGTGGTCAACGGCGTGCGCGGCGTCCGCCTGGGTGCCGTCGGCGCCCGGCCCGGCGCGTTTAACACCGTGCGTTACTCGGAAAAGCTGCTCGAACGCCACGGCATCAGCGTCACCACCGTGGATTTGTCCGAATTTCTGGGCAAGGCCGACAAGCTCGACGCCCAGGCCGCCGCCGTGAAAGCCAAGCTGGCCGAAATTACCGGCTACGCGCCCGCCCCCGGCGTGCCGCCCGCCAAACTCGTCCAGATGGCCAAGCTCGGCGTCATCCTCACCGACTGGATGGATGCCAACGCGATCGACGCCACCGCCATCCAATGCTGGACCTCAGTGCAGCAGAATTTTGGCTGCAACGTCTGCACGCTCATGAGCATGATGAGCGACAAGTTTCTGCCCAGCGCCTGCGAAGTGGATGTGACCGGCGTTCTCACCATGTACGCCATGCAGCTGGCCGGCAGCACGCCCGCCGCCTTGGTGGATTGGAATAACAATTATGCGGAAGACGACGATAAGTGCGTGCTCTTCCACTGCGGTAACTGGGCCAAAAGTTTTCTGCCCGACATCAAGATTTCCACCGCCCCCATCCTCGGCAGCATCCTCGGCGTGGAAAATACTTACGGCGCACTCGATGGCCGTACCCCCGGCGGGCCGCTCACCTTCGGCCGCCTCACCACCGCCGATGCCGAGGGCAGGATTCGCGCCTACGTGGGCGAAGGCGAGCTGACCAACGATCCGCTCGACACCTTCGGCAACCGCGCCGTCGCCAAAATTCCGCGTCTCCAAAACCTCATGCACCACGTCTGCCGCGAAGGCTTTGAACATCACGTGGTCATGACCCAGTCCAAATCCGCCGGCATTCTGGCCGAGGCGTTTCGCAATTATTTCGGCTGGGACGTGCACCACCACAACGCACCGCAGGATTGATCATGGGCCAACCAATGTTATCCGACCACGAGCTCGCGCTGAAATCCGTCCAGTTGCGACGGCAGACGTTGTTGGTCATTTCGCATGCCGGTGCCGGCCACACCGGCGGCGGTCTGTCCTGCCTCGACATCTTGAACGTGCTGTACAACCGCATTCTCAATGTGTCGCCCGCCACCGCTCAAAGCCCGGATCGCGACCGTTATGTCCAAAGCAAGGGCCATGCCGTCGAGGCATTGTACACCGTACTCGCCGATCGGGGATTTTTCCCCGCATCAGATTTGGATACCATTTGCCACTACCGGTCCCACTACGTGGGCCATCCCACGCGCCACATTCCCGGCATTGAAATGAACACCGGCGCGCTCGGTCACGGCCTGCCCATTTGCACCGGCATGGCCATTGCCGCCAAGCTCGACGCCAAACCGTACCGGGTTTTTACCCTGCTCGGCGACGGCGAACTCGCCGAAGGTTCCAACTGGGAGGCCGCCATGGCCGCCGCCCATTACGATCTCGATAATTTGACCGCCATCATTGACCACAATACCCTGCAAATCAGCGGCCGCACCCGCGATGTGTGCAGCAACGAACCGCTGGATGAAAAATTTCGCGCCTTCGGCTGGGCCGTCAAAGTCATCAACGGCCATGACTTTGCCGCGCTTACCAACGCTTTGTCCCATCCCGCCGAGCCGGGCAAGCCGACGTGCGTTATTGCCAACACGGTGAAAGGCAAAGGCGTCAGCTTTATGGAAGACGTGGCCAAGTGGCATCATGGCGTGCCCAGTGAAACTGAATTGAAACAGGCCCTGGCGGAACTCGCCGCCATCGAAGCCAAATTAAAGGAGGTCGCATGAGCGCGCCCGCCCCGTCCATGTACTCGCCCGCCGCCAAAGCCATGGCGGAAAAGCTCGGCCTGAAAATGGGCCGCGCCAACCTGGATGAATTCGCCGCCACGCTGATGGAACTGGCCAAAGCCAATCCCAACATCGTCGCCGTTACCAGCGATTCACGCGGCTCCGGCAAGCTCGGCCCTTTCGGCCAGGCGCTGCCCAAACAACTCGTCGAAGTCGGTATTGCCGAACAAAATCTCGTCGGCATCACCGCCGGCCTCGCCGCCTGCGGTAAAAAATCGTTCGGCGTCTCGCCTTCCTGTTTTCTCACGGCGCGGTCACTGGAACAGATTAAGAACGACATCTGCTACTCGGATGTCCCCGCCACCTTGATCGGCATAAGCTCCGGCGTCAGCTATGGCGCACTGGGCACCACCCATCATTCCCTGCACGACCTCGCGGTCCTCCGGGCCATTCACAATCTCATCGTCATTGTCCCGGCGGATAATTTTGAAACCCGCGAAGCCATCCGCTTCGCCGCCCAATCGCCCAAGCCGGTCTTTGTACGGTTTGGCAAGGCACCCATGTATGATCTGCATGCGCCGGGCACCCGGTTCACGCCCGGGCTAGCCATCCAAATCGGCGACGGCAGCGATTTCGCCTTCCTCGCCACCGGCGAAACCGTGGTTCATGCAGTGCTCGCCGCCGGCCAGCTTGAATCTCAGGGCTTGAAAGGTCGCGTCCTTTCCCTGCCCACCATCAAACCGCTCGACACCGCCGCCATTCTGAAGGCCGGACGCGAATGCCGCGCCCTCATCACGGTGGAAGAACACAGCGTCCACGGCGGCCTCGGCGAGGCCTGCGCCGCTGTCCTGCTGCCGGCCGGCATCCCCGTGCCTTTCTGCATCACCGGCATGCCGGATGAAGATACTGTCACCGGCGCGCAAGCCGACATCTTCCGCCATTATGGCATTTCGATGGAAGGGTTGAGCGAACGCATGGTGCAACTGCTGGCTGCCAAATCATAAAATCGCCATGAACGAAGCGGCCGAAAAACCAAACATACCCCCGCTCACTGACCGGGCCTTTCTCGCCCAAATCCAGTCCGCCGAATGGCCGCTGGCCGAATGGCATCATCGTCAGCACATCAAGCTGGCCTGGATCTGTCTGCGCCGCTATCCGCTGGAAACCGCCGCGTTGCAGATCCGTGCCTGGATCAAAGCCTACAATGCCGCCAAGCAAATCCCCGAATCACCCACAGGCGGCTATCATGAAACCATGACCCAGGCCTGGCTGCGGCTGGTACATTTCACCATGTGCGAATATGGCCCGGAGGATAGCTCCGATGCCTTCTATGAAATGCACCCGCAGTTGTGGGGCAAGAAAACCCTGCGCTTCTTTTACACCCGGGAAACGTTTCTCTCGCCGCCGGCCAAAACCGAATTCCTGCCCCCCGACATCATTCCGCTGCCACAAAGCAAAAATCCCGCCCCGCCGGTGATCGACTCCCATTCGCTGTGAAATACGTTCTCGCCATTGACCAAAGCACTTCCGCCACCAAGGCGGTGCTCTTCGACGCCACCGGCAGGATCGTGGACAAGGCCGCCCGTGATCACCGTCAGATTTATCCCCAGCCCGGCTGGGTGGAACATGATGCCGAGGAAATCTGGCAAAACGTCCTCGCCGTCATCCGGGAAGTTGTCGAACGTAATCGCTCCATCATGGCCGATCTCGCCGGCCTGAGCATCACCAATCAACGCGAAACCGTACTCGTATTCGACCGCGCCACCGGCCGCCCCCTGCATCACGCCCTGGTCTGGCAATGTCGTCGTGGCGATGCGCTCTGCCAGCAACTCAAGTCCCAAGGCCACGCCGAAACCGTCCAGCGCCAGACCGGCCTGAAAATTGACACCTATTTCTCCGCCTCCAAGCTCACCTGGCTGGTCACCGAAAAACCCGACATCGCCGCCCGCCTTCGAGATGGCACCGCCATCATTGGCACCATTGACTCCTATCTCATCCACCGGCTGACACACGGGGCCGTCTTCGCCACCGATTACACCAACGCCAGCCGCACCCTGCTGTTTGACATCGGCTCGCTCTCGTGGGACGCCGGCCTCTGTGAGCTGTTCAACGTACCGATCACCGCCCTGCCCGAAGTCCGCGAAAGCGCCGCCACCTACGGCACTACCGATGCGGACGGCATTCTCCCCGCCGCCGTGCCCATTGCCGGTGTCATGGGCGATTCCCAAGCCTCCCTCTTCGCGCAACGCTGCTTCCTGCCCGGCACCGCCAAGGCCACCTTCGGCACTGGCACGAGCGTGTTACTGAATGTCGGCGATACCTGCAAAACCTCCGCCACCGGCGCTGTCACCGCCCTAGCCTGGGTCTGGCAGGGCCGACCCACCTACGCCTTCGAGGGCCTCATCAATTTCTCCGCCGCTTCCCTTTCCTGGCTCAAAAACCAGCTTGGCCTGATTCATGACAACTCCGAAATTGAACCCCTCGCCCGCGCAGTGGCCGACAACGGCGGCGTCTATCTCGTTCCCGCCTTTTCCGGCCTGAGCGCCCCGTACTGGTCGCCCGATGCCCGCGCCGCCATCGTCGGTCTCACCGCTTTTTCCAAGAAGGAACACATCGTCCGCGCCGCGCAGGAAGCCATCGCCTACCAGATCCGCGATGTGCTCGACATGATGCGCGCCGATGCCGGCGTGACCTTGCAAACCCTCCACGCCGATGGTGGCCCCACCCGGAACAGTTTCCTGATGCAGTTCACGGCCGACATCACCGGCACCGACCTGTGCGTCTCCGAAGTCGCCGAATCCTCCGCCTGGGGCGCCGCCATGATGGGGCTGGCCGGCGTTGGTCTTTGCCCCTCATTGGAACAACTCGCCGCCCTGCCCCGCGAACAGAAAAACTTTCACCCCCAGATGCCCGCCAGCCAGGTGCAGACGTTTTACGCCGGCTGGCAGCAGGCCGTCAAACGGGTTCTCTAAATTCCCGAATCAAAGCGCAACCAACCACTCCTACTCACCATGAAAACATCCCTGTTAAAAGTTCTGCTCGCCGCCAGCCTCGCTGTGCTGGCCAGCCTGTTCCTCCCCGCCGCCAGCGCCCAAACCGCCGCGAAGGACAAGATCGCCGTCGTCGTCTCCACCTTGAACAATCCCTGGTTCGTCGTGCTCGGCGAAACCGCCAAAGCCCGCGCCGTGGAACTCGGCTATGAGGCCACCATTTTTGATTCCCAAAACGACACCGCCAAAGAAGCCGCCAATTTCGAGAACATCATCGCCGGCGGTTACCAGGCCATCCTCTTCAACCCCACCGACGCCAACGGCTCCATCGCCAGTGTGCTCAAGGCCAAGGCGGCGGGCATCCCCGTGTTTTGCATCGATCGCGAAATTAACGCCACCAACGCCGCCACCTCCCAGATGCTCTCGGACAGCTATTCCGGCTGCGTGAAACTCGGCCAATACTTTGTGAAGACCGTGGGCAAAGAAGGCGAATACGCCGAACTCCTCGGCATCGTCGGCGACAATAATACGTGGAACCGTTCCAAGGGCTTTCACAGTGTCGTGGACCGCTACCCCGGCCTGAAAATGGTCGCCCAGCAGAGCGGTGAATTCGACCGCGCCAAAGGCCTCGAAGTCATGGAATCCATCCTCCAGGCTCATCCGAATATCAAAGCCGTTTTCTGCGGCAATGATGCCATGGCCATGGGCGCCTATCAGGCGCTCGTCACCGCCAACAAGGCTGATGTCGTCAAAGTCTTCGGCTTCGATGGCGCGGACGACGTGGTCAAACTCATCGCCGAAGGCAAGATCGCCGCCACCGGTATGCAATTCCCCAAGCTGATGGCCCGCCAGGCCGCCGAATACGCCGACAGCTACGTCAAAGGCAAACGCGATTTCGCCCAGAAAATTCCCGTCCCCGTTGAACTGGTGACACAACAAAACGTCAGCAAGTACGGCGATTACGGCAAGAAATAAGCCCCCATGCGCGCGCTCCGCTGGATCAGCTTCATGATTGTGCTCGCCGGCTTGGGCTGGCGGTTTCCGCTCTTCCATGTCGTGCCCCTGCAACAGGCCGTGGCGGAGAAAAAGGCGGCCACGTTTGACCCCACCCATTTCGCCGGCACCTTTTGGACCAACCGGCTGCTGGCTTCACTGGACAAAGCCGTCAGCGCCACCGTGCTCTTGCCCGCCATCCAGAGCGATCCCGCCACCGCCAAAAAGCAATTCGCCCGTAGCGTGGGCATGGGCGAAAGTTATTTCTATTTCGTCGCCGGCACCGGCCGCGTGGTGTCCGTCTCGGACGATGAAATTCGCCTGGCCGTAACCGCCACCGGCACCAATGCCGACATCTCCCTCCCCGCCGGACCCGTCTTCGGCAATTCCCTGCGCGACGGCACCGGTCTCCTGAATGTCAGCGACTACCCGAATTCACAGGATTTTAACGACATCTCCGCCGCCCTGAATCACCTCGTCGAAACCGCCGTGCTGCCGCCCTTGCGCACCCAGGCCAAAGTCGGCGTTCACATCGCCTTCGCCGGCTGCGCCGAAGTGGCCGATGAATCGAGCGACCTGAAACCCTTGCATGTCGTCCCGGTGATGACCCGCCTAACTTCCAATCAATAACGGCGCCATGTTCAAATCCGACCATTTCAAACGCTTCCAGTCCTTCATCGCGCTGGCGGTGATGATCATTGCCCTGAGCCTGCTTTCGGACAAATTTCTCACCCTCGCCAACGGCCGGAACATCCTGCTCCAAATCGCCGTCAACCTGTGCCTCTCCATCGGGATGACCCTCGTCATCCTCACCGGCGGCATCGATCTTTCCGTGGGTGCCATTCTTGGTTTCGCCGGAGCCTTCGCCGCCGGCCTGTTGAAAAACGGTCTCACTCTGAAATGCTTTGGCGTGGTGCTGCAATTCACGCCGTTCGGTGCCATGGTCGCTGGCTTGCTTGCGGGATTGGGGTTGGGCTTGATCAATGGGGTCACCATCACGCGCTTCCGATTGCCGCCGTTCGTCGCCACGCTGGGCATGCTGAGCATCGCGCGCGGCTTCACCATGCTTTGGACCGGCGGTTTTCCGATCACCGATCTCGGCCCACAATTCGGTTTCATCGGTGCCGGCTTTTGGCTGGGCGTGCCGATGGCCGTCTGGCTCTCCGCCCTGCTTGTGGCCCTGTTCGTCATCATTTCGCGGCGCACCATTTTGGGCCGTTACATCTATGCAGTAGGTGGCAGCGAAAAGGCCGCCGCGTTTTCGGGATTAAACGTCAACCTCATCAAGCTCTGGGTTTATGCGCTCGGTGGCGGACTCGCCGCCATCGCGGGCCTGATTGTGAGCGCCCGGCTCGATGCCGCCGACCCGAAGGCCGGCCTCGGTTACGAACTGGATTCCATCGCCGCCGTCGTCATCGGGGGCACCTCGCTCAGCGGCGGTCGCGGCTCCATCCTCGGCACCGTGCTCGGCTGCCTCATCATCGGCGTGCTCAACAACGGGCTTTTCCTCCTCGATGTCTCCCCCTTCTGGCAGCAGGTGGTGAAAGGTATCGTCATCCTCATCGCCGTGGCCGCCGACAAAATGGGCGCGCCTCGCGAATAATTATTCAGGTTTGACGGAATCGACCGGCCGCTTGCGCCAGTAATTCGCCAGGATCGAACCGCTGACATTCATCCACACGATGAAGATTGCCGGGGCCAAGCCCACCGTGGCGAGCTTGCCCATGGCACTGGCCAGACCCGACGCCATCCCGCCATTTTGCAAACCCACTTCAAACGCCACCGACCGCGCGGAATTTTTGTCCAACCCCACGCCCCGGCTTAGAAAATAACCAAAGAAGAAGCCTGCCATGTTGTGCAGTCCTGATGCTATGACCAGACATATCCCCACCTTAAACAGATTGTCCCGACCCGCCGCCGTCGTCATCGCCGTCACGTATAAGATGCCCGCAATCGCCAGCGTCGGCATGATCCGATCAAGCCAGGCCAGCCGGAGCGTCAGGGCGTGATAACCCGTGCCAATCACCACCGCACTCAGCAAAAACCCTCCCAATCCGATGACCGACAAGGCCCCTTCACCCACCTGACCCGACAGCCAGCCCCAGCCGCCCAGCGCCAGAAATCCCAGCCACCCCAATGCCAGAGCCGTCACCACCAACACCACTCGCCAGCCGCGGCCCGAAGCCCGTTTCAGATAATCATGCAACAAAGCCGCGCCAATCGGCACAATCATGATCTTCACAATCTCGATCATCATTTTAACAAAGCTCACCTCCACCATTGTGCCCGCCAGCAGCTTCATCCACAACGGCGTCAGAAACGGTGCCAGCATGGTCGTAACCGCCGTCACCGTCACCGACAGCGCCAGATTCGACCGCGCGATGTAAGCCATTACATTCGACGCCAGCCCGCTGGAACAGGAGCCAATCAAAATCACCCCCGCGCCGATCTCCGGCGGGAATTTGAAAATCTTTGTCAGCGCAAACCCCACCAGCGGCATCACGGAAAAATGACAGAGAATGCCCACCAACACCCCGCGCGGATTTTTCGCCACCCCCGCAAAATCGTGCAGACTCATCTGCGTCCCCATCCCGAACATCACCATCTGAATCGCCACCAGCATCACCCACTTGTTGCGCATGTCGAATCCATCCACGTGCAGGAAATTCGCCGGATATATCAGCGCCGCCGTCACCACCGCAATCACCCACGCCGTGAACTGATACGTCCGCAGCGATGGCACAAACCGCAGCCCCACCGCCACCCCCAAGGTCAGGATAACCAAAGCAGACTGCCAGCCTCCCAAACAACCCACCCCCAGTATCACCAAAACGGTGACGACCACGCCCAAGATATATTTTCCCAGCGGATACATCAGTTCGTTGATCTAATGGAAAAGAATCCGTTTTCCCTATCTGCGCTCATTTGTGTCCATCCGCGGTTAAAAAATTCCTCCGCCCTTCACAGCACCGTCGCCAGATATTCCACCGCAATGCGCGGACTCGCCAGAATCGGCACCCGCCGGTCTTCCGCCGCCAACGTGTCCACCACCCGCGCCATCGAAGCCTGCGCGAGCACAATCACGTCCACCTGCTGGGAAAGTTCTTTCAAGGCCGCCGCCACCTTGGCATCGTGCGTCGCCGCGTCACCGTTCATCAGCGCCTCAAACGCGCCTTCACACAAACGCGCCGTCAGCTCAATGTGCTTGCCCGCAAGCGCCGCCCGCCGGGAAATCAAATCCGCCGTCGGCTCCAGCGTGGTTCGCAGCGTGGCGACCACGCCAATCTTCCTTCCCGTCGCCACCGCCCGCTCCGCCATCGGCTGGTCCACGCGTAGCACCGGCACTCCGATCAGCTTTGCGCCCGCCTCCACGGCCGGCCCGATCGAGGAACACGTCACCATGATGTAATCCGCCCCCGCCAGCTCGGCGGATTCCAGATACGACGCCACCCGCCGCGCAATCACCGCCGTCAGGCTGCCGCTGGCGATGATGCCTTTCACCAGACTGTCATCGGCGATGTTAAAGACATTTACGCCGGGCAATAATTCCTTGCACAACGCGCCAAAGACGGGCACCAACGTGGCCGAGGTGTGCACCAGACCGAGGGTTTTCTGTTTCATGTTTTCAACTTTCCGGTTTTTAAAATTCCAAAATAATTCTTCGGACCCACCTGACCGCCCTTGAAATTCACTTCCAGCCCGTCCGCCGGCGACCCCGGCGCAAACGCCCGGCACAACGGCGCACCCGGCACCAGCGGCGCCACCATTTCCAGCGCCTTGATGCCCATAGCCCGCGCCGCAAAACTCGACGTATCCCCACCCGCAATGCACACGCGCCGGACTTTCGCCTGCAACAATACCTTCCGCAGTACCAGGCCCAAGGCCGTTCCCAAAACACTCGCCGTGGCCTGCTGCAACACTTCCGCCACCTGCCGCTCCGAACCCTTCCGCGTCGTATGCACAATCACGCTGCGACCGCGCTCCAGCAGCGCCACCGTGGCCCGCACTGCCCGCTGCATTTCCGCCTGCGTTCGCGTCGCCTTCGCCAGCACACCGGCCCGTAGCGCCACTTCGGCAAATCCGTGCTCCATGGCCCAATCCATCTGCTGCTGCGTCACCGGCGAGCAACTGCCTGAACCCACCAGCAACTGTTTCACCGGCCGCACCTTGATCAAATGCGCCCGGCTCCGGCGCAATTCGCCCGCCGCTTTCCAATGAGCTGTCAACGCCATCTCCACGCCGGACGACCCGACGGAGAACAACGGCTTCCGCGCACTGCCCCGTTCATCCAGCAAGCCGCCAATGTGCGCCAGGTGCGCCGCCTCCAGCACGTCAAACAGCACCGCGTCCGGCCGCTCCGCCAGCAGATCGCGCAGCGCCGCCCGCGCCTCCGCTGCCGGCAAGGCCACCTGCAAAATATCAAACAGCGCCACCTTCAACTTGGTTTGCTGCGCCAGATGCTGTCGCAAATCCGCTTCCAGCATGGGTGTGATCGGATGCCGGCTGATCGAAGGATGCCGGTCTAGCCGGTGAATCGCGCCCTGACTGCCAATGCCCATGCGCGCAAACAGATTGCCAAAGAGACAATATCGCCCCAGCGCCGGCGCGCCTGCCAAGAGCGGAATAAATGGCGCTTTGAACAACCGTTGCCCCAGTTCCATCACGCAGCCAATGCTGCCGATCGCCGGTGAGGAATCAAACGTGGAACACACCTTGTAGTGCACCTGCGGCGCACCGAGGTCTTTCAAATGCTTCAGCGCCGGACGCAGCACCGCCCGCATCTTGTCCGGCGGCAGCGACCGCGTCACCCCCGCCACGCCCACCGCCTCGAGCAGCGGAAACTGTTTCAACTGCGCCCGGGTTGGCGGCGCAATGAACAGCATGGTTTGGACCCCGGCGCGCGCGAGCTGTTCCAGCGCGTCCGTGGCCCCGGTGAAATCATCCGCGTAAAATGCGAGCCGTAGTGAATTGCGACCTTTCATCCGCCGTTCTTTCCAAATTTATCGAGCGAGGGTTTCAGCTCGGGATATTTTGCCATCGCCGACTCCACGGGCAGCCCTTCCACCGCCGCCACCCACCATTGTTGCAACGACCGCACGCCCGCCGCCGCCCCCTGCGGATGCGCCATGATCCCGCCGCCGGCCATGTACAGCAGATCC